>JBFGEI010000078.1:0-11517 GCA_041580155.1 Limimaricola sp.
CAGGAGATCGAAGCGCGATTCGGCCATCTCACGCGCGACGACAGCCCGACCGATCAGGTCGGCGCCGCCGCCGCCGAGGGCTTCGGCAAGGTGACGCATGCGGTGCGGATGCTGAGTCTCGGCAACGCCTTCATCGACGACGAGGTCACCGAGTTCGCCAACCGGGTCCGCAAGTTCCTTGGGCTCGGCGCCGAGGCGCCGCTCGACTTCACCGCCGAGCCGAAGATCGACGGGCTGTCGCTGTCGCTGCGCTACGAGGCTGGGGTGCTGCAAACCGCCGCGACCCGGGGCGACGGTGCGGTCGGCGAAGACGTCACCGCCAACGCCCGGACCATCGACGACATTCCCGTCCGGATCGACGGCGCGCCCGAGATCCTCGAGGTCCGCGGCGAGGTCTACATGAGCCACGCCGACTTCGCGGCGCTCAACGCCCGCCACGCGGCCACCGGCGGCAAGACCTTTGCCAATCCGCGCAACGCCGCCGCCGGTTCGCTGCGCCAGCTTGACCCCGAAATCACAAGGTCCCGGCCGCTGCGCTTCTTTGCCTATGCCTGGGGCGAGATCTCCGAGCCGCTGTCCGACACCCAGTCCGGCGCCATCGCCCGGCTGGCGGCGCTCGGCTTTGCCACCAACCCGCTGACCCGGCGCTGCGACGGGCCGGCCGCGATGCTCGAGACCTACCGCGAGATCGAGAGCCAGCGCGCCACGCTCGGCTACGATATCGACGGCGTGGTCTACAAGGTCGACGACTTGGCCTGCCAGCGCCGGCTCGGGATGCGCTCGACCACGCCGCGTTGGGCGATCGCCCACAAGTTCCCGGCCGAGCTGGCCTGGACCCGGCTCGAGAAGATCGAGATCCAGGTCGGCCGCACCGGCGCGCTGTCGCCGGTGGCGCGGCTGACCCCGGTGACCGTCGGCGGCGTGGTGGTGTCGAACGCCACGTTGCACAACGAAGACTACATCGCCGGGCGCGACGCCAAGGGCGAGCCGATCCGCGGCGGCCGCGACATCCGCGAAGGCGACTGGGTGCAGGTGTATCGCGCCGGCGACGTGATCCCGAAGATCGCCGATGTCGACCTGTCGCGGCGCGACCCCGACGCCGCCGCCTACGCGTTTCCGGACCACTGCCCGGAATGCGGCTCGGCGGCGCCGCGCGAAGAGGGCGACGCGATCCGGCGCTGCACCGGCGGGCTGATCTGCCCGGCGCAGGCGGTCGAAAAGCTGCGTCACCTGGTGTCGCGCGCCGCCTTCGACATCGACGGGCTCGGCGCCAAGCAGGTCGAACAGTTCTACCGCGACGGCTGGATCGCCGAGCCGGCCGACATCTTCATGCTGCGGGCCCGCTACGGCCAAGGCATGCACCAGCTGAAGAACCGCGAAGGCTGGGGCGACAAATCCGCCACCGCGCTGTTCGATGCGATCGACGCCGCGCGCCGGGTCGGCCTCGGTCGGATGCTGTTCGGCCTTGGCATCGCCCATGTCGGCGAGGTCGTGGCGATGGTGCTGGCCCGGCACTTCGGCACCTGGGAGGCGCTGATCGAGGCCGCCGACGCCGCCGCGGCCGAACCCGCCGCCAGCGCCGCCGCCGACAAGGCGCGCCGCGCCGCGCTGCCCGACAGCCCCCGCTGGGCCGAGATCACCGGCATCGACGGGATCGGCGCCATCGTCGCCTCGTCGCTGGTCACCACGCTGAGCCAGCCTGCGGAACGCGCCTCGATCGACCGGCTGGTCGCCGAGCTCGAGATCCAGCCTGCCGCGCGGCCGCGGACCGACGGCAGCCCGGTCGCCGGCAAGACCGTGGTGTTCACCGGCACGCTGGAGCGGATGACCCGCGCCGAGGCCAAGGCCCGCGCCGAGGCGCTTGGCGCCAAGGTCGCGGGGTCGGTCAGCGCCAAGACAGACCTCCTGGTCGCCGGTCCCGGCGCCGGGTCGAAGGCGGCGAAGGCCGAAGCTCTCGGCGTCGAGGTGATCGACGAGGACGGCTGGCACGCGCTGATCGGCGAGGCATGAGCAGCGCGCCGCCACCGACCCGCGGCCGGCCCGAGCTGCTGTTCCCGTTGTTCGGCGCGCTCGAGGCGCTCGATGGCGTCGGGCCGAAGACCGCGGCGCTGCTCGATGCCGCCGGGTTGTCGCGGCCGCGCGACCTGCTGTTCACCCTGCCGCAATCGGGCATCGACCGGCGCCGCCGGGCCACGGTCCGCGAGGTCGTGCCGCCGGCGGTCGCGACGGTTGAGGTGACGGTCGGGGCGCACCAGACGCCGGCCGCCAAGGGCCGGCCGTGGCGGGTGACGGTGCAGGACGCCGAAACCGCGTTCCAGCTGGTGTTCTTCCACACCAAGGGCGACCACGTGCGCCGGGTGCTGCCGGAAGGATCGCGGCGGCTGGTGTCCGGCAAGGTCGAGGTGTTCGACGGCATGGCGCAGATGGTCCACCCCGACCACGTGCTGCCGGTCGAGGACGCCGCCGCGATCCCCGCCTTCGAGCCGGTGTATCCGCTGAGCGGCGGCATCACCCAGCGGCTGATGACCCGGGCGGCGCATGGCGCGCTGCAACTGGCGCCCGAACTGCCCGAATGGATCGACCCCGGGCTGCTGAAGCGCGAGGGCTGGCCCGGCTGGCACGCGGCGCTCGAGCGGGCGCACAAGCCGGACGAGATCGCCGACCTGTCTGCCAGCGATCCGGCGCGGCTGCGGCTGGCCTATGACGAGCTGTTGGCGCATCAGCTGACGCTGGCGCTGGCGCGGGCCACCGCGCGGCGCAGCCCGGGCCGGTCCAGCCGCGGCGACGCGCGTTTGCGGCGCAAGGTGCTGGCGGCGCTGCCCTACGCGCCGACCGGGGCGCAGGCCCGCGCGGTCGACGAGATCGCCACCGACATGGCGGCGCCGATCCGGATGAACCGGCTGCTGCAGGGCGACGTCGGATCGGGCAAGACGCTGGTGGCGCTGATGGCGCTGCTGATCGCCGCCGAAGCGGGCGGGCAGGGCGTGCTGATGGCGCCGACCGAGATACTCGCGCGGCAGCACCTTGAAGGGCTGCGGCCGCTGGCCGAGGCGGCGGGGGTGGTGGTCGAGCTGCTGACCGGGCGCGACAAGGGTGCCGAGCGCAGATCGAAGCTGGCCGCGCTGGCCGAGGGCCGGATCGCGATCCTGATCGGCACCCACGCGGTGTTCCAGAAGGGCGTCGACTTCGCCGACCTGCGGCTGGCGGTGATCGACGAACAGCACCGCTTCGGCGTGGCGCAGCGGATGGAACTGGGCGCCAAGGGCCGCGCCGTCGACGTGCTGGTGATGACCGCGACGCCGATTCCGCGCAGCCTCGCGCTGACCCAGTACGGTGACATGGACGTGTCCGTGCTCGATGAAAAGCCGGCGGGGCGCAGCCCGGTCGCCACCGCGCTGGTGTCGACCGAACGGCTGGGCGAGGTGGTCGAGAAGCTGCGCGCCGCGGTCGCCGAAGGCCGGCAGGCCTATTGGGTCTGCCCGCTGGTCGAGGAAAGCGAGCTGTCGGACATGACCGCCGCCGAAGAGCGGTTCAAGCGGTTGCGCGCGGCCCTGGGCGAAGGCGTCGTCGGCCTCGTGCACGGCCAGCTGCCGCCGGCCGAGAAGGACGCGGCGATGGCGCGCTTCGTCGCCGGCGACACGCGGGTGCTGGTGGCGACCACGGTGATCGAGGTCGGGGTCAACGTGCCCTCCGCCTCGATCATGGTGATCGAGCGGGCCGAGAGCTTCGGGCTGGCGCAGCTGCACCAGCTGCGCGGCCGGGTCGGCCGCGGCTCGGCGAAATCCACCTGCCTGCTGATGTACCAGCCGCCGCTGAGCGAAACCGGCCGGCGCCGCCTCGAGATCCTGCGCGAGACCGAGGACGGTTTCCGGATTTCCGAAGAGGATCTGATGATGCGTGGCGCCGGCGACGTGATCGGCACCGCGCAGTCGGGGCTGCCGCGGTTCCGGATCGCGGATCTGGAACGCCACGCCGGGCTGATGGCGCTGGCGCAGAGCGACGCGAGAACGCTGCTGAGCCAGGATCCGGGCCTCGAGGGGCCGCGCGGCAAGGCGGCGCGGGTGCTGCTGTGGCTGATGGAACAGGACCGGGCGATCCGGCTGATCTCGGTCGGTTAAATATCACTATAATACAACAAGCTAACGACTTCGTTCACGGATGTTCTTAAAAAGTTCTTTACAGGCGACGCCGGTGAGAACAAAGTAGGAACATACAGCAGCACGGTGATCGGAGGCACGAATGGCACGAGACCTGAAACATGCGATCGACAGATCCCGCGACACGCTCGTCGGGGATGCCATTGGGGCCGTCTCACTGCTGGTGCTGCTGGTTTTCGGACTGTCCCTGCCCGGACTGGTCTGATCTGCCGAGGCTTCGTGCCGGTTGCCGCGACGCATTGTCCCGATGCGTCGATCCGTGGGGCACTGCCTGATCCCACGATCCCGGAACGTCCCGGTTCCGCGCGCGCGACCGATGCCCGCACGACGCCATTACTTCGCCGCCGCTGTCCCATCGGACAGCGGCGGTTTTTTTACATCAACCCTGCAGGGTGTTGTCAGCCGGCGGCGCTGTGCCCGGCGGTGTTGTCGGCTTCGGCCTCGGCCACCGCCTGGCTGACGGCTTCGATCGCCAGCAGGATCGAGGCGTGGCGATTGCGGTAGTCGCGCGCCGGCTGCAGCACCTCGAAGCCGTCGAACGGCGCCTCGGGAACCGGTCCTTCGGCGGTCAGCATCGCCTTCAGCTGGTCGCGGGCGCGGGCCAGCTCGGCGCCGTTGCGGCCGATCACCTGGGCGCCGACGATCGCCGCCGCCGCCTGTCCCAGCGCGCAGGCCTTCACCTCCTGGCCGTAGCCGGTCACCCGCCCGTCGGCGACGGTCACGTCGACCGTAACCGTGGAGCCGCAGAGCGGCGCCCGGCGGCGCACCGTGGCGTCCGGCGCCGCCAGCCGGTCGGTCAGCGGGATTTCGGTGGTCAGGGCGAGGATCCGGGCCGAGTAGAGCTTGATGAGATCGGTCTCGGCGCTGGGTCCGCTGCTGCTGGTCATGGAGATTTGCCCTTTCGCTGTCGTCCCTCTAGATAGGCGCGGTGCTCCCGGATGCAAAAGGTTTCTGTCATGTTCGATCCCGCCAGCCTGCGCTATGATGCCGCCGGTCTGATCCCCGCCATCGCACAGGACGCCGAGACCGGCGAGGTGCTGATGATGGCCTGGATGAACGCCGCCTCGATCGAGAAGACCCTGGCGACCGGCAAGGTGACCTACTGGTCGCGGTCGCGGCAGGAGTTCTGGGAGAAGGGCGCGACCTCCGGCAACCAGCAGGCGCTGGTCGATCTGCGCATCGACTGCGACCGCGACTGCCTGCTGCTGCAGGTGCGGCAAAGCGGCCCGGCCTGCCACACCGGCCGGCGCAGCTGCTTCTACACCGCGGTCGAAAGCGGCGCCGAGGTCGAGCTGATGCAGCCGATGGCGTGACCGCCGAACGGTTGCGTCGGCGTATTTCAGGGACAAACTAGCGGCAGACCGACCATCCGGCGGATCGCGTCGGGGCTGGCGCCTTCCGCGCGGTAGAGCCCGATCGCCCGCGCGTCGTCGCGCTTGGCCAGCCGGCGGCCGCTGTCGTCGCGGATCAGCCGGTGGTGGTGGTAGAGCGGTGTCGGCAGGTCCAGCAGGCGCTGCAGCAGCACGTGGATCTGCGTCGCCTGCGCCAGGTCGACGCCGCGGACCACCTCGGTGACGGCCTGTGCCGCATCGTCCAGCACCACCGCCAGGTGATACGAGGTGCCCATGCCGCGCCGCGCCAGCACCGGGTCGCCGACGCCGCATAGCATCGCGTCGCGATCGATCTGGCGGGGCCCGGCCGCCTCGCCGGTTTCGACCCAGCGGATCGGGCCCGGCAGCCGCGACAGCGCCAGGCCGAGGTCGAGGCGCAGCGCCATGTCTTCGGGCATCGGCGTGTCGCGCGGCGCGCCGCGGCAGGTCCCGGGGTAGACCACGCCATCGGGGCCGATCACCGGCTCGACGCCTTCCTGCGGCGCCGAGGCGGCGTCGATGATGTCGCGCCGGTTGCAGCCGCAGGGGTAGAGCAGCCCGGCGTCCCAGAGCCGGCGCAGCGCGTCGCGATACACCGGCAGCCGGTCGGACTGGCGCAGCGCCGGGCGCGGCCAGCTCAGCCCGAGCCAGCTCAGGTCCTCGTCGATCCGCCGCTCCCAATCGGGCCGTGACCGGGTCTGGTCGATGTCCTCGATGCGCAGCAGGAAGCTCCCGCCCGCATCGCGCGCCCGGTCCCAGGCGGTCAGCGCCGAAAACGCGTGACCAAGGTGCAGCGGCCCGGTGGGCGATGGCGCGAAGCGGGTGACGTAAGCCATGCGCCCGGGCCTAGCCCCGGCGGGTGGTGGCGCTTTGATGGATAACCAGCCAGGCCAGGATGATGAAGATCGGGTGGCCGAGACCGCCGGAAAACACGATCGCCGGCAACCAGATCACCAGCACGACGAAGCCGAGGATGATCCGGCCGGTGAGCATGATCGCCAGCGGCGGCAGCAGCAGCGCGAGGATGTAGAGCATGAGTGATCCTGTCCTTTGGGGCGGCACCACAGATGTGGCACGCAGCCGGTCTCGACAAGGGGTCTCAGGCGGTTACGGGGTCCTGCGCCGCCAGCCAGCCGCTCCAGTCTTCCTTGGCGCGGTCGGTGTAGCCCTTGTAGCGGTCCTTGCGGCCGCGCCGGCCCCCGCGCACCCCGTCGAGCGGCGGGAACAGCCCGAAGTTGACGTTCATCGGCTGGAAGGTCTTGGCGTCGGCGCCGCCGGTGATGTGGCTGACCAGCGCGCCCATCGCAGTGGTGACTGGCACCTCGGGCAGGCTGCGTCCCGACATCTCGGCCGCCGCCAGCCGCCCGGCCAGCAGCCCCATCGCGGCGCTTTCGACGTAGCCCTCGACCCCGGTCACCTGGCCGGCGAAGCGGATGTTGGGCTGGGCCTTCAGCCGCATCGCGCCGTCGAGCAGCGTCGGCGAATTCAGGAAGGTGTTGCGGTGTATGCCGCCGAGCCGGGCGAACTTCGCCTCCTGCAGCCCGGGGATCATCCGCAGCACCTCGGTCTGGGCGCCGTACTTCATCTTGGTCTGGAAGCCGACGATGTTGTACAGCGTGCCGAGCTTGTTGTCGCGGCGCAGCTGCACCACGGCATAGGGCTTGGTCTGCGGATCATGCGCGTTGGTCAGACCGACCGGCTTCATCGGCCCGTGGCGCAGCGTCTCGCGGCCGCGTTCGGCCATCACCTCGATCGGCAGGCAGCCGTCGAAATACCCGGCGGTCTCGCCCTCGTGGAACTCGGCCTTGTCGGCGGCCAGCAGCGCGTCGATGAAGGCCTCGTGCTGGTCGCGGGTCATCGGGCAGTTGATGTAGGCGGTGCGCTCGTCCTCGGTCTCGCCCTTGTCGTAGCGCGACTGCAGCCAGGCGGTGTTCATGTCGATGCTGTCGAAATGCACGATCGGCGCGATCGCGTCGAAGAACGCCAGCGCGTCGGCGCCGGTCACCGACTGGATCGACTGCGCCAGCGCCGGCGAGGTCAGCGGGCCGGTGGCGAAGATCCACTGGCCGGTCTTCGGCAACTCGGTGACTTCCTCGCCGCTGATGGTGACCAGCGGATGCGCCCGCAGCTGCGCCGTGACATCGGCGGCGAAGGGATCGCGATCGACCGCCAACGCGCCGCCGGCCGGCAGCCGGTGCCGGTCCGCGGTCGACATGATCAGCCCGCCCGCGGCGCGCATTTCCCAATGCAGCAGCCCGACCGCGTTCTGTTCGTCATCGTCCGATCGGAACGAGTTCGAGCAG
This sequence comes from Limimaricola sp., assembly GCA_041580155.1. GTDB lineage: Bacteria > Pseudomonadota > Alphaproteobacteria > Rhodobacterales > Rhodobacteraceae > Limimaricola. The sequence continues at coordinate 7,831 of JBFGEI010000078.1, forward strand.
ACCATCTCGGCCAGGTCGCCGGTGCGATGGGCGAAGGTGCCGACGCCCGGGCGCATTTCGTGGATGATGACGGGGATTCCGGCCTGGGCCGCCTGCCAGGCGGCCTCGGACCCGGCCATGCCGCCGCCGACGATATGAAGAGGTTCTGACATGCGCCGTCTCTAGGCCTGTCGGCGCCGAAAGGAAAGACGTGACGCGTCACGAAACCGGGCGTCGGCGGGCCGGGACCGCTAGAGGATCTTCGACCAGTCGCCGCGATACAGGCTGAGCGCGCCGCCGCCCCAGATCACCACCGGCGCCGCCAGAACCAGCGCCGCGATCAGCGTCAGCCCGGCGATCGGGCTGTCGGTCAGCGGCATCTCGAGCAGCCAGTGCCCGGCCAGCAGCGCGATCCCGAGCATCGCCACGATCCGGGCGCAGATCCCCAGCGCCAGCCAGACCGTGATCAGCAGCAGCAGGCTGTAGAACAGGATGTCGACGCCCTGCGGCGCGGCACCCGGGCCGACCAGCGGGTTGATCGCGCCGCGCGCGATCTCGGACAGGAAGGCGCCCGAGACCAGGAGGCGCGAGACCAGGAGGAATGCCGGGACGGGGGTCATGATGCGCGCCTCTGTGCGAAATGGCTGTTGCGGGAGGTGATCCGGCGCGGCGCGCCGAGCGCCGGGCGTCGGATCGGACGGCGACACCGGGTCATGGCGCGTCGACCGCGGCGAAGGCCGCGTCGATCCAGTCGACCGTCGCCTCGATCGCCGGGTCGTTGGCCCGGTTCTCGGGGTAGACCACCCAGTAGTCGATCACGAAGCACTGGTCCGGCGCGATGCAGCGCAGCGCCGGGTTGGTCGCCGCCATCACGTCGGGCAGCGGACCGGGCAGCCGGCTTTGCACGATCAGGTCCATCAGCGACCGGAACGACGGCACCCGCACCAGCGGCATCCGGTTGAAATAGGTGATGCCAAGCTGCACCGGCCCGGTCTGGTCGAAGATCTTGTCCATCCCGACCCAGTCGCCGCCGGTTTCGGCGCCCGCGACCGCGTAGAGCCGCACCGGCATCTCGCCGACCCGGCGACTGCGCAGCCGCCCGCCTTCGGGTTGACCCATGCGGATCATCACGTCGTTGTCGCCCAGACCGTCCTCGAGCACCCGGTCGGTGAACTCGAGCTGCACACCGGCCAGTCGCCCGGCGGTCTCGACCAGCGCCGGGAACAGCACGTAGCTGCTGACCGACGACGGGCAGCCGATCCGCACCGGAACCCGGGCCTTTATTTCGGGGGTGATCGACTGGTCGATCTCGCGGGTCAGGCGGTCTTCGAAGGCCTTGGCGACCTCGATCAGCCCGGCCACCGCCGGCGACGGCTTCCAGCCGTCGGCGGTCTTGACGAAGGGCGCGACGCCCAGCTGCTGGGTCAGCCGATCGACCCGGCGCGACACCATGGCCAGGTTGGTCCCGAGCAGCCGCGCCGCACCGGTCATCGTGCCGGTCTTCGACACCGCGACCAGAACCCGGAGGTCGTCCCAATTGTCCATCGTCTCGCCCTTTCGGGTTGCCTTGCCGACCGGTCCGCGACGCGCGCCGCGGAACCGGTCCTGACCTAACCCGGCAACTAGGCGGAATTCGGGCATCGCTGGCAACCGCGGTCTTGCGGCAGCCGGTGCGAAAGCGACCCGACCGCGTCGAAGATGTTACGTCTCCGGCGCGGTCCCGGCCTCCGGGCCGGCATCGCCGACGCCGTCGACCACCGCGTCGCCCTGATCGGCGATCCGCGCGATCGACACCACCTCTTCGCCGCGCCCGGTGTCGAACACCTTGACGCCGCCGGTGGCGCGCGAGCGGAACGAGATGCCGTCGACCGGAACCCGGATCGACTGGCCGGCGCTGGTCACCAGCATCACCTGGTCGCCGGTCTCGACCGGGAAGGCGCTGACCACCGGGCCGCCGCGCAGCGCCTTGTCGGTGGCGTTGACGCCCATGCCGCCGCGGCCGCGCACCGGGTAGTCGTGGCTCGACGACAGCTTGCCGGTGCCGCGGGCCGAGATCGTCAGGATCAGCGCCTCGGCGGCCGACATCTCGGCGTAGCGCTCGGGGCTGATCGCCCCGGCCGGCACCATGTCGTCCTCGTCATCGCCGGTCTCGGCCTCGGCATCGTCGGTCAGCCCGGCGACGGCGCGGCGCATCTTCAGATAGGCGACCCGCTCCGAGGCCTCGGCCTCGAAATGCGGGATCACCGCCATCGACACCACGTGGTCGTCGCCCGACAGGCGAATGCCGCGGACACCGGTCGAGGACCGGCCCTGGAACACCCGGACGTCGGTGGTGCGGAACCGGATCGCCCGGCCGCTGTCGGTGACCAGCATGACGTCGTCGTCTTCCGAACAGATCCGCGCGTTCACCAAGCTGACGTCTTCGGGCAGCTTCATCGCGATCTTGCCGTTGCGCATCACGTTGGTGAAATCCGACAGGGCGTTGCGGCGCACGTCGCCGGCGCTGGTCGCGAACACGATCTGCAGGTCGGACCAGTGATCCTCGGGGCGGTCGACCGGCATGATCGCGGCGATCGAGACGCCGGTCGGGATCGGCAGGATGTTGACGATCGCCTTGCCGCGCGCGGTGCGGCCGCCCAGCGGCAGGCGCCAGCATTTCAGCTTGTAGACCATGCCGTCGGTGGTGAAGAACAGCATCTGGTCGTGGGTGTTGGCGACGAAGAGCGACGTGACCACGTCGTCCTCCTTGGTCTGCATCGACCCCAGACCCTTGCCGCCGCGACGCTGGCTGCGGAATTCGGCCAGCGGGGTACGCTTGATGTAGCCGCCCGAGGTGATGGTCACGACCATGTCCTCGCGCTCGATCAGGTCCTCGTCCTCCATGTCGCCGGCCCAGTCGACGATCTCGGTGCGGCGCGGCACGGCGAACAGCTCGCGGACTTCGCGCAGCTCTTCGCGGATGATCGTCAGGATCCGTTCGCGCGACGACAGGATGTCGAGATAGTCGCGGATCTTCTCGGCTAGGTCCTGCAGCTCGTCGGTGACTTCCTGCACGCCGATCTGGGTCAGCCGCTGCAGCCGCAGCTCGAGGATCGCCCGGGCCTGCGCCTCGGAGAGGTTGTAGGTGCCGTCCTCGTTCACCGGGTGCAGCGGGTCGTCGATCAGCTTGATGTATTCGATGATCTCATGCGCCGGCCAGGCGCGGGTCATCAGCTTCTCGCGCGCGTCGCCCGCATCGGCGGAGGACCGGATCGTGGCGACGACCTCGTCGACGTTGGACACTGCGACGGCGAGACCGCACAGGATGTGGCTGCGCTCGCGCGCTTTGCGCAGCAGGTAGGCGGTGCGCCGGGCGATCACGTCCTCGCGGAAGTCGAGGAACGCCACCAGGAAGCCGCGCAGCGTCAGAGTTTCTGGCCGGCCGCCGTTCAGCGCCAGCATGTTGCAGCCGAACGAGGTCTGCATCGGGGTGAAGCGGAACAGCTGGTTCAGCACCACGTCGGGAGTGGCGTCGCGCTTCAGCTCGACCACGACACGGACGCCGTTGCGGTCGCTTTCGTCCTGAACATGAGCGATGCCTTCGATCCGCTTGTCGCGGGCGGCTTCGGCGATCCGGTCGATCATGGACGCCTTGTTCACCTGGTAGGGGATCTCGTCGATGACGATGGCGTAGCGCTCCTAGCGGAGCTCTTCGACATGGGTCTTCGC
>JBFGEI010000079.1:0-11421 GCA_041580155.1 Limimaricola sp.
ACAGCGTCGACGCCGAGATCCGCGATGTGCTCGAGCCTGTGAATGATCCCCGCGAGGTCGCCGATCCCGTCGTTGTTCCCGTCCTGGAACGAGCGCGGGTAGACTTGGTAGATCACCGCGCCGCGCCACCAGTTGGCATCGGCGGTCTTGTCGACCTCGGTCTGGAGCGCGGTATCGGCCACGGCTTTGTTCATCTTTTCTGCTTTCTCATTTCACCGACCCCGCAAGGAGTCCGCGCACGAGGTATTTCTGCATCGCGAAGAACACAACCAGCGGCACCGCGATCGACACGAATGCCGCGGTGGCGAGGATTTCCCAGTTGCCGCCGCGGGTGCCCAGCAGTTCGACGATCTGCTTGGTCATCACCGTGGTCTCGCCGCTGGCATCGATCAGGAACACCAGCGCCACCAGCAGGTCGTTCCAGGTCCACAGGAACTGGAAGATCGCGAAGGAGGCCAGCGCCGGGAACGACAGCGGCAGGATGATCTTGGTGAAGATCTGGAAGTCGCTGGCGCCGTCGACCTTGGCGTTCTCGATGATGTCGCGCGGCAGCCCGACCATGTAGTTGCGCAGGATGTAGATCGCGAGCGGCAATCCAAAGCCGGTATGCGCCAGCCAGACCCCGAGGTAGCCCTTGCCGATGCCGATCGAGTTGTGGAACTTCAGCAGCGGGATCAGCGCCAGCTGCAGCGGCACAACGAGCAGCGCCACGATCGCGGCGATCAACAGCGCCCGTCCCGGGAAATCCATCCAAGCCAGCGCGTAGGCGGCGAAGGCGGCGACCAGGATCGGGATGATCGTCGCCGGGATCGTCACCGTCATCGTGTTGAAGAACGCCTTGCCCATGCCTTCGATGTTCTGCGGGTTGAACAGCATGTGCTCGTAGTTGGCGAGGGTGAACTCGGGCGGCAACTCGACGCTGACGAAGACCCGCTGACCGCGGCCGGACATTTCCTCGGCCGAGGTGAACACGTAGTCGCCGTTGGCCTGCACGGTGATGATCTCGCCGTCGCCCATGTCGACGGTCTCGCCCGGCTGGTAGGCGCCGACGTCGCGCGACGAGGTGCCGAAGGCCGAGATGTCGAGCGGGTCGATGCCCTCGACCGCGAACAGGTTGCCCGAAACGGTGTAAAGGCCGTCGACCCGGGTCTGTTCGTCAGGGTCGTCGGTGCGCAGCGTCAGGTTCTGCTCGGTCGGGAACATCGATTTCCACCAGCCCGAGGTGGAAATCTGATCACCGGTGCGGAACGACGACACCAGCAGGCCGAGGGTGGGAAACACCCACAGCGCCACCAGCAGCACGACGGAGATGTGAACCGCCCAGGTCAGGCTCGACTTGGTTCCGGCGATGTTGTCCATCAGCGCATCTCCCTGCGGGCGTTGTAGACGTTCCAGATCAGGATCGGGGTGACCAGCAGCATGATCACCATGGCGCCGGCCGATCCGACGCCCCAGTCGTTGGCCCGGAACAGCTTGTCGTACATGTAGTTGGCCAGCACCTGGGTCTCCCACTGGCCGTTGGTCATCGCGAACACGATGTCGAACACCTTGAGCACCACGATGGTGATCGTGGTCCAGACCACGACGATGGTGCCGGCGATCTGCGGCATCTTGATCTTGAAGAAGATCTGGAACGGGTTGGCGCCGTCGACGATCGCCGCCTCGATGGTCTCCTCGGGGATGCCGCGCAGCGCCGCCGACAGCAGCACCATCGCAAAGCCGGTCTGGATCCAGATCAGCACGATCATCAGGAACAGGCTGTTCCAGAACGGGATCGTCAGCCAGGTCTGCGGCTCGCCATACGGCAGGTCGGCCAGAAACAGCCCCAGCGTCGAGCGCAGCGACAGGAAGATCAGCACCGCGGCGATCAGCGCCACCACCAGCCGCAGCCCGGTCGCCATCAGCCCCGGCCGCTGGCCGTCATGGTTGGGCAACAGCGGCCGCAGCATCGACAGCGCCGAGGCGGCGGCGGCGGCGGCGAAGGCCAGCAGCAGCAGCGCCGGCACCAGCCGCAGCGCCAAAAAGGACCAGATGCCGCCGTCGAAGGTCAGCCAGACCGCGTTCAGCACGCCGATCTGGTCCTGGCCCATCGGCCGGGTGTCGTAGATCAGCTTGAAGATCACCGCGGCGCCGACGAAGGAGATCGCCATCGGCATGAAGATCAGCGATTTCGCGATGTTGCCCCAGGAAATCCGGTCGGTCAGCTGCGCCGCGAGAAGCCCGAAGGCGGTCGAGGCGGCCGGCACGATGATCAGCCACAAAAGGTTGTTGTTCAGGCCTTCCCAGAACTTCGGCTCGCGCAGCATCTGACGGTAGTTGTCGAGCCCGACGAAGTCGTAGCCGCCGCCGGCGTCCCGCTGGGTCAGCGACAGCCGGATCGTCTCGACCACCGGGTAGGCCAGGTACAGCCCCAGCGCCAGCAGCGCCGGCAGCAGGAACAGCCAGGGCCGGATCATGTTGGCGCGGTTGATGTTGCGCCCGGCGTTGGCACCGCGGGCCGGGAACAGCACCTTGTCGATGAAGATGTTGGAGAAATAGTAGTAGGCGACGCAGCCACCGACCCCGATCACGATGGTCAGAAGTCCTTGTAGAGCCGGATTCATCGTCCCCTCCCGAATGCCAGACGCAGATAGGCGGCCGAACTCGTTCGAGTCTCGGCCGCCCGTTTATCGTTACACGCTTACTTCAGGGCGTCCCAGCTGTCCTGGATCTTGCCGGCCACCGATGCGGCTTCTTCGCCACCGGCGTAGTCGACCATGCCGGTCCAGAAGCTGCCGGCGCCGACGCCACCGGGCATCAGGTCCGAGCCGTCGAAGCGGAACGTCGTCGCGTTGAGCAGGATGTCGTTCATCTTGCGCAGCGTCGGATCGCCGAACACTTCCGGGTTGACCGAGGTCAGCGGCGTCAGGAAGCCGGTCTGCGCCATCCAGATCTCATGCGCGATCGGGGTCTGGAGCCACTCGATGAAGGCGGTGGTGGCGTCGTTCGGCTCGGTGATGCCGAACAGCGTGCCGGCGCCCAGCACCGGCTGGCCGAGATCCTTTTCCTCATAGGCCGGGAAGTAGAAGAAATCGACGTCCTCGCCGACCTCGGTGCCTTCCGGGAAGAAGGTCGGGATGAACGACGCCTGACGGTGCATGTAGCACTGCGGCGGGCTGTCGAAGAGACCCTTGGGGCTGTCGCGGAAATCGGTCGAGGCGACGGCGGCCTGGCCACCGGCGGCAAAGCCGTCCTGGATGAAGTAGCCGAACTCCTCGATCGCGCCGACCACCGCCGGATCGTCGAAGGCGATCTCGTTGCTGACCCACTTGTCGTAGGTCTCGGGGCTCTGGGTGCGCAGCATCAGGTCCTCGACCCAGTCGGTCGCCGGCCAGCCGGTGGCGCCGCCCGATCCCAGGCCGACGCACCACGGGGTTTCGCCGTCCTCGACCATCTGCTCGGTCAGGGCCTTCAGCTCTTCCATGGTCTCGGGGATCTCGTAGCCGGCGTCCTCGAAGTTCTCGGGAACGAACCAGACCAGCGATTTCACGTCGACCTTGTAGAAGAAGCCGAACAGGTCCTGGTTGCCGTCGGCGCCCTCGAAGGTCGCGAGGTCGACCCAGGACTGGCCGGCGGCGTAGTTTTCCTTGACCCAGTCGCCGGTGCCTTCGGGCATCGGTTCCAGGTGGCCGAGCATTGCCAGGTCGCGGGCGAGGCCGGGCTGCGGGAAGGCGGCGATGTTCGGCGCCGAACCGGCCTCGGTGTCGATCCGGATCTGGGTCTCGAAGCCGTCCGACCCGGTGTAGCGCACGTCGGCGCCGGTCGCGGCCTCGAAATAGGCCAGCATCGATTCGACCAGGAGCTGGTCGCCGCCGAGCCAGGGACCGAACACGGTCAGCGACTTGCCGGTCAGATCATGGCTTTCGGCAAAGGCGTTGTAGCTGTCCCAGTTGAAGGCGCCCTCGCCCACCGGGAACTTCAGATCCTGGGCCGAGGCCGCGCCGCCAAGCAGCGCCATGCCCGCGACACCGGCGTAAAGAATGGTCTTCATCGAAATCCCTCCCCTTGGCGCAGACCGGCTGCGCCTGAATTACTGTCACCCGGCGCTGAAAGGTCCTCCCCCAAAGCGCTTTGGGTCGTGCGCACCGTTGCGCACCTTTCGTCACGTGTCAATCATCCTCGGCGTGGCGTTTGAAAGCAATGGCGTTTGACCGGTCGGCGCCGATGCTTGGGCTTTGACCTCGGGCCTAGCATTGCCTAGAGTTCGGGCATTACAAAAGCGCTTTGGACCCCAGCCAGCATGAACCTCAAGCAACTTTCGAGCATATTGGGGCTCAGCCAGACGACGGTGAGCCGGGCGCTCAACGGCTACAAGGACGTGAGCGAGGCCACCAGGCTGCGGGTCCAGGCGGCGGCCAAGGCGCATGACTACCGGCCGAACACCCGCGCCAAGAGCCTGGCCACCGGGCGCGCGATGGCGATCGGCCATGTGGTGCCGCGGATCAGCACCCACGCCATGGTCAACCCGATCTTCGCCGACTTCATCGCCGGCGCCGGCGAGACCTATTCCGATGCCGGCTACGAGATGGTGATCTCGGTGGTCGACGCCGAGGACGAGGTCCGCGCCTACCGGTCGATCAAGGCGCGCGGCTCGGTCGACGGGGTGATCGTCAGCGCGCCGCGGATGAACGACCCGCGGATCGCCCTGCTCAACGACATCGGCCTGCCCTTCGCGGTGCACGGCCGCGCCTCGGGGCTCGACCTGCCGTACAGCTGGCTCGACGTGAACAACCGCCGCGCGTTCCGCCGCGCCACCGAATTCCTGCTCGATCTCGGGCATCGCCGGATCGCGCTGATCAACGGCATCGAGGCGCTCGACTTCGCGCATCGGCGGCGGCTCGGCTACGAGGAGGCGCTGCGCGACCGCGGCTTGGCCGCCGACCCGGGGCTGACGTTCCAGGACGAGATGACCGAGGGCTACGGGTTTCGCGCGGCACGGCAGCTGCTGGGCGATGCCGACCCGCCGACCGCGTTCCTGGTGTCGTCGATCATCTGCACGCTCGGCGTGCGCCGGGCGATCGATGAGGCCGGGCTGACGATCGGCCGCGATGTCAGCGTGGTGACCCATGACGACCAGCTGTCCTACCTGCGCAACGACGGCGAGGTGCCGGTGTTCACCGCGACCCGGTCATCGGCGCGCGAAGCTGGACAGCGGCTCGCCCGGATGCTTCTGGATCGCCTCGACACCCCCGACGCACCGGTGGCCCAGCAGCTGCTCGAGGCGGAATTGATCATCGGCCGGTCCACCGGACCCGCCCCAGACAGGATGAAGTCACGATGACCCTTGCCCGCGCCGATTTTCCCGAAGGTTTCGTGTTCGGCGCCGCCACCGCCGCCTACCAGATCGAAGGCCACCGCTTCGGCGGCGCCGGCCCGACCCATTGGGACAGCTTCGCGGCAACCCCGGGCAACGTGGTGCGGGCCGAGACCGGCGCCACGGCCTGCGATCACTACCACCGCTTCGAGGCCGACCTCGACCTGATGCAGGCGGCGGGCTTCGACGCCTACCGGTTCTCGACCTCCTGGGCGCGGGTGCTGCCCGAGGGCCGCGGCCCGGTGAACCATGAGGGGCTCGATTTCTACGACCGGCTGGTCGACGCGATGCTGGAGCGCGGGCTGCGGCCGTTCCAGACGCTGTACCACTGGGACCTGCCCTCGGCGCTGGCCGACAAGGGCGGCTGGGCCAACCGTGACACCGCGCTGGCCTTCGCCGACTACGCCGAGGTGATCTCGGGCCGGATCGGCGACCGGGTCGAGTCGACGGCGACGATCAACGAACCCTGGTGCGTCGCCTGGCTGTCGCATTTCCTCGGCCACCACGCGCCCGGGCTGCGCGACATCCGCGCCGCCGCCCGGGCGATGCACCACATCCTGCTGGCGCATGGTGCCGCGGTCGAACGGCTGCGCGACATCGGCCGCGACAACCTCGGCATCGTGCTGAACTTCGAACACGCCGTGCCGGCCGACGACAGCGCCGCCTCGGCCGCCGCCGCCGATCTGCAGGACGGCATCTACAATCGCTGGTTCATCGAGGCAATCGCCCGGGGCAGCTACCCCGACCGGGTGCTCGACGGACTCGCGCCGCATATGCCCGAGGCCTGGCAGGACGACATGGCGCTGATTTCGCAGCCGATCGACTGGCTCGGGGTGAACTACTATACCCGGTCGCTGCTGCGCGCCGACGACAGCCAGCCCTGGCCGGGGATCGCGCCGGTGCCGGGGCCGCTGCCGAAGTCCCAGATGGGTTGGGAAATCTATCCCGACGGGCTGCGCGAGATCCTGGCGCGGATGGCCCGCGACTACGTGGGCGACCTGCCGATCTACGTCACCGAGAACGGCATGGCTTGGGACGACCGCGTCGCGGACGGCGCGGTGTCCGACCCCGAGCGCCTGGCGTTCATCCGCGCCCACATGGACGCCACCCGCGATGCCATCGCCGCCGGCGCCAACGTCAAAGGCTTCTTCTACTGGTCGCTGCTCGACAATTACGAATGGACCTTCGGCTACGAAAAGCGCTTCGGCTTGATCCATGTCGATTTCGAAACCTTGAAGCGCACGCCCAAGACCTCGTATGAGGCGCTACGCGCCGCGCTGTCCCGCTGACCCCCCCGAGGACCTGACATGACCCTGCCCGACACCCACTATTCGCTCGTCGCCGACATCGGTGGAACCAACACCCGAGTCGCGCTGGCGCGCGGCCGCCAGGTGGTGGAAAGCTCGATCCGTCGCTACAGCAACGCCGATTACGCCGGGCTGGAAACCGTGCTGAACCGCTATCTGAAGGACGAGGGAGGCGTCGACTGCGTCGCCGCCTGCGTCGCGGTCGCGGGCCCGGTGCGCGACGGTCGGGCGACGATGACCAACCTCGACTGGACCATCGACAAGACCACCCTCGCCCGCGCCACCGGCGCCGAGACCGTGGCGATCCTGAACGACCTGCAGGCCCAGGGCCACGCGCTCGGCCATATCGATCCGGCAAAGCTGCGCAACATCTTGCCGTTCCCCGAGGCTTCGGAACACGCCGCCAAGCTGGTGATCGGCGTCGGCACCGGCTTCAACGCCGCGCCGGTGTTCGAGACCGAAGTCGGTCGCTACGTGACGCCGTCGGAATCGGGCCATGTCAACCTGCCCGTGGTCAGCGAAGCCGACATGTCGCTGGCCCGCTACGTGTCGACGGCGCACGGCTTCCCGGCTGTCGAGGACGTGCTGTCGGGCCGCGGTCTGGAGCGGGTCTACGCCTGGCTTGGCGAAGAGGCCGGCACCCCGCGCGAGGCCGCGGCGGCCGACATCATGTCCGCCTGCGCCGACGGCAGCGACCCGCGCGCGGTCGAGGCGGCGCGGGTGTTCTCGCGGTTTCTCGGCACCGTCGCCGGCAACCTGGCGCTGACCCAGCTGCCGTTCGGTGGCGTCTACCTGGTCGGCGGCGTCTCGCGGGCCTTTGGCCCCTACCTGCGCGATTTCGGCTTTGCCGACGCGTTCCGCGACAAGGGCCGCTTCGCCGGCTTCATGGGCAACTTCGGCGTCTCGGTCGTCGAGGACGACTACGCCGCGCTGACCGGTTCGGCGGCGCATCTGGCGGCGCTGCGCGAACAGCCCGTCGCCCACGGCTGACGCACGCGCCGGAGGTGTCCCGGGTCAATGCCCCGGTGCACCACCCGGCCGTAGCCGTCTCCTCCCTACCGTAGCCGTCGGACCCTGACGGCGGACCGCCCGACCGTCGCCGTCACCTTCGGCGTACCCCCCGGCCGTAGCTGTTACCCCCGGCGCACCGCCCGGCCGTAGCCGTCTGAGCCCGACGGCGTACCGCCCGGCCAACGCGGCCGGGCTCCGCGTTCGCGCCGACGTTCGGCGCCAACTGCGCCTTCGACCAGCGCCATCGGAGCCCAGTCCACACCGTCGGAACCTTGGTCGCCCCCGCCGGTGTCCTGGGGGCACCGACGACCCAGGCCGTCAGACGGTTGACCGTCGTGGCACTGGCCGGTCGTCAGTTCAGCTGGCGCTGCACCGTCGCGGTCAGTTCGGTCAGTGAGAACGGCTTCGGCAGGAACACCGAATTCGGGATGCCGCATTTCTGTTCGCTGAACGCGTCCTCGGCGTAGCCCGACACGAAGACAACCCGGGTGTCGGGCCGCTTGGTCAACGCCTCGCGCACCCAGGTCGGCCCGTCCTTGCCCGGCATCACCACATCGGTGACGAAGATGTCGATCACCAGGTCCGGGTCGGCCAGCAGATCGAGCGCCGCCTCGGCGCTGTCGGCCTCGAGCACCGCGAAGCCACGCAACCGAAGCGCCCGCGACGCGAAGGCGCGGACCGGCGACTCGTCCTCGACCAGCAGCACGACGCCCTCGGCCCAGCTCGGTAGCGCCTCGTCCTCGAGCTCCGGCGGGTTCGGAGCAAGCTCGGTCTGCTTTTCGTGGCTCGGCAACAGCAGCGTGAATACCGTGCCCTCGCCGACCTCGCTGTCGACGAAGATGAAGCCGCCGGTCTGCTTGACGATGCCGTAGACCGTCGACAGCCCCAGCCCGGTACCCTCGCCGGGCCGCTTGGTGGTGTAGAACGGCTCGAAGATCTTCGGCAACTTCTCGGGCGCGATTCCGGTCCCCTCGTCGATCACCCGGATTCGCACCCAGGGTCCGGCCGGCACGGTGGCCCGATCCCGCACCAGCGGTTCGGTCAGCAGGTGGTTGTCGGTTTCGACCCGGATCTCGCCGCCATCGGCCATCGCGTCGCGCGCGTTGACCACGAGGTTCATCAACACCTGCTCGAGCTGACGCTTGTCGGCGCGGATCTGCAGCAGGCCGGGGTCGTGGTTCAGCGTCAACGTCACCTTCTCGCCGACCAGCCGGTTCAGCAGATGCGTCAGATCCGACAGCGTGTCGCGCAGGTCGAGCTGTTCGGGCATCAGGTTCTGCTTGCGCGAGAACGCCAGCAGCTGGCCGACCAGGCTGGCGGCCCGATTGGCGTTCTGATGAATCTGGATAAGGTCGCCGTAGTTCTGGTCGCCCTTGTCATGCCGCAGCAACAGCAGGTCGCAATGTCCTGAAATCGCTGTCAGAAGATTGTTGAAATCATGCGCGACGCCACCCGCCAGCTGGCCGATCGCCTGCATCTTCTGGGCCTGGACGAACTGCGCCTCGAGCGACTTGTGCTCGGTCGCGTCGTTCAGCACCGCGATCAGCTGTCGGTCGTCGCCCTCGCCGGCCGGCGCCAAGGTGACCTGGAACACCCGGTCCTTGTGGTCGCCGGTGCCGCGCAGGAACTGCGGTCCGGGCACCGCGCGCCCCTCGGCCGCCTCGGACAGCCAGTCGATGATCGGCCGGCCCAGCCCCTCGAGCAGTTCCGACAGCCGGCTGGCGGCGCCGATCGGCGTAGGCAGCAGCGACCGGGCGCCACGGTTCGCGGCGAGGATCTCGCCGCTGCGGGCGATCCGCAGCAGCGGCACCGGCAGGTCCTGGATCGCGTCCCAGTCGGCGCGGCGCGACTCGGTGGCCTCGGCGCCCGGCGGCAGCAGGTAGATCTCGCGGCGGCCGCCGGCGCAGGGAATCTCGGCCACCAGCGTCGCCAGGTTGCCCTTGACGCCGCGCACCTGCTGGGTCCGGCCCGAGACCAGCGGCAGCTCTTCGAACACCGCGTCGAGCGTCCGCGCCCGGCCGCCGGTCAGGCTACGGAACGCTTCGTTCATGAACAGGATGGTGCCCGACGGGCCCGCGGTCAGCATCGGCAGCCCAAGCGCGTCGGCGGCCCGGCCGGTGCCGGGCCGGTCGGTCAGATCCTCGAACCGCCAGACGTAGGAGCGATCGCCGATCGAGGTGACGGTCAGCCGCAGGTGGCCGCGCCGCGTCGCCACCATGTCCTGCGCCGATCCCGAGACGTCGGCCTGGCCCTGCAGACGGAACAGGATCGCGCCCGGGTTGGCGAAAAGCTCGGACAGCAGCGCGGTCAGGGTTTCGCCGCCGATCTTGCGAAACCGGTTTTCAGCCGCGCCGTTGCAGCGCAGTATCATGCCTTCGGAATCCGCGATGAAGCCGGGGATCATGTCGCTGGACAGCACCGAGGCCATCATCGCGATCCGGTCCCGGCAACGCCAGCGTCGCCAGCGGTCGCGCAGGTGGATCAGCGCCGCCACCAGGGCCAGCGTGGTGCCGGTCAACAGCAGCGCCAGCGCCACCAGACCGTCCGGCGTCATCGCCGCCGCGATCAGCGTCGCCGCAGCCATCGCGACGATCGCCAACAGCTGCACCGTGGTCGGGGGCGGCCCGATCGCGTCCGCGACGTCGGTCGTGATGTCCAGATCGGCCACGTGACGCCCTCTCGCTACCCAACACGGGTCACTCGACAGCAAAAAGCCTAACGCATGGTGAATCCTGGACGAGCCTAGACCGTTCGGGCGCAGCCATCAACTCATGGTTGAAAAAGCTAGGCTTGGCGCAACATGGCCATGTAGAAACCGTCGCCCAGATCGCCCGGCGTCAGCCGCATTTCGTCGACCAACCGCCAGCCCGGCGCGCGGCCGCGAAACGCCGCCACCCGGTCGCCGTTCTCTTCCCCGAGCACCGAGCAAGTGGCGTAGGCCAGCTTGCCGCCGGGCGCCACGCGCGCCGCCGCCTGGTCGAGCAGCCGATCCTGCACTTCGGTCAGGGCGACAAGCGCCTCGGGAGTCAGCCGCCACTTCGCATCCGGCGCCCTGCGCCAGGTGCCGCTGCCCGAACAGGGCGCGTCGATCAGCACCAGGTCGAAGCGCTGCTGCCCCGGTGCAGCAACCCGGATCGGCGTGCCGGCCCGCGCGGCGCGCGCCGGGATGTCGCGCATCCGTCCGGCGTCGATGTCGTGGGCCGTGACCGACATGTCGGCCAGCGCCGCCATCGCCAGCGCCTTGCCGCCGCCGCCAGCGCAGAGGTCCAGCACCGACATGCCCGGCTGCAGCGGCAACCGCAGCACCGCGGCCTGCGAGGCCGCGTCCTGCAGCTCTACCAGACCGTCGAGATAGGCAGCGCTGCGCGATATCTTTCTTTCACCTTCAGTGACTTGAAGCGCGGTCTTAACCTGCGGATGCGGCACGGCGACAATGCCCTCCGCAGTTAGTGAACCGATCGCCGCCGCAGCGTCGCCCTTGCCCGGATTGACCCTCAGGAACACCGAAGCCCGGTCGCGCAGCGCCAGCGCCGCGGCCTCGGCTCCATGCCCGAGCGCCGCCTGGAACCGTGGCCAGAGCCAGTCCGGCAGGTCGAGCCGTACCGGATCGGCCACCGCCGAAGCGGCCACCGCCTCGCCGATCTGCAGCGGTTCGGGCGCGTGCCCGGCGCCGGTGAACAGTGCCTCGGGATCGAGACCCTGCTGACGCAGCAGCCCGATCATCACCCCGCGCCCGGTCTTGGCCCCGCC
>JBFGEI010000080.1:0-11249 GCA_041580155.1 Limimaricola sp.
CCTGCGCCGCGGCATCACCGACATGGTGCGGATCTCCGACGCCCGGATGTCGGGCACCGCCTATGGCACCGTGGTGTTGCACACCTCGCCGGAGGCGGCGGTCGGCGGGCCGCTGGCGGTGGTGCGCAACGGCGACATGATCGAGCTCGACGTGCCGAACCGGCGGATCCATCTCGACATCACCGAGGCCGAGCTTGCCGAACGGCTGTCTGGATGGGTCCCGAACGTGCCGGCGCCGAAGGGTGGCTACGCGCAGCTGTTCCACGAGCGGGTGCTGGGGCCGGACAAGGGCGCCGATTTCGACTTCCTGGTCGGATGCCGGGGCAGCGCGGTCGGAAAGGAAAGCCATTGACCACCAGGATCGCTCTGGTCGGGATCGGCAAGATCGCCCGGGACCAGCACCTGCCGGCGCTGCAGGCCAGCGCCGACTGGGAATTGGCCGCCACGGTCAGCCGGTCGGGCACGGTCGACGGCGTCGCGGCGTTCGACGATTTCGACGCGTTTCTCGAAGCACGGCCCGACGTGCCGGTGGTGTCGCTCTGCCTGCCGCCGCAGCCGCGATTCGATTACGCGCGCAAGGCGATCAGCGCCGGGCGTCACGTGATGCTTGAAAAGCCCCCCGGCCAGACTCTGGCCGAGGTGCAGGCGCTGACGGCGCTGGCGCGCGATCGCGGCGTGACGCTGTTCGCCACCTGGCACAGCCGGATGGCGGCGGGTGTCGCCGGTGCCAAGGCGCGGCTTGCCGACCGGCGCATCGAATCGCTGCGGATCAGCTGGAAGGAGGACGTGCGCAAGTGGCACCCCGGCCAGGACTGGGTGTTCGAGCCGGGCGGCATGGGGGTGTTCGACCCGGGCAGCAACGCGCTGTCGATCCTGACCGAGATCCTGCCGCAGCCGGTGCACCTGGTTTCGGCGGTGCTGGAATACCCGGAAAACCGGGCGACACCGATCGCCGCCAGCCTCGGGTTCTCGGGCAATGTCTCGGCGGTGTTCGACTGGCGCCAAGAGGGGCCGCAGAGCTGGGATATCGAGATCGAGACCGACCTCGGCGCGCTGGTGCTGCGCGACGGCGGCGCCAGGCTCGAAGTCGATGGCGTCGAGATCCCGGCGCCGGCCGGGCATCTCGGCGAGTACCCGGCGCTTTATGCCCGGATGGCGGGGTTGCTGGACTCCGGGGCGGTCGATGTCGACCTGTCGCCGATGGTGCATGTCGCCGACGCGATGACGCTGGGCCGGCGAGTCAACGTCGCGCCGTTTCACTTCTAGCTTCGGCGCGGGGGCGGCGACCGCCCCCGTCGCGGGTACGGCGGCCCGGCCAGGGCGGTCCGGCGATCAAGCGGCCTGATCGGTGTCAGGGTCGGCGTCGGGGCCAGCGCGGGCATCGACCGGTTCGATGGCCATTGCGCCGGCACTTACAAGGCTTCGAGATCCCGGTTGATTTTAATATTTGATTTCCCAATACTGAGAATCTGCAATGGGAAATATTAATAATTTCTGGATCTGCAGGTAATGCGTACCCTTCGGGGGCGTTGGAAGATTTTAACTCCTATCAAGGATTATTAAGATGTCCGGTGACATGCATTATTGGGTTACGAGCAGGGATCACGACAACGACCAGTTCGTCGGGACCTTCAAGGATCATTCCACGGCCAACAGCTGGTGGAAGAAGAACAAGAGCAATTACAGTGGGATGACCTTCGGCCAAGGCAAAAGCAAGAAGGCGTTCAAGTAGCCTTCGTGGTGCGAACTTCGGCGACGGGCTTGGTCGAAGGCCTGCGCCGATTGCCGGACGACGCCGAATGCAGAACGACGTTTCGTCGATGATTGCGGCGCCCGTGTCTTTCTGGCCTCGGGCGCCGTTCGCGCTCTGCTCTGCCGTTCAAATTATCTAAAGATAATTGTTTCCGGCGCGTTTTGCGCGACCGGATTTCTTTGCGTGACCGAGGTCGGAATCCACGGTTTCTAGCGGGCCGAGATGCGCTGGAGAGCCACGCCGCCGCGGGCGGCGACGCGTCGGCGCGACGGGGGCTGGTCTGCGGGCCGACGTCTCGAAGTGCCAAAAATTTACCGTTTGATAAAAAATGAACCTGTGGCAGGCTTCGAGCATAGGGAGCAACGCCAGGAGCCACCGATGCCGCGTTCGACGACCCCCGGGATTGCCCCGGCCCGCCTCGCAGCCGATGCGATCGCGCAGAATTTTCTCGATCTGCATCCACCGATGGAGCCGCATGAGGCGCGGGTCGCGGCGGATCGCTGCTACTTCTGCCACGACGCGCCCTGCGTCACCGCCTGTCCGACCGACATCGACATCCCGCTGTTCATCCGGCAGATCCAGGCCGACCAGCCCGAGGCCGCCGGCAAGACGATCCTCGAGGCCAACATCCTTGGCGGCATGTGCGCCCGGGTCTGCCCGACCGAGGTGCTCTGCGAAGGCGCCTGCGTCCGCGAGGCCGCCGAGGGCCAGCCGGTGCAGATCGGCCGGCTGCAGCGCCACGCCACCGACAGCGTGATGGCGCGGCAGGGCCACCCGTTCAGCCGCGCCGACGCGACCGGCAAGCGGATCGCCGTGGTCGGCGCCGGCCCGGCTGGCCTGGCCTGCGCGCATCGGCTGGCTCTCAGGGGCCACGAGGTTGTGCTGTACGAAGGCAAGCCGAAGCCCGGCGGGCTGAACGAATACGGAATCGCCGCCTACAAGACGACCGATGACTTCGCCGCCCGCGAGGCCGCCTGGCTGATGCAGGTCGGCGGCATCGAGCTGCGCTCGGGCGAACGGCTGGGCGAGGGGCTGGACCTGGAGACGCTGCGCGCGGAGTACGACGCGGTGTTTCTCGGGGTCGGCCTGGGCGGGGTCAACGCGCTGGCGGCCGAGGGCGCCGACAGGACCGGCGTCGAGGACGCGGTCGGCTTCATTTCCGCGCTGCGCCAGTCCGCCGATCTGACCACACTTCCGGTCGGCCGCAACGTCGTGGTGATCGGCGGTGGCATGACCGCGGTCGACGCCGCGGTGCAGGCCCGTCTGCTGGGCGCCGACAGCGTGACCATCGCCTATCGCCGTAGCCAGGACCGGATGGGCGCCAGCCGTTACGAGCAGGACCTCGCCGCCTCGAAGGGCGTGCGGCTGCTGTTCGAGGTGATGCCAGTGGCGGTGCATGGCAACGGCGCGGCGCAGGAGATCGAGCTCGAGTACACCACCGAGGGGGCCGAGGGACTCGTCGGCACCGGCGAACGGCTCCGGCTGGCCGCCGACCAGGTGTTCCGCGCCATCGGCCAGACGCTGGTGACCGACGCCGGGCTGACGATCGCGCGCGGCAAGATCGCGGTGACCGGGGCCGGGCGCAGCTCGATCGACGGGGTCTGGGCGGGCGGCGATTGCGCCAGCGGCGGCGACGACCTGACGGTCACCGCCGTGGCCCAGGGGCGCGACGCGGCCGAGGATATCCATGCGGCGCTGATGTCGTAGCGAGGAGCGTTCGAGATGGCGATTTCCCGCGTCCACTTCACCTCGATTCCGGTGCGCGACCAGAGCCGCGCACTGGAGTTCTACCGTGACCGGCTTGGCATGCAGGTCGAGACCGACGCGCCCTATGACGACGACTGGCGCTGGATCTTTCTCAGGATCCCCGGCGCCGAGACACTGATCCAGTTCGCGCGCGGCGCCGAGATGACGGTGGCGCCCGAGGTCCCGGCGCTGTGCCTTCTCGCCGATGACGTCGACGCCTTTTCGGCGCGGCTGCAGGCCGAAGGGGTGCGGTTCGACACCACGCCGACCGACGCGCCCTGGGCCCCCGGCGTCCGGTTCTCGCTGTTTCGCGACAGCGAGGACAACATGATCCTGATGCAGTCCAACCTCCCCGAAGGAGACATCGCATGGCCGACCTGACAACCGATTTCGTGGGCATCAAGAGCCCGAACCCGTTCTGGCTCGCCTCGGCGCCGCCGACCGACAAGGAGTACAACGTCCGCCGCGCCTTCGAGGCCGGCTGGGGCGGCGTGGTCTGGAAGACGCTCGGGGCCGAGGGCCCGCCCGTCGTCAACGTCAACGGGCCGCGCTACGGCGTGATCCACGGTGCCGACCGGCGGGTGCTGGGGCTCAACAACATCGAGCTGATCACCGACCGGCCGCTCGAGGTGAACCTCGAGGAGATGGCCCGGGTCAAGGCCGACTACCCGGACCGGGCGCTGATCGCGTCGATCATGGTGCCCTGCGAGGAAGAGGCCTGGAAGGCGATCCTGCCGCGCGTCGCCGAGACCAACGCCGACGGCATCGAGCTGAACTTCGGATGCCCGCATGGCATGAGCGAGCGCGGCATGGGCGCGGCCGTGGGACAGGTGCCCGAATACATCGAGATGGTCACCCGCTGGTGCAAGAAATACTACGACCGGCCGGTGATCGTGAAGTTGACGCCGAACATCACCGACGTGCGCAAGCCGGCCGAGGCGGCGCGGCGCGGCGGCGCCGACGCGGTGTCGCTGATCAACACGATCAACTCGATCACCAGCGTCAATCTCGACAGCTTCTCGCCCGAGCCGTCGATCGGCGGCAAGGGCAGCCACGGCGGCTATTGCGGCCCGGCGGTCAAGCCGATCGCGCTGTCGATGGTGTCCGAGATCGCCCGCGGCGAGGCGACCCACGGCATGCCGATCAGCGGCATCGGCGGCGTCACCACCTGGCGCGACGCGGCCGAATTCATGGTGCTTGGCGCCGGCAACGTGCAGGTCTGCACCGCGGCGATGACCTATGGCTTCCGCATCGTCGAGGAGATGAAGGCCGGCCTGTCGCAGTGGATGGACGACAAGGGCTATGCCCGGACCAGCGATTTCGTCGGCCGCGCGGTGCCGAACGTGACCGACTGGAAGAACCTGAACCTCAACTACGTCGCCAAGGCGAAGATCGACCAGGATCTGTGCATCAGCTGCGGCCGCTGCTTCGCCGCCTGCGAGGACACCAGCCACCAGGCCATCGCGATGAAGCCGGGCCGGGTCTTCGAGGTGATCGACGCCGAATGCGTCGCCTGCAACCTCTGCGTCGAGGTCTGCCCGGTCGAGAACTGCATCGACATGGTGCCGATGGCGGCCGGCCAGACCGACCCGCGCACCGGCAAGGTGGTGTCGGCTGATCACGCCGACTGGACCACCCATCCGAACAACCCGATGGCGCAGGCCGCCGAATAGCCGCCGCGGGGCCGGCCGACACCGGCTGCGCCGCCGATCTCACCGAGGCGGTGCGGACCCCAAGTCAGAGCCAGGGGCCCCCGGGTGGCCCGAAGCCCGACGGCGCAGCCGTCGGGCTTCGTCGTTCAGAGGCTGATCTGCTGGCCCAGCTCGATCACCCGGTCCGACGGCAGGTGGTAATAGTCGTGCGCGGCGTTGGCGGTGCGCGACAGGCCGACGTAGATCCGCTTGCCCCAGAGCGGCATGCCGGGCCGTTCCGAGACCAGCACGGTACGCCGGTTCAGGAAGAACGAGGTCGCCATGATGTCGAACCGCAGCTTGCGACGCAGCGCCTTCGGCACGTTCGGCGAATCCATGTAGCCGAAGGTCAGGTGGACCCGGGTGAACCCCTCGGCCAGCGGCTCGATCACGATGGTTTCCTCGGGGTCGAGATAGGGCGTGTCGGCGACCGAGACGGTGACGATGAAGGTGTTCTCGTGCAGCACCGCGTTGTGCTTGATGTTGTGCAGCAGCGCTGGCGGCGCCATCACCGGCTCGGCGGTGAGAAATACCGCGGTGCCCGGCACGTGCTTGATCCGCGACGATTTCGACAGGCTGTGCAGCAGCGATTCGGTGGTGACGCCGCGATCCCGCGACCGGCCCAGCACCAGAGCGCTGCCGCGCACCCAGCACAGCATCATCACCGACAGCGCAGCGGCCACCGCCAGCGGCACGTAGCCACCGTCGGCGAACTTGGTCATGTTGGCGCCGAACAGGCCCAGCTCTATCAGGAACAGCGGCACCACGATCGCCAGCACCAGCCCGCGCGACCAGCGCCAGGCCTGGCGCATCACCACATAGGCCAGCAGCGTGGTGATCAGCATCTCGCCGGTCACCGCGATGCCATAGGCGGCCGCCAGTCGGGCCGAGCTGCCGAAGGTCAGCACCAGGATCACCACGCAGACCAGCAGCAGCAGGTTGATCCGCGGCAGGTAGATCTGGCCGCGCTCGGTTTCCGAGGTCTGGCGCACCGCCATCCGCGGCAGCAGGCCAAGCTGGATCGCCTGCGACGCGAAGGAAAACGCGCCGGTGATCACCGCCTGGCTGGCGATCACCGTCGCCAGCGTGGCCAGCGCCACCAGCGCCGGCAGCGCCCAGGAGGGCGCCAGCAGGAAGAACGGGTCGCGCGCCGCCTCGGGGTCCGACAGCACAAGCGCGCCCTGGCCGAGATAGCACAGCACCAGCGACGGCATCGCCACCCAGCACCAGGCCAGCCGGATCGGCCGGCGGCCGAAATGCCCGAGGTCGGCGTAGAGCGCCTCGGCCCCGGTCACCGCGAGAAACGCCGCGCCGATCACCGGTACCACGAAGGCGCCGCCATGCGACAGCAGCTGCAGCCCCGGCAGCGGGCTGAGCGCGGCGAGGATCGCCGGGTTGTCCAGCACCGACACCGCGCCAAGCCCGCCCAATGTGACGAACCACACCAGCATCACCGGCCCGAACAGCCGCGACACCCCGG
The DNA here is from genome assembly GCA_041580155.1 of Limimaricola sp. Classification (GTDB taxonomy): domain Bacteria; phylum Pseudomonadota; class Alphaproteobacteria; order Rhodobacterales; family Rhodobacteraceae; genus Limimaricola. The sequence continues at coordinate 6,671 of JBFGEI010000080.1, forward strand.
CGGTGCCGCCGCGCTGGGCCCAGAACAGCGCGCAGAGGATCGCCAGCACCGCCGGGATCACCCAGGGCTCGAAGCCGGGTGCCAGCAGGGTCACGCCCTCGACCGCCGACAGCACCGAGATCGCCGGGGTGATCATCGCGTCGCCGAAGAACAGCGCGGTACCGAGAATCCCGAGCCCCAGCAGCAGCGGGGTTCGCCGCCCCAGCGCCCGCGCCGCCAGCGCCAGCAGCGACAGCGTGCCGCCTTCGCCGTTGTTGTCGGCGCGCAGCATCAGCACGACGTATTTCAGCGTCGCGATGATGATCAGCAGCCAGACCAGCAACGACACGGTGCCGATGACCGCGGCGCCGCTGGCGGCCGCCTCCTTGCCGGAAGAGGCCGCCAGGCCTTCGCGCAGGGCGTAGATCGGGCTGGTGCCGATATCGCCGACAACGACGCCGAGCGCGCCGAGGGTGAGGATGCCAGTACGGGAGGGGGAGGGGGTCGAGGTTCCGCCGGTGGCGGTGATCGTAGGTGCGTGCATGACCTGAAGCCAACAGGGGCAATGCGCCGATATGCGCCGAAGCCGTGCCGGTTTCAAGTGCGCTCTTCGGGGAACTCCAGAACCGTACGGAACATCCGATCGAGCCATGCCTCGGCGCCCGGATAGGGGTCGGCGCCGCCCAGCACGGCGCGCACCTGGACCTCGAAATCCGCGTAGTGCTGGGTCAGCGCCCAGATCGAGAAAATAAGGTGATGCGGGTCGACCGGCGCGATCCGCCCGGCCGCGGCCCAGCCGCCGATCACCGCGGCCTTCTCGTCGACCAGCCGTTTCAGATCGCCCTCGAGCGCCGGCCGCGTGCGCGGCGCGCCCTGCAGGATCTCGTTGGCGAACAGCCGGCTTTCGCGTGGCGCCTCGCGACTCATCGCCAGCTTGCGGCGCATGTAGCGCAGGATCTCGTCGCGCGGCTCGCCGCCGGGATCGAGCGCGCGCAGCGGCGCCAGCCACATCTCCAGCAGGTCGGCCAGCAGCGTCTGGTGCACCGCTTCCTTGGAGCGGAAGTAGTACAGCAGGTTCGGCTTCGACAGCCCGGCCCGCGCCGCGATCCGGTCCAGGGTCGCGCCGCGGAAGCCGCGGTCGGCGAAGACCTCGAGCCCGGCCTCGAGGATCGCCGCCCGGTTGCGCGCCTGGATTCGGGTCTGCGGTGGCGTGTCGGTCATGCGGTCCCCCTGCGTGCGGACTCTGCGTCCCATGGCGGCGTTTTCGGTGCGGTCCGACGGTTTTTCGGGCAGATGCCGCGGCGCTGTGCGGAATCCTTGACTGGTGTCTGACCTCTGTTAGCGTTGCTTTGACCAGATGGTCAAATCAAGGTCCTTGCCCGCGCTTCGGGCGATCCAGATGACGGAGAGCAGCATGGTGGCGCCGGGAGAGAACCTGAAGATAGACGGCGAACGGCTGTGGTCGAGCCTGATGGAGATGGCGAAGATCGGCCCCGGAATCGCCGGCGGCAACAACCGCCAGACCGTGACCGACGCCGATTCCGAGGGCCGTCACCTGTTCGCCCGCTGGTGCGAGGACGCCGGGCTGACCATGGGGCTCGACAAGATGGGCACGATGTTCGCGCGCCGCGAGGGCACCGATCCCGACGCGCTGCCGGTCTACGTCGGCAGCCATCTCGACACCCAGCCGACCGGCGGCAAATACGACGGCGTGCTCGGCGTGCTTGGCGGTCTCGAGATCATCCGCACGCTGAACGATCTCGACATCAAGACCAAGCACCCGATCGTGGTCACCAACTGGACCAACGAGGAAGGCACACGCTTTGCCCCGGCGATGATGGCCTCGGGGGTGTTCGCCGGGGTCCACGAGCTGGACTGGGCCTACGCCCGCGAAGACGCCGAGGGCGCGAAGTTCGGCGACGAGCTGAAGCGGATCGGCTGGCGCGGCGACGAGGAGGTCGGCGCCCGCAAGATGCACGCGATGTTCGAGCTGCACATCGAGCAGGGGCCGATCCTCGAGGCCGAGGGCAAGGAGATCGGCGTCGTCACCCACGGCCAGGGGCTGTGGTGGCTCGAGGTGCGGCTGACGGGGCGCGAGTCGCACACTGGATCGACACCGATGAACATGCGGGTCAACGCCGGGCTCGGCATGGCGCGGATCACCGAGGCGGTGCACCGGATCGCGATGGCGCATCAGCCCGACGCGGTCGGCGCGGTGGGCCAGGCCAACGTCTATCCCAACTCGCGCAACGTGATTCCGGGCCGCGCCGTCTTCACCATCGATTTCCGCTCGCCCGACCTCGAGAAGCTGACCTCGATGCGGGCCCAGCTCGAAACCGAAGCGGCCGAGATCGCCGCCGACCTCGGGCTTGGCATCGAGATCGAGCCGACCGGCCATTTCGACCCGGTGACCTTCGACGAAGGCTGCGTCGGCGCGGTGCGCCGCGCCGCCGACCGGCTTGGCTACAGCCACCGCGACATCGTGTCGGGCGCCGGTCACGACGCCTGCTGGATCAACCGGGTGGCGCCGACCGCGATGGTGATGTGCCCCTGCAAGGACGGGCTGAGCCACAACGAGGCCGAGGACATCACCCCCGAATGGGCGAGCAAGGGCACCGACGTGCTGTTTCACGCGGTGCTCGAGACCGCGGAAATCGTCGGATGATCCGACCGGCAGCCTTGACCCGGTGCGGCGCGCGCCTCCATGCATCATCCAAACGCGATGATCAGGAGACGCCGATGACCCGCCCCGCCTTCAAACTGCTGCCTCTTGCCGTCCTGCTGCCGCTTCTCGCCGGCTGCGCCGTGGTCGACCCGATCTCCGAGGTCGACGCCAGCGCCACCGCGCCGGTCTTCGGCGCCCCCGAGCCGCTGCCCGAACCTGTGCCCGCGCCCGAGCCGTCGACGGCCGCCATCGCGGCCGAAATCGCGCCGCCGGAGGGGCCGGATTTCTCGGCGGCGGTGGTGGCGGCCGAGGGCGCGCCCGGGCTGATCACGCTGCCGCCCGCGGTGGTCGCGGCGCTGCCGCCCGGCACGCCGCCGGCGCTGGTGTTCCAGAACACCGACGGCTGCTACCTGTTTTCGGTCGAACAGACGGTTCCGCGCAGCGGCTACCCGGTGCGCAACGCGGACGGCGCGCCGATCTGTGAGGGCGACGACGGCACCGTCGCCGCCGCGCCGACCCCGGTTCCGGCGGGCTGAGCGATGGGGGGCGAGATCGACACATCGGTCCGCGCCCCCCGACCTCGCTTTGCGCCGTCAGCCACCGCGCAGGGGGGCGACGCCGCCTCCGGCGCCAACAGTCATTGGCCCGGTCGCGGGCACGGCAAGGAGTGAGAGCGAGATGAGCACGGTCATCAGGAACGGCACCATCGTCACCGCGGATCTGACCTACAAGTCGGATGTGCTGATCGAGAACGGGGTGATCACCGCGATCGGCGCCGGGCTTGCCGGCGACGAGGTGCTCGACGCGACCGGCTGCTACGTGATGCCCGGCGGCATCGACCCGCACACCCATCTCGAGATGCCCTTCATGGGCACCCATTCCACCGACGACTTCGGCTCCGGCACCCGCGCCGCGCTGGCCGGCGGCACCACCATGGTGGTCGATTTCGCGCTGCCGAACCCGGGCCAGAGCCTGCTCGATGCGCTGAAGGTCTGGCACAACAAGTCGGGCCAGGCGGCCTGCGACTACTCCTACCACATGGCGGTGACCTGGTGGGACCAGCAGGTGTTCGACGAGATGAAGACCGTGGTGCAGGAGCACGGCATCACCACCTTCAAGCACTTCATGGCCTACAAGGGCGCGCTGATGGTCAATGACGACGAGCTCTTCGCCTCGTTCCGCCGCTGCGCCGAACTCGGGGCGATCCCGCTGGTCCATGCCGAGAACGGCGACGTGGTGGCCGAACTGCAGGCCAAGCTTCTGGCCGAGGGCAACACCGGCCCCGAGGCGCATGCCTATTCGCGGCCCTCCTCGGTCGAGGGCGAGGCGACCAACCGCGCGATCATGATCGCCGACATGGCCGGCGTACCGCTCTACGTGGTCCATACCTCCTGCGAAGAGGCGCACGAGGCGATCCGCCGCGCCAAGCTGGCCGGCAAGCGGGTCTGGGGCGAGCCGCTGATCCAGCACCTGACGCTCGACGAGAGCGAATACGCGCATCCTGACTGGGACCACGCCGCGCGCCGGGTGATGTCGCCGCCGTTCCGCGACAAGCGGCACCAGGACAGCCTCTGGGCCGGCCTGCAGTCGGGCACGCTGAGCTGCGTCGCCACCGATCACTGCGCCTTCACCACCGAGCAGAAGCGCAACGGCATCGGCGATTTCACCAAGATCCCGAACGGCACCGGCGGGCTCGAGGACCGGCTGCCGATGCTGTGGACCCAGGGCGTCGGCACCGGCCGGCTGACGATGAACGAATTCGTCGCGGTGACCTCGACCAACATCGCCAAGATCCTGAACTGTTACCCGAAGAAGGGCGCGGTGCTGGTCGGTTCGGACGCCGACCTGGTGGTCTGGGACCCGGAGAAGGAGAAGACCATCAGCGCCGCCTCGCAGGTCTCGGCGATCGACTACAACGTGTTCGAGGGCAAGCAG
>JBFGEI010000081.1:0-11222 GCA_041580155.1 Limimaricola sp.
CCAGATGATGCTCGACGACCAGGTCCGCGACCTGTCGGCGTCGATCCGGGTGCAGGTGATCTTCGGCCAGCCCTGGCGCGGCCTTGTCGCGCGGGTCGAACAGGCCGAACCCGACCTGCTGGTGATGGGGGCGCACCGCGACCGCGGCCTGCTCGATTTCTTCGCCGGCAGCGTGCTGCACAAGGCGGTCGCGCTGTCGCCGGTGCCGGTTCTCACCGTCGCCTCGATGCCGAAGGGGCCGTATCGGCACGCCAGCGCCGGCACCAATTTCTCGGGCCGCGATGCGCTGGCGGCGCGTTGCGCCGCCGAACTGGCGCCCGAGGCCAGGCTGCGGCTGGTGCACGCCTATCACATCGCGTTCCGCGGGCTGACGCTGCGGTCCGACAGCTCGGGCGACATCTCCAAGCACGACCGCGAGGCGGTCGAGGCGCCGATCCGGGCGCAGATGGCGCGGGTCGTGGCGCTGCTCGCCACCTCGGGGCTCGAGGTCGACCCGGTGATCCGCGAAGGCGGGCCGGTGCCGGTGCTGCTGGCCGATGCGCGCGACAACGACACCCAGCTTCTGGCGATCGGCCAGCATAGCCACGAGGGATCGTTTCCGCGGATGATGGGGCGGACCGCGTCGGAACTGCTGTCCTATCTGCCCTGCGACCTGCTGATCCACCCCGGCGCGCAGCCGCGATCGGTCTGAGGCGCGGTCAGCCGCGCGGCGCCAGGATGATCGCGGCCCCGACCAGGCAGGTGGCGGCCCCGAGCAGGTCGAACCGGTCCGGCCGCATGCCTTCGACCGCCCAGAGCCAGCCCAGCGAGGCGGCGATGTAGATCCCGCCATAGGCGGCGAAGGCGCGGCCGGCGAAATCGGCGTCGCTGCGGGTCAGCGCCACCGCGAACACCACAAGGCAGGCCAGACCCGGCAGCAGCCACAGCGGCGACCGGTCCAGCCGCAGCCAGGCCCAGACCGCGAAGCAGCCGGCGATCTCTGCCAGAGCGGCAACCAGGTAGGCGGCGAGGGTGGTGGTCGCTGGGGTCATCGGCCGATCCTGTTCGCTGTCGTCACGGGCAGTCGCGGGGCTCAGGCGTCGCCGAACAGCCGCTCGTCCCACCACACCGGGGTTTCGAGACCGGCGCTGATCCGGGCGAAGTCGGGATGCGTGGTGTTGATCAGCAGGTTGCGCTCGATCGGGGCGACGGCGCTGGGGACCAGCAGCAGCGCCGAGCGCGCCTCGATGACCCAAGCATGGCCGAAGGCCGCGGCATCGGCGGCGCCGACGCTGCGCCAGCCCGGCGCCCGATGCGGTGCGAACACCTCGTAGCTGGTGCCGGCGGGGATAGTGATCTCGATGAAATGCTGGTCGCGCGGCAGCTCGCCCTCGAAATGCGCCAGCTTTTCCAGCATGGCGGTGGCGTAGTGTTCCGAGGCGTAGATCACCGGGTCGCCGGCCTCGTGCCAGCGACCCGAGAACAGCCGGGCGCCACCGTCGCTCCAGATCGGGAACCGGCCCGCGGCGTCGCCGATCCGATACGCCGTCATCGCGGCGTCCAGCGCCCGGTGACTCATCAGGCGGCGAAGCCCGCGTCGGCCCGGTTCAGCAGGTCGATCACCGCGTCGGCGCCGGCCGAGCTCGAGGTGGCCAGCTCGACCGCCGACTTGCCGTCGAGCATCGCGTGCGGCCGTTCCAGAAACCGCATCGCCCTGTCGTGGTCACCCTTGTAGAGCCGGATCGCCAGCTCGTAGACCCGGCCGAATTCGTACAGCTTCTCGCTGGTCTCGCGGCTCAGCGGCTTTTCCAGCCGCAGCACCCGGCGATAGGTCGCCTCGGGCAGGATCCGGAAGAACGCCTTGGTGCCAAGCCGCGCCTTCACCGTTTCGGCAGCCTTCACCGGCAGCCCTTCGGCGATGCAGCGGGCCAGATCCACCCGGTTGTGCGCCGAAGCCTCAACCCCGAGAAATCCGGCGATGCGGAGTGCTTCGGTTGCCGCCGGGTGGTAATTGCTGGTCGCAGTCATGTCGCATCCTTTCGGGTGCCGGCCGATCCGGCTCAGTCACCTGATAGGAATATAGCGATCACCTTACGAAATTGCAATGATCCCGGACCGCGGCGTCACCGGCCCGCGTCAGGCTTGGGTGATCTCGACCGACAGCCGGTGCAGCGAGGCGTGCATCTCTGGCGTCAGCTTGCCGTCGGCGTCGGTGATGTCGTGCAGCCGTTCGGTCTCGGTGCCGATCTGCGTCAGCTCGGCCGCGCTGAAATCGCGGTCGCCGCGGGCAAAGCTGGCGATGCTGCGGCTGCCGCCGAGATCGGTGGCGTAGGTCACGCCGTGGTGGATGCCGTAGTGCGCCGCGCTGGCGAACACCCCGTGCTCATCCTCGGACTCGAGCGCGCTCCACTTGGTCCAGCCGGTGTTGGACAAGCCCCAGCGCACCGTCGGATCCTTCATCATCAGGCCTTCGCGGGTGTAGGTCTCGCGCCAGCCCGGCGGGTAGGTCTGGAACAGGAACCGCGGCGCGGCGTAGCCGATATGCAGCGCGATCGCGTAGCCGGCAGGCGCGATGTGGGCGAGCCGGCTCAGCGCCTCATGGAAGGTAGCGGCAACGATCATCACGTTGTCTCCATTTCTCGACCTTGGAAGATAGCACTCTTATACGAAGAGGCCAGACTTGCGCTTGAACGCTTAGGGCGAGCAGATCGGGACTTAAAGTGTACCGATGTATAGAATGAACTTTTGGACAGGCAAACCGCTGTGAAAACCTCCGTTGACCCCTCGATCATCGCGAATATTGCGCCGGCGGGGCATTATATCGCGCTGCGGGTCGGCTTTGCGTTTCCGCAGGCCGAGATCAACAAGCTGCCGCAATCCTGGGTCTCGGAATACACCCGCGAGCGGATGCTGCTCGACGATCCGGCGCTGATCCATTCCTATCACACCGAGGGCGTCAGCCGCTGGAGCGAGCTGTCGCTGCCCGATCCGCGCGACGTGTTCGGCAAGGCGGCGGCGCATGGGCTGGCGTTCGGCGCCGTCGCCGCGGAGTTCGATCGCAGCAGCCCGGGCCTGCGCTCCTACGGCACCTTCAGCCGCGCCGACCGCGAATTCCATGATGACGAGCTGGCGCAGCTGCAGCTGATCCTGAACCGGCTGCACCGCGACGCGGCGCCGCCGGTCGGGCTGAGCGACGCGGAGATCGAGGTGCTGGCCGCGATCAAGGCCGGCAAGCGGCTCAAGCTGGTGGCGTTCGAGCTTGGCCTGACCGAGGGCGCGATCAAGCAGCGCCTGAAGAATGCCCGGACCAAGCTTGGCGCCAGCACCGGCACCCAGGCCGCGACGATCGCGGCCGATTACGGGCTGATCTGAAGCCGGTCCCCGCGCTGCCGGCGTCGCGACGGTCGGCGTCCGTCCCGCGGGATTTTCGCGGGCGCGGGTGCTAGAGTCTTGCGGCAATCCCGGAGGCGACATGAAGCGACCGGCGAACCCGATGCCAGACTTCGTGCGGACCGCGCTCGAGGCCCATGGGCTTCGGGGCCGCTATGACCGACGGCCCTGGTACCAACGCAACGACTACCTCGGGTGGATCGAGGGTGCGAAGCGCGAAGACACCAGGCTGCGGCGCCTTCAGCAGATGCTCGAGGAACTGCGGGCGGGCGACGTCTACATGGAGATGCGGTGGCGACCGCGTGACTGAGCCGCGACCGGTTGCCTGCGCGGAACCCACCACCTCCGTCGCAGACGAAACGGGCCGACCGGGTGTCCCGGCCGGCCCGACGATGCGCTGGCGGCGCCGCCTTAATTGCCGGTGCCGGTCTCTTCGGTCTCGGTCTCGGCTTCCGCGCCGTCGGTCTCCATCTCTTCGGCACCCTCGGTCTCTTCCATCTCGGGGCTGAAGGTGGCGAGATAGGCAGAGATGTCGAGCGCGGTCTGCTCGTCGCGCACCTTGTAGGTCATCTTGCTGCGGGCGCGCGGGTCGTCCAGCTCGGCGCGCAGGTAGCCGGTGGTGTCCTGCACATAGGCGGCGAGGGTCTCTTCGGTCCAGACCACCTCGGTTTCGCCAAGCGCCACCAGCGCGTCGCCGTAGCGGAAATCCTCGACGCTGCCAGGCTGGCGGCCGACCACGCCGTGCAGGTTCGGGCCGATGTTGGCGTTGCGCCCGGCCAGCACCTCGCCGTCATCATTGGCGACGATATGGCAGGTCACGCATTGCCGGCCGAACTCGGTTTCGCCGGCTGCGGCATCGCCGACCATGTCCTGCGCAAAAGCGGGGGCGGCGATCAGGGCGAATGCAGCGGAAAGGGCCAGCTTGGTCATTGGATGCGTCCTTCGGAACGGGGGAAATGGGTGCTGATCATTGAAGTGCTTCGACCGGCCGCCGGTTCCACGGAAATCGCCGACCGGAACCGGGTCCTCCCGGAATAGAAGCAAAAAACCCAGCTGCGCGCAATTAATTCAGGAACCGGGGTGGATCTCTGGGGTTGTCGCAGCGGTGCCCCGCATATCGCGGTGAGACGCCGCGATCCCGGCCGGCAAGATCGGGAGTGGACATAACGACAGGGGGCCGAGTGATGGTCAATCTCAAGGTAAACGGCGTCGAACGCCAATTCGACGGCGATCCCGACATGCCGCTGCTGTGGTATCTGCGCGACGAGCTGGGGCTGACCGGCACCAAGTTCGGCTGCGGCATCGCGCAATGCGGCGCCTGCACCGTGCACATCGACGGCACCGCGTCCTTTGCCTGCATCACCCCGGTCGGGGTTGCCGAAGGCGCCAGCATCACCACCATCGAAGGCCTGTCGGAGGCCGGCGACCACCCTGTTCAGGAGGCCTGGCGCGATCTCAACGTGGCGCAATGCGGCTACTGCCAGGCCGGCCAGATCATGCAGGCGGCGGCGCTGGTCGATCAGACCCCCGAGCTGACCGACGATGACATCGACGCGGTGATGAGCGCCAACCTGTGCCGCTGCGGCACCTATCCGCGGATCCGCGCCGCGATCAAGCAAGCCGCGCAGGGAGGCTCCAAATGAACCGCCGCAGCAGCATCACCAACGTCAGCCGTCGCGCCATCCTGGGCGGCTTCGGCGCCGGCGCCCTGGTCCTTGCCGTCGGCCTGCCGCGACCGGCCCGGGCGCAGGAAGAGCAGCCGAAGTTCGGCGCCGACGCGATGCCGAACGGCTGGCGCGATGACCCGAGCATCTTCATTTCGATCGCCGAGGACGGCATTGTGACGGTGACCGTCCACCGCTCCGAGATGGGGCAGGGCGTGCGGACCTCGATCGCGATGGTCGTCGCCGACGAGCTGGGCGCCGACTGGGACCAGGTTCGGGTCGACCAGGCGCCGGGCGACGAAGCGCGCTACGGCAACCAGGACACCGACGGCTCGCGCAGCCTGCGGCACTTCTTCATGCCGATGCGCCGCGCCGGCGCCGCGGCCCGCACCATGCTGGAGCAGGCCGCCGCCGCCGAATGGGGCGTGCCGGTCGCCGAGGTGCGCGCCGACGGCCACATGGTGACCCATGACGGGTCGGGCAGATCGATGGGCTACGGCGATCTGGCGCTGGCCGCCGCCGATCTCGAGGTGCCCGAGCGCGAGACGCTGGTGCTGAAGGACCCGTCGGCGTTCCGCTACATCGGCAAGGGCGACACCGGGCTGGTCGACAACGCCGACATCACCACCGGCAACACCCAATACGGCATCGACACCCGGCTTGACGGGATGCTCTACGCCGTGGTCGCAAGGCCGCCGGTGTTCGGCGGCCGAGTCGCCAGCTACGACGACAGCGCCGCGCTGAAGATCGCCGGGGTCGAGAAGGTCGTGGCGATCGATCCGGCCGAGCTGCCGACCGAATTCGCGCCGCTCGGCGGCATCGCGGTGATCGCGCGCAACACCTGGGCCGCGATCAAGGGCCGCGAGGCGCTGGTCATCGAATGGGATGACGGTCCGAACGCCGATTACGACTCCGCGGCCTACCGCAAGACGCTGATGAACGCCGTGAGCGAGCCCAGCGAGAACGTGATCCGCGACCAGGGCGACGTCGGCGCCGCGATGGCCGGCGCCGCCCAGACGGTGACCGCCGACTATTACATCCCGCACCTGGCGCAGGCACCGATGGAGCCGCCGGCGGCGGTGGTCCGCATCGTCGATGGCGCCGCCGAAGCCTGGGCCTGCGTGCAGGCGCCGCAGGTCACCCGGCTGCGCCTCGCGGAACGGCTTGGCCTGACCGAGGACAAGGTGACGGTCAACGTGACGCTGCTTGGCGGCGGCTTCGGCCGCAAGTCCAAGCCCGACTTCGTGCTCGAGGCCGGCATTCTCAGCCAGGCGATGGACGGGGCTCCGGTCAAGCTGACCTGGACCCGCGAGGACGATATCCAGCACGGCTACTACCACACCGTGTCGGTCGAACATCTCGAGGCCGGCCTGAACGAGTCCGGCGCGACGGTGGCCTGGCTGCACCACACCGCGGCGCCGACCATCGGGTCGATCTTCGTGCCCGATCCGAAGGTGAAGCTGCCGTTCGAACTGGGCATGGGCCTGCTCAACATGCCGCTGGCGATCCCGAACATCCGGGCCGAAAACCCCGAGGCCCCGGCGCATGTGCGGCTGGGCTGGTACCGGTCGGTGTCGAACATCCCGCATGCCTTCGCGATCCAGTCCTTCGTGTCGGAGCTGGCGCATGCCGCCGGCCGCGATCCCAAGGACTACCTGCTCGAGCTGATCGGCGAACGGCGGCTGATCGACGTGACCGAGCAGGGCGACGCCTGGAACTACGGCGAGGACCCCGACCGCTACCCGATCGACACCGGCCGTCTGCGCAACGTCGTCGAAACCGCCGCCAAGGGCATCGACTGGGGCCGCGCGATGCCCGAGGGCTCCGGGCTTGGCATCGCCACGCACTACAGCTTCGTCAGCTACGTCGCGGTCGCGGTCGAGGTGAAGGTCGAGGATGGCTACGTCTACATCCCGCGGGTCGACATCGCGATCGATTGCGGGCCGCAGGTCAACCCCGACCGGATCCGGTCGCAGATGGAGGGGGCCGTCATCATGGGCGCCGGCCAGGCGCTCAGCACCGAGGTGACCTTCGCCGAAGGTCGGGCGCAGCAGGCCAACTTCGACACCTACCTGGTGCCGCGGATGGAGTTCGCACCGCGCGAGATCAACGTGCACATCGTGGCCAACGACGACTACGACCAGCCGATGGGCGGCGTCGGAGAGCCGGGGCTGCCGCCGGTGGTGCCGGCGATCACCAACGCGGTATTCGCCGCCACCGGCAAGCGGATCCGGCAGCTGCCGATCGCCGACCAGCTGCGCGCCTGAGGGGATGGACATGAGCAAGAAGACCTATCTGTTGGCCGCGGTCGCGGCGCTGATCGCCGGCCCTGCGCTGGCGCATGACTGCAAGTCCCGGGTCGCCGAGTTCGAACTGCTGTTCGACGAGGTCGCCGAAGAGGCGATCTCGGCCTCGACCGGCGGCCAGGCGGTGGCCGGCGCCCGCGAGGCGCAGGCCGCCAGCGCCGACGTGCCGACCGAGCCGTACCAGGAGGCGGCGGTCGATCCGGAAGAGACCGACGTCAACGCGGGTGCCGAAAGCGACCGGATCCCCCGGCTGCGGGCGGTGCTCGACCAGGCCCGCGACGCGACCGACGACGCCGCCTGCGACGCTGCCGTCGACGACCTGCTGCGGCAGATGATGCGCGGCTGATCATGCGGTCCGGCCCGGTGGGTCGGATCGCGGTGCCGCAGCACGAAAAAGCTGCGGCACGCACGCCTCAGTGGCGAAAGCCGCGTTTCTCCAGTGGCTTGACCCCGACACTTCCAACCGCGCCAATCGACCCCGAAGAAGCCGGGGCGCCGCGCCCCGGCCGGAAGTCTCGGGGAGTATTGCGATGAGAACGCGTTGGGGCCTGTTCGGCCTGGGGTGGATGCTGCTGCTGGTGGGCGCGATCGTCGCGCATCTGGTGCAAACATCCGGTGGCACCGAAATCAAGGATGTCCGCTTCGTCGGCGCCGACGGCAAGCTGCAAAGCGCGCTGCTGTACATCCCCGAAGGCGCCAGCGCCGAGACCCCGGCGCCGGCGGTCCTCGCGGTGCACGGCTACATCAATTCGCGCGAGGTGCAGTCCGGCTTCGCCATCGAATACGCCCGCCGCGGCTACGTGGTGCTGGCGCTCGACCAGACCGGGCATGGCGCATCGGAAGGCGCGGCCTTCTCGGCCGGCTTCGGCGGCCCGGCGGCGCTGCAATACCTGCGCAGCCTCGACATCGTCGACACCGACAACATCGGTCTCGAGGGCCATTCGATGGGCGGCTGGACCGTATTGGCCGCGGCCAGCGCCTACCCCGACGATTACCGCGCGATGGTGCTCGAAGGTTCGAGCACCGGCGCGCCTTTCGCCGCCGAGGGCGACCCGAGCTGGCCGCGCAACCTGTCGGTGGTGTTCTCGGCCTATGACGAGTTCTCGCAGCTGATGTGGGGCGTGGCGCAGGCCGACGACGCCGAACAAAGCCCGAAGCTGCAGGCGCTGTTCGGCGCCGATGGCCCGGTCGAGGACGGCCGGGTCTACGGCGACATCGCGGCCGGAACCGCGCGGGTGCTGTGGCAGCCGCCGGTCACCCATCCGGGCGACCACATCTCGCACGCCGCGATCGGCCGGTCGATCGACTGGTTCGCGCAGACGCTGGAGGGCGGCAGGCCGTTGCCGTCCGACGACCAGATCTGGTTCGGCAAGGAACTCGGCACGCTGCTGTCGCTGATCGGCTGGGTGGTGCTGGTGCTGGGCAGCATCGGGCTGCTGCTCGACCTGCCGTGGTTCGCGGCGCTGCGCTCGACGGTGATCGACGCCGCGCATGACCGGCGCGGCGGCAAGTGGTGGCTGGTGTTCGCGCTTGGCGCGGTGATCCCGGTGATCGACTACTACCCGATCTTCACGCTGGCCGAGATGATCTTCCCGGCCAGCTGGCTGCTGCCGCAGACCATCACCTCGCAGGTGGCGCTCTGGGCGGTGATCAACGGCGTGCTGATCTGGGGGCTTGGCCTGCTGATCCGCGGCGACCGGGTCGAGTACGAGCACGACACGCCGCGCGCCGTCGTGCTGGCGCTGGCGACCATCGCCATCGCCTATTTCGCGGTGCTGGTCCTCGACTTCTTCTTCAAGACCGACCCGCGGTTCTGGTTCGTCGGGCTGCGGCCGCTGACCGCGCAAAGGTTCGGGATCGCGCTGGTCTACCTGGTGCCGTTCACCGTGTATTTCCTGCTGGCGATGCGGGCGCTGCACGGCGGGTTGTCGGTGGCCGGGCAACGCGCCGCGGCCGAATACATCGGCAACGCGCTGGCGCTGATGGGCGGCTTCCTGGTGTTCCTTGTGGCACAATACGCGGCGCTGTTCGGCACCGGCCAGCTGCTGACCCCGAGCGAGCCGCTGAACACCATCGTGATGTTCCAGTTCGTGCCGCTGCTGCTGATCGCGGCGCTGATCGGCACCTACACCTACCGCCGCACCGCAAGCTACGTGCCCGGCGCGCTGATCAACGCGATGTTCGTCAGCTGGTACGTGGTGGCCGGGCAGGCGACGCAGTTCGCCTACTGAAACCGAGGCCCCCCGATCCGTGCGGGTCGGGGGGCCTCGACGTCAGGGTGCCGAGAACTCGGTGGCGCGGGTGTCCAGCGTGTAGTCCGACTCGATGGACATGATCGCCATGAACACCAGGACGGCCAGCGGCGGCAGCAGGATCGCGTAGGCCAGCGCCAGCCGCTCCCAGGCGAGATGCATGAACACCGCGATGATCAGCCCGGCCTTGGCGAACATGAAGGCCAGGATCAGCGACCAGCGCAGCAGCCCCTGCAGCCCGGCGTAATCCACCATGTACGACAGCGCGCTGAGCACGAACAGCAGGCCCCAGACCGCGAAATAGAGCTTCAGGGGATGTTGCTGGCCATGCGTGTCGGGCGCGTCCTGCGCTGCCACGGTTTCGGAGAATGCCTTGTCGGTCATGCCGGTCACCACAGGTAGAAGAAGGCGAAGATGAACACCCAGACGAGATCGACGAAGTGCCAGTACAGGCCGAGGATCTCGACGCTCTCGTAATCGCCGGCGCCGCGCGACAGCCAGCTCGTGCCGTCGCGGTCGAACGACCCGTTGGCGATCTTCCAGGCGACGATGAACAGGAAGATCACCCCGATCGTCACATGGGTGCCGTGAAACCCGGTGATCATGAAGAAGGTGGCGCCGAACTGCTCGGCGCCGAACGGGTTGCCCCAGGGCCGCACGCCTTCGCTTATCAGCTTGCTCCATTCGAAGGCCTGCATCCCGACGAAGCTGGCGCCGAGAACCGCGGTGAGGCCGATCAGCAGCGCCGTGGTCCGGCGCGACTTGCGGTAGGCGCTCGACACCGCCATCGCCATGGTGCCGCTTGATGAGATCAGCACGAAGGTCATGATCGCGATCAGCAGCAGCGGCAGCTCGGTGTCGCCGACGTGCAGCGCGAAGACTTCGCTGGCGTTGGGCCAGTCGGTGACGGTCGAGCTGCGGGCGGTCATGTAGGCCACCAGGAAGCAGCCGAAGACGAAGGTGTCGGAGATCAGGAAGATCCACATCATCGCCTTGCCCCAGGACACCCGCTTGAAGCTGCGCTGATCCGAGGACAGGTCGGCGACCAGCCCTTCGTGGCCGTGCAGCCTGACCGCGGTGGCGGCTGCCGTCGGTGTCGCATCGGTCATCGCGTCCTCCTATCCCAACAACGCCCCGCAGAAATCGATCAGCGCCTTCGGCAGCGCCAGGAACAGCGCGATCAGCGCCAGCCAGATCACCAGCAGCCCGTGCCAATAGAGCGCGCAGAGCCCGATACCGTCGCCCGCGGAGCCGGCGCGGTGCCGCAGCCCGACCAGCGCCAGCGCCGCGATGCCGCCGATCACGTGCAGCCCGTGCATCCCGGTCAGCATGTAGAAGAAGGCGTCCGACGGGTTCTGCGTCACCGTGTGACCCGACAGCGCCAGCACCCGCCAGGCCACCAGCTGGCCCAGCACGAAGCCCGCCGCCGCGGCGCCACCCGCGATCAGCGCGCCGCCAGCGCCGCGGGCGTCGCCGTCGCGCGCCGATTGCGCCGCCGCCTGCAGCAGAGCGCTGGTCGCGAACAGCAGCAGCGTGTTGCCCCAGATCACCGGCGGCAGCGGCACCGGCCGCCAGTCGGCGTAGCCGGCGCGCATCACGAAGGCGCTCGAGAAGATCGCGAACAGCGCGCC
>JBFGEI010000082.1:0-11190 GCA_041580155.1 Limimaricola sp.
TGCCGACCGACAGCCCGGCCAGCGACGCGGCCAGGAACGCCGGCCCCTGCGGCAGCACCAGCATGATCCGGTGCTGGTCGTCGATCGCCCGGTCGGCCGCGTCATGCTCGGGCTTCTCGGCCTGGTAGTGCAGCAGCTGGCTGGCCATCCGCAGCGTCAGGTCGCGCAGCGCTGCGAAGGAGGTCGGCGTAGCCGCCATGGTCAGCGCATCGCGCCCGCCGCCGTGCGACGGATCGCCCAGCCAGGCGACAAGGCCCGTCGCGGTCGCAGGACGCGCCGCCCAATCGCCAAGCGGCACCAGGGGTCGCGCCGCCGCCACGCCGCCGCGCGGCAGCATCCTCGACGACGCGATCGGGATCGCGGCCTGTTCGGCAAAGACCCGGAACGCCCGGCCGAGCTTCTGCAACAGCCAGGCCGACCGGGTCGCGAGGTCGCCCTGATCGGACGGCAGGTCGATTTCGAGGATGTCGTTGCGCAGGCTGCCGTCCTCGGCGATCCAGGTCGCGGACAGCGCGATCCGGCAGCCCAGCGAGATCGCCAGCGTCGCGGGGTAGCTGGGAACGCTGATCGGCCGCAGGAACCACGGGATCGTCACCGTCACCCCGGCGGTGTCGACGACGTCCATCGCGATGTCCAGCAGCCCGCCCCGCCGCAGGTGGCCGATCACCTCGCTGGTGATCTCGGCGCCGGTCGCCGAGGCCCGGCCGATCATCCGGACCGGCAGCTGCGACAGGTCGGTGCCCCGCAGCGCCACCGTGTCGCGCCGCGCGCTTGCGAAGCCCGCGTGGATCGACATCGCCGGCACGCCGAGCCGCGCCGCGGCGATGGTCGGCAGCAGCTCGCGCCCGGGCAGGGTCGAGGCGTGAAAGCTGAACAGGATGGTGCCGGATGCCGCGGTCGCGCCGTGTTTCAGGAACCGCGCCGCCCGCTCGGTCTGGGTCGCGGCGATCGCGGCGCTCGACATCACCTCGTCGTCGGCGCCGTCGGCGCGGATCCGCAGCTGGTGCCGCGCGGCGTGGCGATCGACCGGCCGATAGCCGGCCGCGCGCAGCGCCTCGGCGACCGGGTCCGGCCGGTCCGGGCAGGCCAGCTGCCACAGCGCATCGTCCGGGGCCCCGCCCCGGGTCACCGCCAGCAGCGAGGTCGCCCAGCACGAAAGTTCGAGCCGGGTCGCTGGGCGGGTGCCCGGGTCGGTCGCCCGCGCCACCGACGCCGCGAGCCAGTCCTTCGGGTCGAGAAAGGCCTTGCGGATCGGCATGATCGGCAGGTCGCGGATCTCCTTGAGATCGCGCTGCAGCGCGTCGGGCAGGTCGAAATCGCGCAGCGCATCGCGCAGCCGGCCGGCCAGGGACGCCTCGATCGGCCGGTTGCCGGAATACTCCTGCGCCAGACCGATCGCCTCGGCATAGCGGTCGTTCGACACGAGATAATCGAAATGGAACAACAAGGTCGGCAAGGGCAGCAGCGCCGGGGTCTCGGGCCTGGTCAGGTCGGGAACGCCGCCGTTGCCGGTGAACAGGAACCGCGGCCCCTCGCCGCTTTGCATCACCAGGTCGGGATCGCGCGCGAACAGCCGGCGGGCGTTGACCTCGGCCTCGCGCCACTGGCCCTTGGCGCGCAGCAGCAGCTGCTGGATCGGGAAGGTCTCGGCATCCGAGGCATCGGCCAGCCCGGCCAGCGCCGCTTCGGCCAGATCGAGCTCGCCGAGCTGGACCAACTGCCGCAGCTGCACCAGCTTCACCGGAAGCTTCGCCGTCGCGATCCTGGCAAGGCAGGCATCGCGCGCCGCGCGCTGCAGCGCGGCGATGTCCTCGGCGACCCGCGGCGCGGCCGCCACGCCATCCGCCCCCGACAGCGGCGACGCCCGGCCCATCTCGGCAAAGCCGTCGGCCAGATCCCGGAAGAACCGCAGATCGCTGGTCTCGAGAAGCCTGGCGCAGGCGGCGCAGCCGTGCACCGCCTGCCAGTATCGCCACTCCTGGAACGGATTGCGCCGGGCGTCGGGGTCGAAGGCATCGCGTTCGGACAGGCTCTCGCGAAGCTTGGGGATCAACTCGTCGAGCGACAACTGCATGGCACCACCTGTTTCCCGCGCCGCGGCGTGTTCGGCAGCTATAGGATCGGCCCGCGGACCGCGCAACCGCAGGCCGGAACGGCCCGGATCAGACGTTGCCCTCGGTCGCGATGTTGATGGTGTTGCCGCAGTGCTTGCAATGCACCGCGTCTGCGTCGTGCAGCATCAGACCGCAGGTGCCGCAGGGGGTCCGCACCTTGTTCGGGCGGAACAGAACCTGGGCCAACCGCAAAAACAGCGTCACGCCGCAGATCATGATCGCGACCGAGATCATCCGACCGCCGGTGCCATCGAGCGTGATGTCGCCGAACCCGGTCGTGGTCAGCGCCGTCACCGTGAAATACAACGCGTCGGCGTAGTTCGCGATGTCGGTGCTGCTGCGGTTCTGGGTCGCGAAGACGACGCCCGACATCACGAAGATGAACACGCCGAGGTTGGTCGCCGCGATCAGCAGCTGCTCGTTGTCGCGAAAGAAGCGGAAGTCCTCCCGAAGCCGGTCCCTCATCTGGTACATGTGCAGCAGCCGCAGCGTCCGCAGCACCCGCAGGAAGGCGAAGCCTTCGCCGGCAAGCGGCGCGAAGAAAGAGATCGCGCTGACCAGGTCGGCGATGGTCGTCGGGTAGACCAGGAACCGCGTCTTGCGCGGCGCCAGCCAGATCCGGGCGGCGAGATCGGCGACGATCACCAGGCCGAAGCCGATGTCGACCACCTGCACCCAGGGCCCGTAGGCGGTGAACGAGGTCACCACGACGAACAGGATCGCCAACAGGTCGAAGCCGAGCAGCGCGTAGCGGTAGGCGTGCGCGCGCGAGCTTTCGCCCTCGTAAAGCTGCTTCAGCGTGGTCTTCAGTCGGCCGCTCATCCTGTCCCCCCGGTCGCTGCCGCCCCAGTCGGGCCGCGGCTTCGGGCGACCATTTCACGCGCGCGCGGGGGCGTCGAGCGGAGGCGTCGCGACAGCGGCTGTTTCGACGCGGCAAGGGGTGATTTCGGGGCGCGCGCGGCCGATCCGGGCAGAGAATTGTCGCAGGATGTATCACCCCCGAACGCTGCGACAACCCGCGACAAAGCCCCGGTGGCCCGGGTCTTTCGCGGCTGGCAGGACATCCCAAGTGATCAGCACGGAGCCGACGGAACGCTCCGACACCATGCCGATGAAAGGGCACCAAGATGAAACTCAGCAAGCTTCTCCCGACCACCTTCCTCGTCACCGCTCTGCTCGGCGCCGGCGCCGCCGTCGCCACCGCGCAGAACCAGCCGGCCACGCCCCCCGCCGGTGCCGAAACCGCGGCGCCCGAGACCGGCGGCCGCGTGGCGCGGATCCACGAGGCTCATTTCGGCGGCAAGGACGGGCATCGCGGCGGCCGCGGCGGCCCCGGCGGCCGGCACGGCGGCGGCGAGATGATGCAGCAGATCTTCACCCAGGCCGATGCCGACGGCGACGGCACGCTGACCCAGGCCGAGATCGACGAGTTCCGCGCGATGCAGGTCGAGGATGCCGACACCTCGGGCGACGGCGCGCTGACGATCGATGAGTTCGAGACGCTCTACAACGCCTTCGCCCGCGACCGGATGGTCGACGCGTTCCAGGCGCTCGACAGCGATGGCGACGGGGCGATCAGCGCCGAGGAGATCGACGCCCGGGTCGGCAACATGGTCGAACGGATGGACCGCGACGGCGACGGCGTGCTGAGCCCGGCGGATCGCGGCGGCCGCGGCGATCGCGGCTGACCCGAAGCCCCTAGGCAGCCGGGCACCGAACAGCCGGTGTCCGGACGCGCCAAGATGGCCGCCGGCGGGACTGCCTCCCGACCCGGCGGCCTCAGCGCAGCCGGTAGCCGTGCTTCAGCCGCAGCTGCAGGATCCGGGTCGCCATGTCCTGCGCCTGCGCGGTACTGCCCGATCCGGCGATCCGGCTGCGGCCGCGACCGCCGATCCGGCCCCAGCGCACCACCAGCGCCGCCTCGGCGAACAGGTCGCGCTCGATGCCGATTTCGTAGAACCGGTAGCAGTTGGCCTGCGCGTCGATCTTCTCCAGGTGGATCTCCATCGGCCTCCCTCTCGCGGCGGGGTCATTTCCGACTAGATCGCGATCCCGGCGCCGGCGCAAGCCGCGCCGTCAGATCAGCCCGCGCGCCTTGGCGGCGTGGACGGCGCCTGCGGTGGTCCGCGCCGCGAGGCTGTCACGGGCCGAGCGCAGCCGCGCCTTCAGCGCGCTTTCGCTGATGTTGAGCATCGCCGCCGCGCGGGTGTGCCGTTCCCCGGCCGCCATCAGCCGCAGCGCCTCGAGCTGCGCCTCGGTCAGCGCCACCGAGACCGCCGGTTCTTCGTGCAGCTCCTCTAGCGCGGCAAGCGCATCCGCCCGTTCCTGCGCGGTGAAGTGCCGGTCGCTGCGGACCAGCCCGCAGGTCGACCGGATGCGGTCGCAGCCGGTGGCGACGGTGATGCCGTAGATCAGCCCGTGGTCGCGCGCGTCGGCGATCACCCCGGCGCCGTCGACGATCTCGGGGTCGTCCCAGCAGATCACGCCGTTGTTCGCCAGCGCCCAGAAGATCAGCGGGTCGCGCAGCAGGTAGGACTTCTTGCGGTAATGCGCCTGCCAGCTTTCGCTGTAGCGGTTTTCGATATGCGACGGCCGACCGTCACGCACCCGCAGAATTGCCGCAAAACCCAACGGCGCAATCCGGGTGAATACCCGAAAGTCGCTGGCGACGAATGAATGTAGACTGATTGTCATGCGAACTCGTTACCTACAAAGGGCAATGGGCCTCGCAAAATGCGATCGATGAAACTTCGCCCCAAGACCCACCCCGACTCGTTTCTTGGCGATCATCCTGCATCAACTGTAAGATGCTGAATTCCGCCATTTAACTCAACCGGAGCGTAAGCAGGGCCAATTGCCCCGGCAAGCGAAAACATTCGAAACGCACTGTTGGCGTCATCGCGACAACCCGGCGCGCCCAGGCCGGCCGGGCCGCGCGATCCGGCCCGGTCAGGCGGCGCTCTTGCGGCGCAGCCGCGCGGCGACCGGCGCGATCAGATAGGTCGCCACCGGCACCACCGCGAGACCGACGGCAAGACCGAACACGCCGTCGATCGCGGCGGTCACCAACCACTCCACCGACGCCGCGAATCTCGGCACCGCCTGCCCCGCCGCGACCGCGATGTCGTGGATCAGATGCGCCAGCGTTCCGAAGCCGATCTGCTCGAGCCCGTGGATCACGATCGACCCGCCGACCCAGAGCATCGCCGCGGTGCCGACCGAGGCGACGATCCGCATCACCATCGGCATCCAGTCGACGATGCCACGGCCGATACGGCGGGTCAGCGCCAGCCGCCCGACCTGGTGCAGCCTGAGCCCGAGATCGTCGGCCTTCACCAGCAGCGCCACCGATCCGTAGACCAGCAGGGTGATGCCGACCGCGACGATCGCCAGGATCAGCCCGGCGATCCAGACGCTGTCGGATTCGATCGTCGCCAGCGCGATGGTCATGATCTCGGCCGACAGGATGAAGTCGGTCTTGATCGCACCGGCCACCCGTTCCTTCTCCAGATGCGCCGCGTCCAGCGTTTCGGGTTCGATGGCATGGCTGTGGTGCGGCGACAGCAGGTGCAGGATCTTCTCGGCGCCTTCGAAGCACAGATACAGCCCGCCAAGCATCAGCAGCGGCACCAGCAGCCACGGCGCGAAGGCCTCGAGCAGCAGCGCCGCCGGCAGCAAGATGACGAGCTTGTTGAACAGCGACCCGCGGGCGATCTTGAGAACGATCGGCAGTTCGCGCGCCGCCGGCAGGCCCTGGACATACTTCGGCGTCACCGCCGCGTCGTCGATCACCACCCCGGCGGTCTTGGCGCCGGCGCGCACCGCGTCGTCCAGCGCCGCCCCGGCCACCTTGGCGCCGGTCTTGGCGGCGTTGGTGGCGATGTCGTCGATCTGCGCCGCCGCCAGCTTGGTCAGCGCGGCCACGTCGTCGAGTAGGGCTAGCAATCCGCTCATCTGGTCGATCCCATCGTGCTGTCGCCACGGCTTTGCGGCCTCGCGGCAAATCTGGTGCTGCAGGTCGCCAAGACAATGCCGCCGATCGCGACCGCAGGCCAGAGGTCGCGTGAACCCGCCGCCGCGGGGCGGCGCTTCATTGATAATGCCACCGCAACGCCATAGCCTCGACCGGGCAACAGCGTAGCGCAATGGAGTCTCGGCGTGGAACTACTGGCCGCCCGGCCGCTCGCCGACCGGGCCATCACCTTCGAATTGGCCGATGCCGTCGGACCGGCGGCGGCGGCGCGGGTTTCGGCCGGGCATCGGGTGCTGTCGCAGCTGCTCGAAGCCGGCGCCCTGCCCGGCGCCCGCGAGCTGTCGCGGTCGTTCTGCTCGATCACCCTGCATTATGACCCGCTGGAAGGCCGGCAGTCCGAGATCATCGCCAAGGCCAGCGCGGCGCTGCGCACGGCGCAGCCCGACGCGGCGCGGGCCGGCCGGATCTGGCGCCTGCCCTGCTGCTACGACGGCGCCGATCTCGAGGAACTCGCGCAGCGGCTCGGCGTCGCCGCCGCAACAATCGCGGCGCGCCATGCCGAAACCGAATTCACCGTCTACGCGATCGGCTTTTTGCCCGGGCTGCCGTTCATGGGCGATCTGCCGGCCGGGTTCTCGGTGCCGCGCCGGACCACGCCGCGCACCAGGGTGCCGGCCGGGTCGGTGGCGATCGCCAACGGGCTGACGGTGATCTACCCGTCCGAAAGCCCCGGCGGCTGGCACATCGTCGGCCATTGCCCGGTGCCGCTGTTCGACCCCGGCGCCGCGGTGCCGGCGCTGCTGGCGGCCGGCGACCGGGTGCGGTTCGACCCGGTGTCGCGCGCCGAATCCGATGCCATCGCCGCCGAGGCGGCGGCGGGCCGGCTCGATCCTTTTGGGTTTGAGGCCGCGCCATGAGCCCGATCCTGCGGATTCTCGCGCCCGGCGCCCGCAGCCTGTTGCAGGATCGCGGCTTCGTCGGCGGCCGCGGCACCGGGATTCCGTCGGCCGGCGCGCTTGACCAGGACGGGCTGTGCCTGCTGAACGCGCTGCTCGGAAATCCGCCCGACGCACCGGCGATCGAGATCGCGCTGACTCCGCCGCGGCTGCGCGCCGAGGGCG
Organism: Limimaricola sp.; assembly: GCA_041580155.1. Taxonomy (GTDB): domain Bacteria; phylum Pseudomonadota; class Alphaproteobacteria; order Rhodobacterales; family Rhodobacteraceae; genus Limimaricola. The sequence goes on from JBFGEI010000082.1 coordinate 7,209, forward strand.
GCGCGATACGGCTGGCGATCGGCGCCGGGCTGACCGGCAGCGTGGTGCGCCCGGATGGCGACGCCCGGGCGCTCGGGCCGTGGACCGCGGCGACGCTGCAGGATGGCGACGAGCTGCGGCTGCAGGCCAGCGGCCCCTGCCCGGCGGCGCTGATCGGGATCGCCGGGGCGCTGGATCTGCCGCGGTTTCTCGGCAGCCATTCGACGCTGCCGCGGGCCCGGCTCGGCGGGATCGACGGCCGGGCGCTGAAGCAGGGCGACGCGCTGGTGCTGCGCGCCGCCGCGGCCGACCCCGGCGACCTCGGCTTCGCGACGCCACCGGCCGACGCCGACGGCCCGATCCGGGTGGTGCCGGGACCGCAGGCCGAATGGTTCACCGAGGCCGCCCAGGCGGCGCTGCTGTCGCAGGAGTTCCGCGTCACCGCCGAGACCGACCGGATGGGGATGCGGCTCGACGGGCCGGTGCTGGCCCATTCCGAGCGCGGCGCCGACATCATCTCAGACGGCATCGCCCCCGGCGCCATCCAGGTGCCGGGCAGCGGCAAGCCGATCGTGCTGCTGGCCGACGCGCAGACCACCGGCGGCTATCCCAAGATCGCCACGGTGATCGGCGCCGACCTGTCGCGCTTCGCCCGGCTCGCCCCCGGCGACACGCTGCGCTTCGCCGCGGTCACCGTCGACCAGGCCGAGGACGCCGCCCGCGCCCGCCGCGCCGAACTTGACCGGATCGCCGCCGCGATCCAGCCGGCGCGCAGCGGCGAGATCGACCTGCGCCGGCTGTACCAGGCCAACCTGATCGGCGGCGCGGTCGACAGCATCCGGCCCGACCACTTCCCCCTGCACCTTGGCGACTGAGGCCCCCGCATGAAGCTCAATCTCAACGCCGATCTCGGCGAAAGCTACGGCCCCTACACCATCGGCAACGACGCCGCGCTGCTGGAGATCGTCGGCAGCGCCAACATCGCCTGCGGCTTTCACGGCGGCGACCCGCTGGTGATGGCGCGGACCATCGCCCGCGCCAGGGAAACCGGCGCCAGCATCGGCGCGCACCCGGGCTACGCCGACCTGCAGGGCTTCGGCCGCCGGCCTATGCAGCTGCCCCCCGAGGAGCTGCGCGCCGTGGTGCTGTATCAGCTTGGCGCGATCGCCGGGGTGGCGGCGGCGCAGGGCCACGGCATCAGCCATGTCAAGCCGCATGGCGCGATGAACAATCAGGCCTGCGTCGACCGCGACATGGCCGAGGTGATCGCGGGCGCGGTGGCCGAGTTCGACCGCGAGCTGATCCTGCTGGCGCCGGCGTTGTCGGAACTGGCCCGCGCCGGAGCCGCCGCCGGGTTGCCGGTCGCGCACGAGATCTTCGCCGATCGCAGCTACCAGGCCGACGGCACGCTGACGCCGCGCTCCCAGCCCGGCGCGGTGCTGCACGACGCCGAGGCGGCGGCGCTGCACGTCGGCCGGATGCTGGATGCCGGCGGGCTGGTGACCACGCAAGGCGCCGTTCTGAAGACACCGATCCACAGCGTCTGCGTGCATGGCGACGGCAGCGCGGCACTGGCGCTGGCCTCTGGGCTGCGCGACAGCCTGCGCGACCGCGGCATAGACCTGGTACCGCTGCCGCAGGTGCCGCGCTGACCGATCAGCCGAGAATCCGGTCGCACAGGTAGTCGGCGATCGGCAGCGCGCTGGTCGCCGCCGGCGACGGCGCGTTCAGCACCATGGTGATGCCGTCGCGCTGCTCCACCAGGAAATCATCGACCAGCGTGCCGTCGCGGCGCACCGCCTGCGCCCGGTTTCCGGCCCGGTAGCCGCGCAGGTCCTGCATCCGCAACTCGGGGCAGTAGCGCTGCACCTGCCGCAGGAACACCGATTTGAACAGCGATCCGCGCAGCTCGTCGAAGCTGGCCTTCTTGTGCCGCATCAGCGTGCGCCACAGCCCCGGGTAGGTCAGCGCCGAGGCGGCGTCGCGCGGCGACACCGCGAAGCGGCCGTATCTTTCGCGCGCCAGCGACAGCACCGCGTTCGGCCCGACGGTGATCGACCCGTCGATCATCGGCGTCAGATGCACCCCGAGAAACGGCAGCGCCGGGTTCGGCACCGGGTAGATCAGGTGATGGACTACCGCGTTCAGCCGCGGGTCCAGCACGTAGTATTCGCCGCGGAACGGCAGGATCCGGATCTCGGGGTCCAGCCCGGCAAGCCGCGCCAGCCGGTCCGATGCCAGCCCGCCGCAGCCGATCACCCGCGCGGTTTCGATCGACGCGCCGCCGACCCGAAGCCGGTAGCCCGCCCCGACCGCGTCGCAGCCGGTCACTTCGGCCTCGAAGCGCACCTCGCCGCCCGCCGTCTCGACATCGCCAAGCAGGCTGCGGGTCATCGCGACGTAGTCGACGATCGCAGTCGCCGGAATCCGCAACGCCGCCTGACCGGCGACATGCGGCTCCAGCCGACGCAGCCCGGCGGCGTCGAGATCCTCGGTCACCACGCCGTTCTGCACCGCCCGGACGCGCAACGCGTCAAGCCGCGCCTCGTCGGCATCGTCGGTGGCGACCAGCAGCTTGCCGCGCCGCTCGAAGCCGATGCCGCGCGCGGCGCAGAGCGCCCGGGTCCGCTCCAGCCCCTCGGCGCACAGCCGGGCCTTCAGCCCGCCGGGGGTGTAATAGACCCCCGAATGCACCACGCCGCTGTTGCGGCCGGTCTGGTGCCGCGCCGGGCCGGGCTCTTTTTCGACGACCAGCACCCTCCAGCCGGGCCGGCGCGCGCACAGCCGCGACGCGGTGGCGGCGCCGAGGATCCCGGCACCGATCACCACCGCGTCGAACCGGGCGTCAACCGGCATACGCGCGCCCCGCCGGATCACATGCGCAATGGCCGGTCATCGGACGATCAGCTCCAGCGAGGTCGGGATGTCCCAGGTCCAGCCAGAGTTGGTGCGGCGCAACTCCGGGTGGTGCCCGGGCACGATCACGTCGGAATTAGCCGCGATCCAGCGCAGCGTCGCGGCGCCGCGCTGCTCGGGATCAAACTCCAGATCGAGGCTCTGGTCCGCAAGCTCGCGGTAAGTCTTCACCGCGTCGCCGGCCAGGGTGACCCGGCGCTCCTCGGCATCGACATAGGTCAGCATCTGCTGCCCCGGCGTGTGCCCCGGCGCGGCGCGGTGCATCAGCCCGGGCAGCAGCTCGCCATCGCCGTCGATGCGCTGCAGGTCGCGCTGCCGCAACCAGTCGACCATCGGCCCGGGCAGGTAGAGATCGTCGGGCGCCGGCGCGGCGGCGTAGCGCAGCTCTTCGTTCGAGACCACGAAACGGGCGTCGGGAAACAGGTCGGCGTTGTTGATGTGGTCGAAATGCAGATGCGACAGCACCACGGTGCCGATGTCCGACGGCGCCAGCCCGCGCGCCCCCAGCGCCGCCAGCAGCAGGCCGCGGGTGGCGTGGTGCCCGGTGTCGAACAGCAGCGGCGCCGCGCCGTCGACCCGGACCAGCACGATGCTCGAGAATCCGAAGAACCCGCCGCGAAAGCTCAGGTTGCTGCCGGCCACCAGGATGTCATGCGAGATCGCCATCGAAATCTCCCCGAAATCGCGGCCTTGCAGGCGCAGCCGCGCCCGCCTGCCGTTGATAGCATTGTTGATAGGTCGGTCGACATGGCCTACGCAAGAGCTGCGGGCCGGCTGGGGCGCCGCAACCCAAGGGGGAGGGAACGATGCGTTTTTTCAGAACCACCACGGCCGCCGCAGCGGTGCTGATCGCCGGCGTCACGCAAGTCGCCGCAGAGACCTGGGAAATGCCGACGCCCTATCCCGAGGGCAACTTCCACACCCAGAACATCGAGGCCTTCGCCTCCGATGTCGCCGCCGCCACCGACGGTGCGCTCGAGATCAACATCCATGCCGGCGCGTCGCTGTTCAAGCATCCCGAGATCAAGAACGCGGTGCGCTCGGGCCAGGCCCAGGCCGGCGAGTTCATCATCTCGATGCTGGCCAA
>JBFGEI010000083.1:0-11166 GCA_041580155.1 Limimaricola sp.
ATGGTCGAAGTCGCAGGTCACGCAGGTCTCGGCCCCGGTCTCGACGTCGCAGAGGTAGATCCCGACCGGCCCGCCGTCGCGCACACCGGCATAGACCAGCCTGGCGCCGTCCGGCGACCAGCCGTGCCACCAAGACGGCAGCTGCGCGGTGACCCGGCGCAGCGCGCCGCCCGCCGCCGGCATCACGTAGATGCACGACTGCCCGGTTTCGGTCTTGTCGCTCAGCGCCAGCCAGCGCCCGTCCGGCGACAGCCCGTGGTCGTTGTTGAGCCCCGTCGCGAAGCCGGTGTCGACCGGCAGCAGCGCCGGCGCATCCAGCGGCACCCGCCACAGCCGGCCGTCGCCGTTGACCAGCAGGTGACCATCCGGGTGCCAGTTCGGCGCCTCGACATGCAGATCGCAGCCAAGCAGCGGTTCGACCTCGCCGGTCGCCATCCGCCACAGACAGATCTCGCTCTTCATGAGCACCCTTCCCATAGGTCACGCAGGACAACACGTCGGACCGCGGTGCAACCGGCGCGGTCGGCAGCGCGCCGCCCGCACCGCCAGCACGCGCGAATCCGAGTTGATTTTCTGGCTGATTCTGCTTAACTGGACAAGGCGACGTTACCTCTATCGACCACTGTCTGCTTTGCGGCCTCAGTCCCTCGATCAGCACTGACAGAGCCGAACCGCTGCATCCCGCACGCGGCATCTTGAGCAAGGAAGACAGCACGATGGCTACCGGCACCGTGAAATGGTTCAACACCACCAAAGGCTACGGCTTCATCGCCCCCGACGGCGGCAGCAAGGACATCTTCGTCCATATCTCCGCGGTCGAGCGTTCCGGCCTGACCGGTCTGCAGGACAACCAGAAGGTCAGCTTCGACATCGAAGCCGGTCGTGACGGGCGCGAATCCGCGATCAACCTCAAGCCGATGTAAGCGGCGTCGGGCGGCCGCGCGCCGCCCGTTGCGCCGCACAGGGCCAAGATCCCCCACGGGCGCGGAGTCTCCGCGCCCGTTTTCGTTTCAGCCTCTGCGGCGCGGCCGGGTCACTCGAGGCTGTCGATCAGCTGCAAAACCTCGGGGCCGAGCGCCGCCACGATCAGCGCCACGCCGTCGGCGTTCGGATGCAGCCCGTCGGATTGCAGATATACTTCCCGCGCCGTCTGCAGATCGCGGCCCTCGGACAGCGCCGCGAAGAAATCCGGATAAAGCAACGCGTCGTATTCGGCCGCCAGATCGGGAAAGATCGCGTTGAACTCGCGCTGATAGTCCGGCCCGTAATTGCCGGCCGCCGGCAGCCCGACCAGCAGCACCTCGACCCCGGCCGCCTCCGCCGCGGCCAGCACCCCCTCGATGTTGGCCCGCACCGTGTCCGGCGGGATGCCGCGCAGGTAGTCGTTGCCGCCAAGCTCGACGATCATCGCGTCGACCTCGGGGGTCAGGGTCCAGACCACCCGGCTCAGCCCGCCGGCCGAGGTGTCGCCCGACACGCCAGCGTTCAGCACCTGCGCCTCGACGCCCTGCGCGTCGAGCCAGGCCTGCAGCTGCGGCACCAGCCCCTCGCCCTGCGGCAATCCGTATCCGGCGGTCAGGCTGTCGCCCAGCGCCGCGATGGTGACCGGCTCGGCCTGCGCCGCGCCGCCCGCGACGATCAGCAGCGGCAGCGCCAGCTTGCGCAGCCGCCGGGCCGCACCATATGGCTTTGGGCGCGCCCGTTCCCGCTCCCAGATCAAGGCCTTGCCCATGTCCGCCCCCGTTTTGTCGCTGACCGATGCCGCGCTGTCCCTGTCCGGCAACGCCGGGCCGGTCGACATCCTGCACGGCATCACGCTGGATGTCAGCCCGGGCGAAACCTTGGGGCTTGTGGGTCCGAGTGGATCAGGCAAGTCGTCTCTCCTCATGCTCATGGGCGGTCTCGAACGCGCCACCGGCGGCTCGGTCACGGCGCTGGGCCACGACCTGACCGCGCTGGACGAAGACGCGCTGGCCCGGTTCCGTCGAGACAATATGGGCGTGGTGTTCCAATCCTTCCACCTGATCCCGACGATGACCGCGCTGGAAAACGTCGCGACGCCGCTGGAACTGGCCGGGGTCCGCGATGCCTTCGACCGCGCCGCGGCGCAGCTCGAGGCGGTGGGGCTCGGACACCGCGCCGATCACTACCCAGGGCAGCTGTCGGGCGGCGAACAGCAACGGGTCGCGCTGGCCCGCGCCACCGTGCCGCATCCGAAGATCCTGCTGGCCGACGAGCCGACCGGCAACCTCGACGCCGCCAATGGCGACGCCATCGTCAAGCTGCTGTTCGACCTGCGCGACCGGCACGGCGCGACGATGGTGCTCGTCACCCATTCCGACGAACTCGCGGCGCGCTGCGATCGGGTGATCCGGCTGCGCGACGGGCGGATCGAGGCATGAGCCTGCGGATCGCCGCCCGGCTGGCGCGCCGCGAGCTGCGCGGCGGGCTGCGCGGATTCCGGATCTTCTTGGCCTGCCTGACGCTGGGCGTCGCGGCGATCGCCGCGGTCGGGCTGGTGCGCAGCGCCATCGAGGCCGGGCTGGAGCGCGAGAGCGCCGCGATCCTCGGTGGCGATGCCGAGGTCGAATTCACCTACCGCTACGCCCGCGACGACGAACGCGCCTGGCTCGAGAGCATCGCGATGACGGTGTCCGAGACCGTCGACTTCCGCTCGATGGCGGTGGTCGATCGCGGCGCCGAGCCGGAACGGGCGCTGACCCAGATTCGCGCGGTCGACGACGCCTACCCGCTGGTCGGCGCGGTGACGCTCGATCCGCCGATGCCGCTGGACCGCGCGCTGGCCGGCAACGGCACGCTGCCCGGGCTGGTGGCCGAGCGGGCGCTGGTCGACCGGCTGGCGCTGGTGCCCGGCGACACGCTGCGGCTGGGCACCCAGGAGTTCGTGCTGTCGGCGGTGCTGATCCGCTACCCCGACACCGCCGCCGGCGGCTTCGGACTGGGTCCGCGCAGCCTCGTGCTGGGCCGCGACTTGGCCAGTTCGGGGCTGCTGTCCGAGGGCACGCTGTTCTCGACCCAATACCGGCTGGACCTGCCGCCGGGCGCCGATCTGCAGGCCGCGAAGACCCAAGCCGAGACCCGGTTTCGCGACAGCGGGCTGCGCTGGCGCGACGCCCGCCGCGGCGCCGGCGGCACCGAGCGCTTCATCGACCGGCTCGGGTCGTTCCTGGTGCTGATCGGGCTGTCCGGGCTCGCGGTCGGCGGCGTCGGGATCTCGGCGGCGGTGCGCGCCTACCTGTCCGGCAAGACCGAAACCATCGCCACGCTGCGCACGCTGGGCGCGTCGCGCGCGGTGATCTTTCTGACCTATTTCCTGCAGATCGGCGCGTTGACCCTGCTGGGGCTGGCGCTTGGGCTGGCGCTTGGCGCGACGCTGCCGCTGGCGCTGGCGCCGCTGATCGAAGGCGCGCTGCCGATCCCCGCCGATTTCGGGATCTATCCGCGGCCGCTGATCGAGGCGGCGCTCTACGGCGGCCTGGTGGCGTTGATCTTCACGCTGTGGCCGTTGGCGCGAACCGAGAATATCCGCGCCGCGACGCTGTTTCGCGACGCGATGGGCGCCGGCAGCCTGCTGCCGCGCAAGCGCTACATGGTCACCATCCTGCTGCTGCTGGCGCTGCTGCTGGGCGCCGCGGTGGCGTTTTCGGGCACCGCCTTCCTGACGCTGTGGACCGCCGGCGGCATCGCCGGGGCGCTGGCGCTGCTGGGGATCGCGGCGCTGAGCGTGCAGGCGTCGGCGCGGCCGGCGCGGCGCCGGCTGCGCGGAAGGCCCGGGCTGCGGCTGGCGCTTGGCGCGATCGGCCAGCGCGGCGGCGAAACCGTGTCCGTGGTGCTGTCGCTCGGGCTTGGGCTGTCGGTGCTGGCGGCGGTCGGCCAGATCGACGGCAACCTGCGCCGCGCGATCATCGACGACATCCCCGAGGTCGCGCCGGCCTATTTCTTCGTCGACATCCAGCCCGACCAGATCGACGGCTACCGCCAGCGGCTGGAGCAGGATGCCGAGGTCAGCCGGGTCGAGTCCGCGCCGATGCTGCGCGGCGTGATCAGCAAGATCAACGGCAAGCCGGCGCGCGAGGTCGCCGACCACTGGGTGCTGCACGGCGACCGCGGCGTGACCTATTCCGCCGAACAGCCCGAGGACGCGGTGCTGACCGATGGCGCATGGTGGCCGGAAGATTACGACGGGCCGCCGCTGGTCAGCTTCGCCGAAGAAGAAGCGCGCGAGATCGGCATCGGCGTCGGGGACCAGATCACCGTCAACATCCTTGGCCGCGACATCACCGCGACCATCGCCAACCTGCGCGTGGTCGAGTTCGAGACCATGGCGATCGGCTTCGTGATGTCGATGAACCCCGGCGCGCTGGCCGGGGCGCCGCACAGCTGGATTTCCACCGTCTACGCCGAACCCGAGGCCGAGGCGGCGATCCTGCGCGATCTGGCCGGCGCCTATCCCAACATCACCGCGATCCGGGTGCGCGACGCGATCGACCAGGTGGCGCGGGTGATCGAGGGCATCGCCGCCGCCACCCGCTACGGCGCCGCGGCGACGCTGCTGACCGGGTTCCTGGTGCTGATCGGCGCCGCCGCGGCCGGCGAAAGAGCCCGGACCTACGAGGCGGCGGTGCTGAAGACTCTGGGCGCGGCGCGGCGCGGAATCCTTGCCAGTTTCGCGCTGCGCGCGGCGCTGCTGGGCGCCGCGGCGGGGCTGGTGGCGCTGGGCGCCGGCATCCTGGGCGGCTGGGCGGTGGCGCGCTTCGTGATGGAGACCGATTTCGCGGTGATCTGGAGTTCCGCCACCGGGATCGTGCTGGGCGGCGCGCTGGCCAGCCTGCTGGCCGGGCTGGGCTTTGCCTGGCGGCCGCTCCGGGTGCGACCGGCGCAGGTACTGCGGGCCCGCGACTGACCAGAAGAAAGGGGGGCCGAGGCCCCCCTTATGCGTATTTCAGGAACAAAGTAGCGGATCAGACCGCCGGCTTGACCTGCATCAGCGGCATCACGTCGGCCATTTCCGGGCCGTGATCCAGACCGGTGACGGCGCGGCGCAGCGGCAGGAACAGGCCACGGCCCTTGCGGCCGGTCTCGGCCTTCACCGTGTCGGTCCAGGTCTTCCAGGTGTCGGCGCCGTAGGGCGCGTCGCCCAGCAGCGTCAGCGCCTGCGCGACGAAACCGGCATCTTCGGGGTCGGCGCGGCCGGCGCGGCCATCGCGGAACACCGCCCACCAACCGGCGATGTCGGCGCGGGTCTTCAGGTTCTCGCGCACCACCTGCCAGAAGGCCGGCGCCAGCGCGTCGGGCACGCCCGCGGCGCGGACCTCGTCGGACACCGCCTCGAGCGGCAGCTGCGACAGGAACCGCGCGGTCAGCGGCTCGAGATCGGCGGGATCGAACTTGGTCGGGGCGGCGCCGAAGCTCGACAGCTCGAAGCCGGCAACCACCTCTTCGACCGAATTGCGCAGTTCCACCGGCTGCGACGAGCCGAGCCGCGCCATCAGGCTGAGGATCGCCATCGGCTCGATGCCCGCGGCGCGCAGATCGCGCAGGCTCAGCGTGCCGAGGCGCTTCGACAGCGCCTCGCCCTGCGGCCCGGTCAGCAGCGAGTGATGCGCGAAGCGCGGAATCTGGTGGCCCAGCGCCCGGATGATCTGGATCTGGGTCGCGGTGTTGGTCACGTGGTCGGAGCCGCGCACCACGTCGGTGATGCCCATCTCGCCGTCGTCGACCGACGAGGCGAAGGTGTAGAGCACCTGGCCGCTTTCCTTGATCAGCACCGGGTCCGACACGCTTGCCGCGTCGATCGAGATCGGCCCGAGGATGCCGTCGTCCCATTCGATCCGCTCGAGGTCGAGCTTGAAGCGCCAATGGCTGCCGCGCTCGGCGCGCAGCCGGTCCTTTTCGGCGTCCGACAGCGCCAGCGCGGCGCGGTCGTAGACCGGCGGCTTGCCCATGTTGAGCTGCTTCTTGCGCTTCAGGTCCAGCTCGGTCGGGGTCTCGAAGCATTCGTAAAGACGGCCGTCGGCGATCAGCTTGTCGCGCGCCGCCTCGTAGCGCCCCATCCGTTCGGACTGGCGTTCGATCCGGTCGTGCCGGATCCCGAGCCAGGCCAGCGCCTCGAGGATGCCCTCGACGTATTCGGGCTTCGAGCGTTCGGCATCGGTGTCGTCGATGCGCAGCACGAAGCTGCCGCCCTGCTGCCGGGCGATGGCGTAGTTGAACAGCGCGGCGCGCAGGTTGCCGATATGCAGCCAGCCGGTGGGCGAAGGGGCGAAACGGGTCGTTGTCATGGGGCTCTCCTGTCGCTGACGGCTCTTTCACAGGCGGTCGGTTTTGTCCATATCGGGGGCATGAAACGCGCATCCCCCCCCTTCGCCGACAGCCCCGTCGCCCCGTCGCTCGACGAGATCGAACAGATCGCCCGACAGGTGGTCGAGGACCTGCCGGACCGGTTTCGCGGCCCGGCCCGGGCGGTGGCGCTGCGGGTCGCCGACTTCGCGCCGGACGAGATGCTGGACGAGATGGAGATGGAGCCGTTCGAGCTGACCGGGCTGTACGACGGGATTCCGCTGACCCAGAAATCGACCTGGGACATGCCGCAGGGCCCCGACGTGGTCTGGCTGTTCCGGCGGCCGATTCTCGACGAATGGGCCGAGCGCGGCGACGTCACCATCGCCGAGATGGTGGCGCATGTGACGGTGCATGAATTCGCCCATCATTTCGGCTGGTCCGACGACGACATCGCCGCGATCGACCAATGGTGGCTCTAGGCACAGAGATTGTGCGGCGCCGCGCTATCCGCGGCCGGGTTTCGACCTACCCTCAGGGCAAGTTCAACCTGAAGGGAGCCTGCCCATGTCCACCAAACTCAGCCGCCGCGCGGCCATCGCCGCCGGCGCCGCCCTGCCGATGGCAGCGGCGATGACCGCCCTGCCCCGCGCCGCTGCGGCGCAGGACGCGGCGCCCGCCGACCCGATGCTGCCGACGCACCAGATGTTCAAGCTGGGCGACGTCACCGTCACCGACCTGCTGGCCGGCAGCCGCGTGGTCCCCGAGCCGCACAAGATCTTCGGGATCAACGTCGATCACGAGACCTTCGTGGAGGTCAGCGAAGCGAACTTCCTGCCGACCGACGCGGCCCGGTTCTTCTTCCACCCGGTGCTGATCGAGGCCGATGGCAACACCATCCTGGTCGACACCGGCAACGACGCCGCCGGCATCACCGGGGCGCTGGCCGCGGCCGGCAAGACCCCCGAGGACATCACCCACGTGGTGCTGACCCACATGCATGGCGACCATATCGGCGGGCTGTTCACCGACGTCGGCGAGAAGACTTTCGCCAACGCCTCCTACCACGCCGGCAAGGTCGAATTCGACCATTGGGCGACCACCGGCAACGAGGCCTTCGAAGCCAAGGTCCGGCCGCTGGAAGCCGAGCTGCAGTTCTTGGCCGAGGGCGACACCGTCGGCCCGCTTACCGCGATGGAAGCCTTCGGCCACACCCCCGGCCACCTGGTGTTCCAGGTCGACAGCGGCGACAAGTCGCTGCTGCTGATGGCCGATCTGGCGAACCACTACGTCTGGTCCGTTGCCTACCCCGACTGGCATGTCAGCTTCGACAGCGACCCCGAAATGGCGGTCGAGACCCGTCGCCGGGTGCTGTCGATGGCGGCCGAGAAGAAGATGCCGGTGCTGGGCTACCACATGCCCTTCCCCGGCATCGGCTACGTCGAAACCCGCGAGGACGGCTTCCGCTGGGTGGCGCACAGCTACCAGCTGATGATGTGACCCGTCAGGCCTCGGCCGGCACCGCGCCGGCCGGGGCCTTCGGCACCAGCTGCGGCTCGGGCAGCCGCCAGACCAGCAGCGCCACCAGCAGGAACGAGGCGGTGTTGAACCACAGCGCCGCATCGAGCGCCGCGCTGTAGACCGCCGGCCCGTCGGCCGGCATCGCCCGCCGGATCGACGAGAAGAACAGCTCTCCCATCACCGCGAGGCCCAGCGCGCCGCCGACCTGCTGGAACGACTGCAACGCCCCCGATCCGCTGCCGGTATCGCGGTCGGCGACATTGGCCAGCACGGTCTGGAACAGCGGCGACACCGCGGTGCCGAGGCCAAGCCCGGCCAGCCCCAGCGGCAGGATGAAATCGATCTGCAACAGCGCCTCGCTGCCCTGCGGCAGCGCCAGCCGCAACAGCAGCATGCCGCTGGCCAGCATCAGCGCGCCGGCCATGATCCGTTCGCGTGGCCAGCGCACCCCGAGCCGGCCCGACACGATCGAGGCCGACAGCACGCCAAGCGAGAACGGCAGCGTGGTCAGCCCCGATTGCAACGGCGTCAGCCCGTTGCCGACCTGCAGCATGATCGCCAGCACCAGGAAGAAGCCGGGGATTCCGGAGAACAGCATCATCGCCAGACCCGACCCGAGCACGTAGTCGCGGTTGCCCAGCAGCGATGCCGGGATCAGCTGCGGCCGCCCGGCCGCGGCCTGACGGCGCTGCCACCACAGGAAGGCGCCCAGCACGGGCAGCGCCGCCGCCATCATCGCGAAACACCAGATCGGCCATCCCAGCTGCCGGCCCTCGATCAGCGGGAACAGCACCAGCATCAGCCCGAGACCGGCCAGCACCACGCCAAGCCAGTCGATCCGCAGCTCGGCGGCGCCCGGGATCGGCGGCACGAAGCGCAGCGCCCCGAGCACCGCGATCACGCCGACCGGGATGTTGACCAGGAAGATCGGCCGCCAGTCGAGCCCGCCGAGATCGGCGCCGATCAGAAAGCCGCCCAGCAGCGGCCCGGTGACCGCCGCGAGACCCGCCGACAGGCCGAACAGCGCGAACACCGCGCCGCGTTCGCGCGGCGGGAACAGCGCCGGGACGAGCGCCAGCGTCTGCGGCGTCATCATCGCGCCGCCGATGCCCTGCACCACGCGGGCGCCGACCAGCGTGCCGATCGACGGCGCCAGGCCGCACAGCGCCGAGCCGATGGTGAACACCGTCACCCCAAGCAGGAACATCCGGCGCCGGCCGATCACGTCGCCCAGCCGCCCCGAGGGCAGCAGGCACAGCGCGAAGGTCAGGATATAGGCGGCGACGACCCATTCGATCTGGCTGTCGGTGGCGGCGAAGGCGTCCTGCATCGACGGGATCGCCACGTTGACGATGGTCACGTCGACCAAGTTCATGAACCCCGCCACCAGCAGCGCGGCCATCGCGATCCATCGGCCGGGCAGCGGCGCGTCGTCGGGGGAATGGGTCATCGGGGTCAGGGCTTTCGAATACGGAAATGAGGGTCCGGGACGCGTCTCAGCTGGGCTGCACGGGCCAGAACCCATTCAGCCGATCGAGCCCGTGGCGGATCAGCTCGGCCAGCACCGCGGTGTCGACGTCGGCCAGCTTGTTCAGATAAAGGCAGGACTTGCCCATCCGGTGCTTGCCGAGCCGGTCGAGGATCGGCTGCGCCTCGTCGTAGCCGGGCATGATGTAGAGCACCAGGTTCGCCTTGCGCGGCGAAAACCCGGTGGCAAGAAACCGGCCCGAATGGCCGCTGTCATAGGTGTAGTCATAGGCGCCGTAGCCGACGATCGACGGCCCCCAGATCACCGGCGAAAAACCGGTCACCTCGCGGAACAGCGCATCGAGCGCCCAGGCGTCGGCGCGCTTGCGCGGCGGCTCGACCGCGTCGAGGAACTCCGCGACGCTGGCGCCGGTGGGCTGGGTCTTGGCTTCGGTCATGCGGGACGGTCCTCGGACGGGTGGCCCGGCCAAGGCAGCAGATAGACGGGGCTGACGTCAAGGCAAGCCCGGCGCAGAGGGTGGCGCAGCCGTGCCGACCCGGCGATGTCTTCCGGCCAACCGGCCGCGATAGGCCGGCGCGCCGCGCTGGTTGATGCCACAAACGGAACAGTGACACGCTGTGGTCCGGGCTTGGCCATCGGGGGTCTCCTGCCTTGGCGATTGTTGCACAGACATAGCGCGGTCGCGGCATCGATCACCGGGCTTTGGCGAAGAGCCGCTGTGCGGTACCGCGCAACACCTGTCGCGCGCTGCTTGGCCGCACCGCCGGACCTGTTGTCACCGGCCGGGCGCACCGCTAGTCTGTGCCGAAACTGGAAACGGGGTTCGGTCGAACCGGACCGACCATATCGGGGGCAACGCGGCGATGTCGGCAGGACCACTGCGCGCAATGATTCTGGCTCCGGCCCTGGCCCTGCTTCTGGCCGGTCCGCTGGCCGCGCAGACCACGTCGACCAAGCAGTACGAGGATGGCGGCGTCTACGAGGGCACCTTCCTCAACGGCCGCCAGCACGGCCAGGGCACCTACCGGCTGCCGAACGGCTACGAATACACCGGCGAATGGTTCGAGGGCGAGATCCGCGGCCAGGGCACGGCGCAGTTTCCCAATGGCTCGGTCTACGAGGGCGAATTCGCCCGCGGCAAGCCCGAAGGCTTCGGTAGCATCACCTTCTCGGATGGCGGCACCTATGAAGGGGAATGGGAAGACGGCAAGATCACCGGCCGCGGTGTTGCGAACTACGCCAATGGGTCTTGCTACGAGGGCGGTTTCCGCAACGCGATGCACCACGGCATCGGAACACTGCTTATCCCGAAAATTGTCCCTGAAAAACTTGATGCATCTGACAATGTCGATGATGCAGCTATACTTCGCGTCTGTTCGGCGAGCATTGGAGATGCCGTTAACTCAACAGCAGAAGAGACGCGGAGCGCCGCCAACGAGGAAAATGCACTAAAGCACTGGCTTGACTACACATATGAAGGCCAGTGGGTCAACGGCGTCAAAGAAGGCCAGGGCAAAATAACTTACTCCGACGGCTCGACCTACGACGGCATGATGGCGGCCGGCGTCCGCGATGGCACCGGAACTTTGGCGATGGCCGATGGGACGAATTACACCGGCGGCTTTGTCGACGGGCGAATTGAGGGGAAAGGCAAGCTGGTCCAGCCAAATGGCGATATCTACGAGGGCGACTTCTTGGCCGGCAAGCGCCAGGGGACCGGCACCGTCACCTACGAGAACGGCGACGTCTACCAGGGCGCCTTCGTCGACGACCGGCGCCACGGCCAGGGCAGCTTCACCGGCACCGACGGCTACCGCTACGTCGGCTCCTGGGTCGATGGCCGGATCGAGGGACAG
>JBFGEI010000084.1:0-11075 GCA_041580155.1 Limimaricola sp.
CGAGGTTCAGGCTCAGCGCCATCGCGTAGCAGGCGGCATGCGCCGCGCCGATCAGCTCTTCGGGGTTGGTGCCCGGCTTGCCCTCGAAGCGGTTGCTGAAACCATAGGGTTGATCCGACAGGCTTCCGGTCTCGGTCGAGACATGGCCCTGCCCGTCCTTGAGCCCGCCGCTCCACTTGGCCGATCCGTGCTTCTTGATCATGATGCGTCCTTTCGATGTTACGCCGGACAACGCGGCAACCTCGAAGCGCGTTCCCGCCGTTGCTTCCTTGACCTTTGCGGCATTTCCGCCTATGCGCGTGGCAAGTCGAACGCCCCGGCAATCCGGCCGGGCGGGCCGCGCCTGTTACTGCGGCCGTCGGTGCCGCAGTTTGCGAAAGGCTCTCATGACTCAATTCTCCGATCTCAACCTCGATCCCAAGGTGCTGAAGGCCGTGTCCGAAGCCGGATACGAGACCCCGACACCGATCCAGGCCGGCGCGATCCCGTCGGCGCTCGAAGGCCGCGACGTGCTGGGCATCGCCCAGACCGGCACCGGCAAGACCGCCAGCTTCGTGCTGCCGATGATCACCCTGCTGGGCCGCGGCCGGGCCCGCGCCCGGATGCCGCGCAGCCTGGTGCTCTGCCCGACGCGCGAACTTGCCGCCCAGGTCGCCGAGAACTTCGACACCTATGCCAAGCACACCAAGCTGACCAAGGCGCTGCTGATCGGCGGCGTGTCGTTCAAGGAGCAGGACGCGCTGATCGACCGCGGCGTCGACGTGCTGATCGCGACCCCGGGCCGGTTGCTCGACCATTTCGAGCGCGGCAAGCTGCTGCTGACCGGCGTGCAGATCATGGTGGTCGACGAAGCCGACCGGATGCTCGACATGGGCTTCATCCCCGACATCGAGCGGATCTTCGGCCTGACGCCGTTCACCCGCCAGACGCTGTTCTTCTCGGCCACCATGGCGCCCGAGATCGAGCGGATCACCAACACCTTCCTGTCGAATCCCGCCAAGGTCGAGGTGGCCCGCGCCGCCACCACCGGCGAGAACATCAAGCAGGGCGTGGTGATGTTCCGCGGCTCGCGCAAGGACAAGGAAGCCGAGGAAAAGCGTGACCTGCTGCGCGCGGTGATCGACGCCGAGGGCGATGGCTGCACCAACGCGATCATCTTCTGCAACCGCAAGCTCGACGTCGACGTGGTCGCGAAGTCGCTGAAGAAGCACGGCTACAACGCCGAGCCGATCCACGGCGACCTCGACCAGAGCCAGCGGATGCGCACGCTCGACGGCTTCCGCAACGGCGACGTGAAGTTCCTGTGCGCCTCGGACGTCGCGGCGCGCGGACTCGACATCCCGGCGGTGAGCCACGTGTTCAACTTCGACGTGCCGAGCCATGCCGAAGACTACGTGCACCGGATCGGCCGCACCGGCCGGGCCGGCCGCAAGGGCACCACGATCATGATCTGCGTGCCGCGCGACGAAAAGAACCTCGAGGACATCGAACGGCTGGTGCAGACCACGATTCCGCGGCTCGACAACCCGCTGGGTACCAAGGCCGACCCGGCCGAAACCGCGCCGGCCGCCAAGGACGACGCCGCCCCGGCCGAGCCGCGGGTGCGTCGGACCCGCAGCCGGACACGCGCCGAAGCCGCCCCTGCGCCGGCCAAGGCCCCGGTCGAGCCTGCCGCACCGGTTGCACCGGTTGCACCGGTTGCTGAAACCAAGCCGGAGCCCGCGCCCAAGCCGGTCGCCGCCGAACCGGCGCCCGAGAAGCCCGCCGCCCCCGTCGCCGAGCGTCAGCCCGAGCGCAGCGAGCGCAAGTCCGACCGTCCGGAGCGGTCCGAGCGTCAGCCCGACCGTTCGGAGCGTCAGCCCGACCGTTCGGAGCGTCAGACGGACCGTTCGGAGCGTCAGCCCGACCGTTCGGAGCGTCAGGCGGACCGTTCGGAGCGTCAGCCCGACCAGCGCCGCGCCGACAGCTCGAACGACAACCGGTCGCGCGGCCGCGACCGCGATCGCCGGTCGAACCAGCGCGACGACAACGTCGTCGGCATGGGCGACGACACCCCGACCTTCATCCTCAAGAGCTTCGAGGAGCGGCGCGCAGGCTGAGGCCCGCCGCCAAAATAGGATGCGGTATCTCGTCGCGACCCTGATGCTGCTGGTGCCGGCGATGCCGGCCCTGGCGGCTCCGAAACACTGCAGCGCCAGCGTCAACGGCCGCGAGACCGTCGTCACCTATGACGACGAGATCGACTTCGCGACCAGCCTCGGCACCGCCGAGCGGCTGTCGCGCTGGCCTGGCCGGGTCTGGAACCGGGCCTGGGGCGACGCCCCGTCCTGCGACAGCCGGGTGCTGTTCACCTACCTGTCGGTCGAGCTGCCGCCCGAGGAGATCGACGGCTACTGCCTGCAGCCCGATCCCGAGGACGAGGGTTGGCTGCTGGTGCCCGGCAGCCGCGGCAAGACCGCGCGCTGCGAAGTCACCACCTGCGACCGGGTCAACGCCGCCGCCGATACCGCGGTCGGCACCGGGGCCGCGGTCGCCGGGATCATGCTGGCCAAGCCGCCGAGCCCGGCCGAGGCGGTCGCCAACCCCGAGCGGCTGCTGCACAGCTCGGGCGCGATGATCCTCAGCGGGTCGGCCGAATGGCTGCTGGCCTCGGTCGGCAGCAGCGCGCCGGCGGTCACCGCGGCGCTGTCGGCCCCGGCGGTGATCGGCGCCGCCGCCGCCTCGGTGGTGGTGATCGGCAGCGCGGTCTACGTCTGCAGCGGCTGACGCCGCCCTGCCCCAGGCCATGACACCACAGCACGCGCGATGGCCCCGGCCGTCGCGCGTTTTGCTTGGCCGGCCAAGCGAAAGGCCGGCCACGCTTTCGCGCGACCGGCCCCTGCCGCCATTCCGGGATCGGTGCGGGGACGCGCCCCGCACCGAAGGTTCTCAGCTCAGCCGGCTGACCACCACGTTGATTTCCGGCTTCTTGCCGACCTCGGCCTGCGCGGTCGACCGGGCGATCCGCTTCAGTTCCTTCTCGAGCTTTTCCTCGTCGCGCATGGTCCGGGCGTTGGCCCGGTTCACGAACTGCGCCAGATCGGCCTCGATCACCTCGACCAGCGGCGCCTTGGAGCGACCGGAGTCCGGCAGACCCATGATCTCGCACCACGGATCGCCAAGCGCCTCGTCGTTCTCGTCGATGATCAGCGTCACCGTGACATGGCCGTTCAGCGCCATCCGGATCCGGTCGCGCACCACGCCGTCCATCGCGCCGACCATCACCGACCCGTCAAGGTAGCTGCGGCCGGTCTCGATGTATTCGGCGACCCGCGGCGCGTTGCCACTGAGATCGATCATCATGCCGTTGATCGCGACGATGCCCGGCAGGCCGCGCTCGGCGCCCAGCTTGACGTGCTCGCGCAGGTGGCGGTGCTCGCCGTGCATCGGGATCAGGATCTGCGGCTTGACGATGTCGTGCAGCACCGCGAGGTCGGGCCGGTTGGCATGGCCCGACACGTGGTACAGCCCGTCATGGTCGTCGATCACGTCGACGCCCTTCTCGGACAGCGCGTTCATGATCTTGATCACGCCGCGCTCGTTGCCCGGGATGGTGCGCGAGGAGAACAGGAAGGTGTCGCCCTCCTGCAGTTTCAGCCCGAGATACGACCCCTGCGCCAGCTGCGCGCTGGCGGCGCGGCGTTCGCCCTGGCTGCCGGTGACCAGCAGCAGCAGCTTGCCGCGCGGGACCTCGGCGGCCTCTTCCGGGCTCACGGTCTTCGGGAAGCCGTGCAGCAGCCCGGTCTCGGTCGCGGTCTCGACCATCCGGCGCATCGCGCGGCCCAGCAGGCAGACCTTGCGGCCGGCGCGGTCGGCGGCGATCGCGATGGTCTTCAGACGCGCCACGTTCGAGGCGAAGGTGGTGGCGACCACCAGCCCGGGCTGCGCCGCGATCATCTTCTCGAGTTCCGGAGCCAGCGTTGCTTCGGAGCGGCCCGGCAGCGGCGAGAACACGTTGGTCGAGTCGCAGATCAGCGCCTTGACGCCGGGCCGCGAGACCTCTTTCCACAGCGCCCGGTCGAAGGGTTCGCCGACCACCGGGGTTTCGTCGATCTTGAAGTCGCCGGAATGCAGCACCCGGCCCTCGGGGCTGTCGATCACCAGGCCCGAGCTTTCCGGGATCGAGTGGCTGATCGGCAGGAAGCCGACGCTGAACGGTCCGGCCTGCACGGTGGCGGGCCAGGGCTCGACCACCTTCAGCACGCTGTCCGGCGCGCCGTGCTCGTCGAGCTTGTGGCGGGCGATCGCCGCGGTGAACTTGCGCGCGTGCATGGTGACGCCGAGGCGCTTCCAGAAATGCCCGACGGCGCCGACGTGGTCTTCATGCGCGTGGGTGATGAAGATCGCCTCGATCCGGTCCTTGCGGGCCTCGAGCCACGAGATGTCGGGCAGGATCAGGTCGACGCCCGGCGTGGTGTCCATGTCGGGGAAGGTCACCCCGAGATCGACGACGATCAGCCGTTCCTGCCCGGGTTTGCCGTAGCCGTAGACATAGGCGTTCATGCCGATCTCGCCGGCGCCGCCGAGAGGAAGGTAGATCAGTCTTTCGCCGCTCATGCGGTCTCCTTGTTGTAT
The DNA here is from genome assembly GCA_041580155.1 of Limimaricola sp. Lineage (GTDB taxonomy): Bacteria > Pseudomonadota > Alphaproteobacteria > Rhodobacterales > Rhodobacteraceae > Limimaricola. The sequence goes on from JBFGEI010000084.1 coordinate 4,615, forward strand.
CTGTGGATGACGGTCAGCCCGTGCATCGTAAGGTCATCTTCAATATCGTCGAACAGCATGTCGCCCTGTGCGAACAGCGGCGCAAGCCCTCCGGTGCCAATGATTCGCATTGGCCTATCACGTTCGGCGCGGATCCGGTCGGTAATGCCGCGGACCAGCCCGACATAGCCCCAGAAGATCCCCGACTGCATGCAGGCCACGGTGTTGGTGCCGATCACCCGATCGGGCTTGGTCACGTCGACATGCGGCAGCGCCGCCGCCGCCTGGTGCAGCGCCTCGAGGCTGAGGTTCACCCCCGGCGAGATCACCCCGCCGACATAGGCGCCGTCGTCGTCGACCACGTCGAAGGTGGTCGCGGTGCCGAAATCGACCACCACCAGATTGCCGCCGTGCCGGTCCCAGGCGCCGACCGTGTTGACCAGCCGGTCGGGACCGACCTGGGTCCCGGCGTCGACCCGCGGCGCCACCGGCAGCTTGCAGTCGGGCTTGCCGACCACGATCGGGCGGCAGTTGAAATATCGGTCGGCCAGAACCCGCAGGTTGAACACCACCCGCGGCACCGTCGACGAGATGATCATCTCGTCGATCTCGGCCTCGACGCCGCGCACCTTCATCAGCGTCGACAGCCAGACGTAGTACTGGTCGGCCGTGCGCTGCCATTCGGTCGAGGTCCGCCAGGTCGCGAGAAACGCGCCGCCGTCCCAGATCGAGAACACGGTGTTGGTGTTGCCGCAGTCGATGGCCAGAAGCATCGCTTGCCTCCTAGAAGAACACGTCGGCGGCGCTGATCGCGCGGGCGCCGTCGGGGGTGCGCAGGATCAGGTTGCCGTCGTCGTCGACGGTCTCGAACACGCCGGTGACCTCGTCGGTTCCGGTGCGCGCGGTGATCACCTCGCCCAGCCGCGCCGCGTGGCGCAGCCAGTCCTCGCGGATCCGCGCGAAGCCGAACGCCTCGAGCTTGCCTTCCTCGGTGGCGAAGGCATCGGCCAGCAGGGTCAGGAAATCCTCGGGCTCGACCAGCGGCCCGTCGCCGTCGGCCACCGCCACCGGCGGGAACATCGCGTCGCGCAGCCCCTCGGGCCGCGCCGCGAGGTTGACGCCGACGCCGATCGCCAGCCAGTCGACGAAGGGCCCGGAGCCGGCGCTTTCAAGCAGGATGCCGGCCACCTTGCCGCCGTCAAGCAGCACGTCGTTCGGCCATTTCAACGACAACCGGGTGCGGTCGACATGGATCGCCAGCGCCTCGAACAGCGCCAGCGCCGCGAGAAACGACCGCTTGGCGGCCTCGTGGGGCGTCGCTTCGGGACGGTAGACCAGCGTCGCGGCCAGGTTGCCCTTGGGCATCTTCCAGACGCGGCCCCGCCGGCCGCGGCCGGCGGTTTGGTGATGCGCCATCACCCAGGTCGGCCTCACAAGACCAGAGGCCGCGCGTCGCGCGGCCTCGGCCATGGTGCTGTCGACGGTGTCGAGAACGACCCGCTCGAAACCCTCGGGCCAAAGCCCGGCCGGGGTTCGCTCAGTTGACAAGCGTAGCCGCCGCGGCCGCGGCCAGAGTCTCGATGCCGAAGAGGTTGATGACCCCGAACACCATCGCCGCGGCCGACGCCATCAGCACGCCCCAGAGCAGCGGCGAGGTGCCGGTGTCGAGCGCTTCGCGCTCTTCGCCGAAGTACATGTAGTAGACGATCCGCAGGTAGTAGAAGGCGCCGATCACCGAGGCGACCACGCCAGCGACGGCCAGCCAGGTCAGCCCGCCCTCGTAGGCGGCGCGCAGCACGTAGAACTTGCCGAAGAAGCCGACCATCGGCGGCACGCCGGCAAGGCTGAACAGCAGCACCAGCATCGCCAGCGCCCGCATCGGCGCGTAGCGCGAATACATGTGCAGCGAATTGATGTCGGTCACCGGGCGGCCGTCACGCTCCATCGACAGGATGAAGGCGAAGGTGCCGATGTTCATGGTGACGTAGATCGCCATGTAGACCAGCATCGCCTGCACGCCGAAGGCGGTGCCCGAAGCAAGGCCCATCAGCGCGAAGCCCATGTGGGCGATCGACGAATAGGCCATCAGCCGCTTGATGTTGGTCTGGCCGATCGCGGCGATGCCGCCCCAGAACACCGAGACCACCGACAGGAAGGCGAGAATCTGCTGCCAGTCGCCGATCACTTCGCCGAAGCCGTCGAACATCACCCGCGCGAACAGCGCGATCGCCGCCATCTTCGGCGCGGTCGCCATGAAGGCGGTGACCGGGGTCGGCGCGCCCTCGTAGACGTCGGGCGTCCACATGTGGAACGGCGCCGCCGAGACCTTGAAGGCAAAGCCGGTGATCAGGAACACCAGGCCGAAGATCAGGCCCAGCGGCACCCCGTCTGCGGTCGCGATGACGATGCCGGTGAACTCGGTGGTGCCGGCGAAACCGTAGACCAGCGACGCGCCATACAGCATCAGACCCGAGCTGAACGCGCCCAGCACGAAATACTTCAGACCGGCCTCGGTCGAGGTGACGCTGTCGCGGCGCAGCGAGGCGATGACATACATCGCCAGCGATTGCAGCTCGATGCCCATGTAGAGCACCATCAGGTCGCCGGCCGAGACCATCACCATCATGCCGACCACGGCGAGGGTCACCAGGATCGGGTATTCGAAGCGCAGCAGCCCGCGCCGCGCCAGGTATTCCTGGCTCATCACCAGCACCACCGCGGCCGAGATCAGAATCGTGACCTTGGCGAAGCGGGCGAAGCCGTCGTCGATGAAGGTGCCGTGGAACGCCAGATCGGTGCCCTGACCGGTGGCGATCAGGAAAGCGGTCAGCGCCATGATCGCGGCGGTGGCCCAGATCAGCAGGCCGGCGGCCTTGTCCTTGGTGGTGTAGACTCCGGCCATCAGCGCCAGCATCGCGTAGATCGCGAGGATCAGCTCGGGCAGGACTGTCTGGATATCGGCGGTAAGCATGTGTCCTGGTCCTCAGTGCTTGGCAGCGGCGGTGGCCGGCGCAGCGGCGACGACCTCGGTGGCCGCAGCGCCGCCTTCGGCGACGACGGTGGATTCGGCATGGGCGGCCGTGGCGATCTCGACGTGGTCGACCAGCTCGGCGACGCTCGGCCCGATGATGTCGGTGACCAGGCTCGGGTAGACCCCGAGCAGGATCGTCATCGCGACGAGCGGCGCGAAGATCCACTTTTCACGCGCGGTCATGTCGGTGATCGACTTCAGGCTTTCCTTGATCAGGTCGCCCATCACCACCCGGCGATAGAGATACAGCGCGTAGCCCGCCGAGAAGATCACCCCGGTGGTGGCGACGGCGGCGACCCAGGTATTGGCTTGGAACATCCCGACCAGGGTCAGGAATTCCCCGACGAAGCCCGAGGTGCCCGGCAGGCCGACGTTGGCCATGGTGAACAGCATGAAGATCGCGGCATAGGCCGGCATTCGGTTCACCAGACCGCCATAGGCGTCGATGTCACGGGTGTGCATCCGGTCGTAGATCACCCCGACGCTGAGAAACAGCGCGCCCGAGATGAAGCCGTGGCTGATCATCTGGAAGATCGCCCCGTCGAGACCCTGCTGGTTCAGCGCGAAGATGCCGGCGGTGACGAAGCCCATGTGCGCGACCGAGCTGTAGGCGATCAGCTTCTTGATGTCCTTCTGCACCAGCGCGACCAGCGAGGTGTAGACGATCGCGATCGCCGACAGCCACAGCACCATCGGCGCCCAGATCTCGGAGGCGACCGGGAACATCGGCAGCGAGAACCGCGGGAAGCCGTAGCCGCCCATCTTCAGCAGGATCGCGGCCAGAACCACCGACCCGGCGGTCGGCGCCTGCACGTGGGCGTCGGGCAGCCAGGTGTGCACCGGCCACATCGGCATCTTCACCGCGAAGCTGGCGAAGAACGCCAGCCACATCAGGGTCTGCGCGCCGCCGACGATCTGCACCCCGAGGATCGGGAAGCTCTCGGACGAGAAGTTGAACGCCATCAGCGTCGGAATGTCGGTGGTGCCAGCCTGCGCGAACATCGCGACCATCGCCACCAGCATCAGCACCGACCCGAGGAAGGTGTAGAGGAAGAACTTGAACGACGCGTAGATCCGCGCCTTGCCGCCCCAGATGCCGATGATCAGGAACATCGGGATCAGACCGGCTTCGAAGAACAGGTAGAACAGGATCAGGTCCAGCGCCATGAACACGCCGAGCATCAGCGTCTCGAGTACCAGGAAGGCGATCATGTATTCCTTGACCCGGTGCGACACGTCCCAGCAGGAGGCGATCACCAGCGGCATCAGGAAGGTGGTCAGCAGCACGAACAGGATCGAGATCCCGTCGACGCCCATCTTATAGCGCATGCCCAGCAGCCACTGCCGGTCCTCGACGAACTGGAAGCCGGTGTCGGACGGGTCGAAGCCGGCGAGGATGAACAGCGACACCACGAAGGTGAACACCGTGGTCGCCAGCGCCACCCACTTGGCGTTGCGCTGCGCCGCCAGGTCGTCGCCGCGCAGGAACAGTGCGAGGATTCCGGCACCCAGCAGCGGGATGAAGGTCGTCAGAGACAGCAGGTTGCCCATTATTCGGCCCCCCCGGCCAGAGTCATCCAGGTCAGGAGCAGGGCCAGGCCCAGAACCATCGCGAAGGCATAGGTGAAGACGTAGCCGGACTGGGCGCGACCGGCGAGCCGGGTGAAGAAGGGCACGATGCCCATCGCCACGCCGTTGATGCCGCCGTCGATGACGCTGCCGTCACCGCGGGTCCAGAAGAACCTGCCGATGGCCTGCGTCGGCCGCACGAAGACGGCGTCGTAGAGCTCGTCGAAGTACCACTTGTTCAGCAGGAAGTTGTACAGCGGCTGCTGCTGCTTGGCGAGACGCGCCGGCCAGCTCGGATTGCGGATGTACATCATGTAGGCCAGCGACAGGCCCAGCAGCATCGCGACGAAGGGGCTGACCTTGACCCAGACCGGCGAGTGATGCGCGTCGTCCATCACGTGGTTGCCGGCGCCGATGTAGATCGCGCCCTGCCCCGGCGCCGCGAGCACGCCAGCCTCGGCGCCATGCGCCGCGTCTTCGCCATGCCCCGCCTCGGTCTCGACGACGCCTTCGGCGGTCGCCGCCTCGAGCGCCGCATGGGTGTCGCCGTCGGCCAGCGCATCGGCCGCCGCGACGACGCCTTCGCCGTGCCCGGCTTCGCTGGCATGCGCCGACGGGATGCCGAAGTACTGCGTCACCCGGGCGTGGTCGCCGAAGAACGGCGCATACCACAGCATGCCGGCGAACACCGCGCCGAGGCTGAGCACGCCGAGCGGCACCAGCATGATGCCGGGGCTCTCATGCGCGTGGTCATGGGTGTGATGGTCGCCGCGCGGTTTGCCGTAGAAGGTCAGGAAGATCAGCCGCCAGGAGTAGAAGCTGGTCATCGCCGCGGCGATCACGAGCATCCAGAAGGCATAGCTGCCACCGCCGGCGTAGGCGCTCTCGATGATCGCGTCCTTCGACAGGAAGCCGGCAAAGCCGATGTGGGTCAGCGGAATGCCGACGCCGGTGATCGCCAGCGTGCCGATCATCATCGCCCAGAAGGTGTAGGGGATCTTCTTGCGAAGCCCGCCGTAGTTCCGCATGTCCTGCTCGTGGTGCATCGCATGGATCACCGAGCCGGCCCCGAGGAACAGCAGCGCCTTGAAGAAGGCGTGGGTGAACAGGTGGAACATCGCCGCCGAATAGACGCCGGAACCGGCGGCCACGAACATGTAGCCCAGCTGCGAACAGGTCGAATAGGCGATGACGCGCTTGATGTCGTTCTGAACCAGGCCGACGGTGGCGGCGAAGAACGCGGTGGTCGCGCCGATGAAGACGATGATCGCCTTGGCGTCGGGGGCGAATTCCAGCAGCGGCGACATCCGGCAGACGAGGAACACGCCGGCGGTCACCATGGTCGCGGCGTGGATCAGCGCCGACACCGGGGTCGGGCCTTCCATCGCGTCCGGCAGCCAGGTGTGCAGCAGAAGCTGCGCCGACTTGCCCATCGCGCCGATGAACAGCAGCAGCGCCACGATCTCGGCGGCGTCGAAGCTCAGCCCGAGAAACGACAGCTCGGCGCGGGCGATCTCGGGGGCGGCGGCGAAGACGTCGTCGAAGCGGATCGAGTCGGTCAGGTAATACAGCGCGAAGATGCCGAGCGCGAAACCGAAGTCGCCGACCCGGTTCACGATGAAGGCCTTCATCGCCGCGGCGTTGGCCGACGGCTTGCGGAAGTAGAATCCGATCAGCAGGTACGAGGCGACACCGACGCCCTCCCAGCCGAAGAACATCTGCACCAGGTTGTCGGCGGTCACCAGCGTCAGCATCGCAAAGGTGAAGAACGACAGGTAGGCGAAGAACCGCGGCCGGTAGCTTTCGCCGGGGCGGAAGTTTTCGTCATGCGCCATGTAGCCGAAGCTGTAGACATGCACGAGCATCGACACCGTGGTGATCA
>JBFGEI010000085.1:0-10812 GCA_041580155.1 Limimaricola sp.
GGCTGCGGGTCTTGGGGTGGCTGAGGCTGCCGAAGCTTAGCGCGTTCATCGCCGCGATCGGCCGCGCGCCCATGGTGAACACATCGCGCAGGATGCCGCCGACGCCGGTCGCCGCGCCCTGGTAGGGCTCGATGTAGCTCGGGTGGTTGAGACTCTCCATCTTGAAGACCACCGCCTGGCCGTCGCCGATGTCGACCACGCCCGCGTTCTCGCCGGGGCCGCAGATGACCTGAGGCCCCTCGGTGGGCAGGGTGCGCAGCCATTTCTTCGACGACTTGTAAGAGCAGTGCTCGTTCCACATGGCCGAAAAGATGCCAAGCTCGGTAAAGCTCGGCGCGCGGCCGATGATCTCGAGGATGCGCGCGTATTCGTCGGGCTTGAGCCCGTGCGCGGCGATGAGGTCGTCGGTGATCTGGGGGTCGGACATGCGGGCGCTCTCCTGCTGGTCGCGCGCGTCATACAATCGGGACGCCGCAGGGGAAAGCGGGTTTCGCCGCGTCAGCCGCGGCGGATGTCGTTCGCCGGCACGGAAGCCGGGTTCGGGATCGCCGGCTGCATGACCGCGTCCGCGGCGGGAGGTATTGCCGACACGCGCGACCGGTTCGTGCCAGGACCTCGCCGATGCCGCCTGGCTGCGGCCGGGGACGGGACAAAAAAATGCCGGGCACAAAGGCCCGGCGAAGTCCAACAGGGAGGTATGAAGACGAGGCACAATGAAGCGTCGTCGTCTTCGAATGCCGAGATAGTAGTCGCAATGTGAACGATCAAGTTCAAAGCCACTGCGATGGCGGCAAAACCGCCATGCGCTGGCTGCATGGCTCGGATCGCCCGGCCTCAGTTCTCGGCGCGGTCGCGGATGCTCTTGCGGTGGGCCAGCACCTCTTCCTGCACGAAGTCGCGGAACGCCGCGACCCGCTTGGACTGGCGCAATTCCTCGGGGTAGGCGAGGAACACCGGCACCTCGCCGGACTCCACGTCTGGCAGCACCCGCACCAGCTGCGGGTAGTGTTCGGTAAGGTAATGCGGCAGCACCCCGACCCCGAGGTTGTTGAGAACCGCCTGCACCACGCCGAAATAGTTGTTGACCGTCAGCAGGCTGGGCACGTCATGCGCCATCAGGTCCTGCACCAGCCTTGCGCCGGCGGCGACCTGCGCCGACGACAGGCTCTGGCAGATCAGCCGGTGGGAGGAGATATCCTCGACCCGGTCGAGCGGGCCGCTCTCGTCGAGATACTGCCGGGTCGCGTAGAGCCGCATCCGGATGTTCATCAGCCGCTTGCGGATCAGGTCGGCCTGGCTGGGTTCCTTCATCCGGATCGCGACATCGGCCTCGCGCATCGGCAGGTCGAGCACCCGCTCCTCGAGCATCAGGTCGATCTTGAGATCCGGGTAGGCGGCGTAGAGCTTGGGCAGGCGCGGCGCCAGCCACAACGTCCCGAATCCGGTGGTTGTGGTCACCCGCAACTCGCCGAACACCTCTTCCTCGCTGTCGCGGATCCGCGCCGCGGCGGCATCGAGCCGGCGGTTCATCGACTTGGTGGCGTCGAACAGAAGCTCGCCCTGTTCGGTCAGGATCAGCCCACGGGCGTGGCGGTGGAACAGCGTGGTGTTCAGCGATTCTTCCAACGCCCGGATCTGCCGGCTGACCGCGGACTGGCTGAGATGCAGCGAATCGCCGGCGTGGGTCAGGCTGCCCGCGTCGGCCACCGCGTGGAAAATTCGCAGCTTGTCCCAATCCATCATCTGGCCTTCTTCCCTTCGATCGGCGTTCGGACGCCGCGCATACAGTCTTGCGGGGCCGATTTGCAAACCGCCGTTACCGGATTGGCGCTTCTCTGCCCGCAGTTTGCCGCGCCACGCTACAGCAAATCCTTAACGATGTGAAAAAATGCGGCGCCGCGCGGGCGAATGCCCCGAATTTCAGCGCCGCCACGCGTGCCGCAGCCGGGTCTGCGCCGCCGGCCGCGACATGGCGGCGATGGATTTCCGGCCCGACACCACTTATGTCGTTGTCTCGACCCCGTGTTTCGGTCCGGGGCGCGACATACAGGCGAGGTGCAGGAACGATGGCGGTCGGGATCTTCGATAGCGGGCTGGGCGGGCTGACGGTGCTGGGCGCGGTCTCGCGGCGATTGCCCGAGGTGCCGCTGGTCTATTTCGGCGACAATGCCCACGCGCCCTACGGCGTGCGCACCGCCGACGACATCTACGAGCTGACGACGCAGGCCACCGAACGGCTGTTCGACGCCGGCTGCGACCTGGTGATCCTGGCCTGCAACACCGCCAGCGCCGCGGCGCTGCGCCGGATGCAGGAGGGTTGGGTGCCCAAGGGCAAGCGGGTGCTCGGCGTCTTCGTGCCGCTGATCGAGGCGCTGACCGAACGGCAGTGGGGCGACAACTCGCCGCCGCGCGAGGTCGGCGTCAAGCACGTCGCGCTGTTCGCCACCCCGGCGACGGTCGCCAGCCGGGCGTTCCAGCGCGAGCTGGCGTTCCGCGCCATCGGCGTCGATGTCGAGGCGCAGGCCTGCGGCGGCGTGGTCGACGCGATCGAGGAGGGCGACCTGATCCTCGCCGAGGCGCTGGTGCGCTCCCATGTCGACGCGCTCAAGCGCAAGATGCCGATGCCGGGCGCCGCGGTGCTGGGCTGCACCCATTACCCGCTGATGGAAGAGGTGTTCCAGGACGCGCTCGGCCCCGAGGTCCAGGTGTTCAGCCAGGCCAACCTGGTGGCCGAGAGCCTGGCCGACTACCTGTCGCGCCACCCCGAGATGGTCGGGCCCGGCAGCGAGAGCCTGTTCCTGACCACCGGAAACCCGAAATCCGTGTCGAACCGCGCCACGCAGTTCCTGCGCCGCAAGATCGACTTCGTCGCGGCCTGACGCCGCTGGCGCGCAATCGCGCCCGTTCCTGATCGACGCTCCGATGTGAGGTGTACGCATGACCCAATCCGCAGCCATCCTTGGTGCTTCCGGCTACACCGGCGCCGAACTCGTCCGGCTGATCGCCACCCACCCCAGCCTGCGGATCGCGGCGCTGTCGGGCGACCGCAAGGCGGGCATGGCGATGGGCGAGGTGTTTCCGCATCTGCGACACCTCGAGCTGCCGCGGCTCTGCACCATCGACGAGATCGACTTCTCGGCGATCGACATCGTGTTCTGCGCCCTGCCGCATGCGATGAGCCAGGCGGTGATCAAGGACCTGCCGGCCGATCTGAAGGTGGTCGACCTGTCGGCCGACTTCCGGCTGCGTGATCCGGCGGAATACGAGAAATGGTACGGCAAGCCGCACGCCGCGGTCGAATTGCAGGAGACCGCGGTCTACGGGCTGACCGAGTTCTACCGCGACCAGATCGCCACGGCGCGGCTGGTCGCCGGCACCGGCTGCAACGCCGCCACCGTGCAATTCGCGCTGCGGCCGCTGATCGAGGCCGGGGTGATCGATCTCGACGAGATCATCTGCGACCTGAAGAACGGGGTGTCCGGCGCCGGACGGTCGCTGAAGGAGAACATGCTCTTCGCCGAGCGGTCCGAGGACGCGCTGGCCTATTCCGCCGGCGGCACGCATCGCCACCTGGGCGAGTTCGACCAGGAATTCTCGGCGCTGGCCGGGCGTCCGGTGCGGATCCAGTTCACCCCGCATCTGGTGCCGGTGAACCGCGGTATCCTGGCGACCTGCTATCTTAGGGGCGACGCGCAAACCATTCACGACACGCTGAAAACCCGCTACGCCGACGAGCCGTTCCTGTCGGTTCTGCCCTATGGCAAGCTGCCGGGGATGAGCCACGTCCAAGGCTCGAACTTCTGCCATATCGGCGTCGCCGGAGACCGGATCGGCGGCCGCGCCATCGTGGTCGCGACGCTCGACAACCTGTGCAAGGGATCGTCGGGCCAGGCGCTGCAGAACGCCAACCTGATGCTTGGGCTGCCGGAGACCGCCGGGCTGATGCTGGCGCCGGTCTTTCCCTGATGCGCAGCCTGAAGAAGACCCGGCGGATCCAGGTCATCGCGCTGGCGATGGTGGCGCTGGTGCTGTCGACCGGGATCATCGGCTACGCGATGCGCGACGGGATCAACTACTTCAGGTCGCCGTCACAGCTGCTTGCCGAACCGCCGGTCGCCTCCGAGACCTTCCGCCTCGGCGGGCTGGTCGAGGACGGCACGCTGGAGCGCGGCACCGGCGAGACGGTGCGGTTCCGGGTCACCGACGGCGGCGCCAGCGTCCCGGTCAGCTTCACCGGCCTGCTGCCCGACCTGTTCGAGGAGGGCCAGGGCATGGTCGGGTTGGGGCGCTGGGTCGACGGCAGCTTCGAGGCGGTCGAGATCCTGGCCAAGCACGACGAAAGCTACATGCCGAAAGAGGTGGTCGACGCGCTGCGCGAGCAGGGGGTCTACAAGCCGGACGGTGGGGCAGCGACGAATTAACCACGCGGTAGCAGCCTGTTTCCGAAACCGGGGACAGGAGGCCGCCCATGCTGACAGTACGGCAGATCGCCGAAGAGATCGTCGCCCGCGAGGGCGGTTTCGTCGATGATCCGGACGATCCGGGCGGCGCCACCAACCACGGCGTCACGATCCACACGATGCGCCGGCTCGGGCTGGATCTCGATGGCGACGGCGAGGTGAACGTCGACGACGTGCGGGCGCTGGACCGCAACCGCGCGGTCGGGATCTTCGTCGAACACTACTGGCGCCGGCCGCGGCTCGAGGCGCTGCCCGAGGCGGTGCAGCCCAGCGTGTTCGACATGTATGTCAACGCCGGCGCCGACGCGGTGCGGATCCTGCAGCGGCTGATCGGCCAGATGCGGATCGCCTGCGACGTCGACGGCGTGATCGGGCCGCAGACCATCGCCGCGGCGCGCGCCGCCGACGCCGCCGCCCCGGGCTATTTCGCCGAAGCCTACGGCATCGCCCGACGCAACCACTACTACCGTCTGGCCGACGCCCGCCCGGCAAGCCGCAAATACGCGCGGCGCCGCGACGGCGGCAAGGGCGGCTGGATCCTACGCGCCGAATCCTTCATCTCGCCGCGCTACCGGCTGACCGAGGCGCAGCATCGCGACCGGGTGGCGGCATGGGGATGATCTCGGGGATTTTCACGACGCTGTTCGGCTCGGGCCGCAACCTGGTGGTCGAGACGACCGAAGCCTTCCGGCAGAACACCGAGGCCAGGGGCGTGCGCGACGCGGCGCACCGCGCCAGCGTGGTGCAGCAATACGCCGCCGAGGTGGCGACCGCACGGCCCGGGCTGTTCGACCGGGCGATCGACGGGCTGAACCGGCTGCCGCGGCCGCTGATGGCCTTCGGCACGCTGTTCCTGATCGGCACCGCGATGATCGACCCGGTCTGGTTTGCCAGCCGGATGCAGGGGCTGGCGCTGGTGCCGGAACCGCTGTGGTGGCTGATGGGGGCGATCGTCAGCTTCTACTTCGGCGCCCGGATGCAGAGCCACGGCCAGGCGTTCCGCCGCTCGATCGCCGAGACCATGGCCCAGGTGCCGCAGGTGAGCGACAACCTGCGCCGGCTCGAGGCGCTGCGCCAGCCGGAGATCAGGCGCCCGGCCCCGGCCAGACCGCTCGATGCGCCGATCGAGTCCGCCAACGGCGAGCCGAACGCGGCGCTCGAGGACTGGCGGCGCACGCAGCCGTGACACGATGGGCCACCGCGCCGCATTGGCGCGGCGGCCGGCTTCGCGCTACAAGCGATGCATGCTTACCGAACTTGGACATTTCTCGCTGATTCTGGGCTTTACCGTCGCCATCGTGCAGATGGTGGTGCCGATGATCGGAGCGCAGAAAGGGTGGCGCGGCTGGATGGCCGTGGCCGAACCCGCCGCCGCCGCGCAGTTCCTGTGCACCGGATTCGCCTTCGCGGCGCTGATGGTCGCCTTCGTCACCTCGGACTTCTCGCTGAGCCTGGTGGTCGACAACTCGCATTCCGCGAAACCGCTGATCTACCGAATCTCTGGGGTCTGGGGCAACCACGAGGGCTCGATGCTGCTGTGGCTGCTGATCCTGTCGGGCTTCGGCGCGGCGGCGGCCTGGTTCGGCGGCGACCTGCCGGAACGGCTGCGCGCCCGGGTGCTGTCGGTGCAGGCCTCGGTCGGGGTCGCGTTCTTCGCCTTCATCCTGTTCACCTCGAACCCCTTCGCCCGGCTGCCGGTGCCGCCGTTCGACGGCCAGGACCTGAACCCGCTGTTGCAGGACCCCGGCCTCGCGTTCCACCCGCCGTTTCTCTACCTGGGCTACGTCGGCCTCTCGATGTCGTTCTCCTTCGCGGTCGCGGCGCTGATCGAAGGCCGGGTCGACGCCGCCTGGGCGCGCTGGGTCCGTCCCTGGACGCTGGCCGCCTGGATGTTCCTGACCGTCGGCATCGCGCTCGGGTCCTGGTGGGCCTATTACGAACTCGGCTGGGGCGGCTTCTGGTTCTGGGACCCGGTCGAGAACGCCAGCTTCATGCCCTGGCTCTTCGCCACCGCGCTGCTGCATTCGGCGGTCGTCACCGAAAAGCGCGAGGCGCTGAAAAGCTGGACCGTGCTGCTGGCGATCATCGCCTTCGGGTTTTCGCTGCTCGGCACCTTCATCGTGCGCTCGGGCGTGCTGACCTCGGTGCACGCCTTCGCCAACGACCCCGAGCGCGGCGTGTTCATCCTGGCGATCCTGTTCGTGTTCACCGGCGGCGCGCTGACGCTCTACGCGGCGCGGGCGCACGCGATGGAGGCCAAGGGCGTGTTCGGGCTGGTCAGCCGTGAAAGCGCGCTGGTCGCCAACAACGTCCTGCTGGCGGTGTCGTCGCTGGTGGTGTTCGTCGGCACGCTGTGGCCGCTGCTGGCCGAGATGGCCTTCGGCCGGGTGCTGTCGGTCGGCGCGCCGTTCTTCGACGCCGCCTTCACCCCGTTCTTCATCGCGCTGGCGCTGATCCTGCCGCCGGGCGCGCTGCTTGGCTGGAAGCGGGCGACCGGGGCCAAGCTGGCGCGCCAGCTGGTGCCGGCGGCGGTGCTGGCGGCGGCGCTGGCTGTGCTGGGCTACGCGATCGGCTCGGGGCGCTCGGCGCTGGGGCCGCTCGGGCTGGCGCTGGGCGGCTGGGTGATCGGCGGCGCGATGGTCGACATGTGGATGCGCAGCGGCCGCGGCACGGTGGCGGCGCGGCTTGGCCGGCTGGCCCGGCTGCCCCGGGCCGACTGGGGCCGCGGCCTGGCGCATGGCGGTCTTGGCGTCACCTTCATCGGCATCGCCGGCCTGCTGTCCTGGCAGCAGGAAGACATCCGCGTCGCCGATATCGGCGACAGCTGGAGCCTTGGCGGCTACGAGATGACGCTCGATGACGTCACCCAGGGGCAGGGGCCGAACTACCTGACCACCATGGCGCAGATGACGGTGCGCGACGGCGGCGACGTGGTGGCGGTGCTTTATCCCGAAAAGCGGATCTACCCGGTCGCCGGCATGCCGACCACCGAGGCCGGGATCGACGGCGGGCTGTGGCGCGACCTCTACCTGGTGATCGGCGATCCGCAGGACGCCGGCGGCTGGGCGGTGCGCAGCCACGTCAAGCCGATGGCGGCGTGGATCTGGGCCGGTGCGATCCTGATGGCGCTGGGCGGGCTGCTGTCGCTGACCGACCGGCGGTTGCGGGTCGCCGCCGGGGCCAAGCGGCAGGCGGCGACGCCGCCGGTGGCGGCGGAATGAAACGGCTGGCGCTGATCCTCGCGCTGGTGCTCGCGACGCCGGTGCTGGCGGTGCAGCCCGACGAGGTGCTGGACGACCCGGCGCTGGAAGCGCGGGCCCGCGAGATCAGCACCGGGCTGCGCTGCCCGGTGTGCCGCAACGAGAACATCGATGACAGCAACGCCGGGGTGTCGCGCGACCTGCGGCTGCTGGTGCGCGAACGGCTGGTCGCTGGCGACAGCGACGCCGCGGTGGTCGAGGCGGTGGTGGCGCGCTACGGCGAATTCGTGCTGCTGCAGCCCGATGCGCGCGGCGCCAACCTGGTGCTCTGGCTGGCGGCGCCGGCGCTGCTGCTGCTGGCCGGCGGCGTCGCCTTCGTCAGCATCCGTCGCCGGTCGACGGCGCCCGACGAGGCGCTCAGCGAGGACGAGGAAGCCCGGTTGAAGGATCTGCTCGACCGGTGACGCTCGGTTCCGGCTTTCGCCGTCGCGCCAAGCCGTTAGGCTCTGGCCAGCTTCGGAGGAAAGGGCTGACATGGACTACCAGACGATCACGCTGGACATCGCGGACGGCGTTGCGCTGCTGACGCTGTCGCGGCCGAACGTGATGAACGCGCTCAACACCCAGATGCGGGCCGAGATCACCCATGCGGTGCGCGCCGCCGAGACCGACGCCGGGGTGCTGGTGATGACGGGCGCCGGGCGGGCGTTCTGCTCGGGGCAGGATCTCGGCGATGCCGGATCTGCGGCCGAGATGGATCTCGAACGGGTGCTGCGCGACGAATACCTGCCGATGCTGCGGGCGATCACCGAGTCGCGGCTGCCGACCATCGCCGCGGTCAACGGTGCCGCCGCCGGGGCCGGCGCCAACCTGGCGCTGGCCGCCGACGTGGTGATCGCCGCCGAGTCGGCGCATTTCACCCAGGCCTTCACCCGGATCGGGCTGATTCCCGACGCCGGCGGCACCTGGGCGCTGCCGCGGCAGATCGGCGCGGCGCGGGCGATGGGGGCGGCACTGTTCGCCGACCGGATTCAGGCGCGGCAGGCGGCCGAGTGGGGGATGATCTACGAGGTCGCCGAGGACGACGGCTTCGAGGCGCTGTGGCGGTCGCGCGCGGCGCAGCTGGCGCAGGGGCCGACCGAGGCCTACCACCACCTGAAGACCGCGCTGCGCGCCAGCTTCGACAACAGCTTCGAAGAGCAGTTGATGCTCGAGGCCCGACTGCAGGGCGCCTGCGGTCGGACCCGGGATTTCCGTGAGGGCGTGGTGGCGTTCCTGCAGAAGCGTCCAGCGGCCTTCGAAGGCCGCTGAGACCGGCTCAGGCGATCGAGCGCATCCGCATGTCGGCGCTGCGCTCGATCGGCGGGAAGTTGTCGAACAGCCCGCCGAAGATCGACCCGTCCTTGGCGACCGCATCGCGCGGCTGCGCCTTGGCGGCCGGCGGCGCCGAGGGGAAGCGACCGGTCACCACCAGGGTTTCGCCGCCCTGGTGGTTGGCCGCCACCGGCACCAGCTGGACCGCGAAGTCGCGGCCCGCGAGGTCGGCGAGACAGATCGACAGACGCTCGTGCGACAGCACCGCCTTGGCGCGCCGCTGCACCGAAGCGCCGAAGCCCGCGACGTTGAGACCGAGGTTGGGCTTGCGCAGCGCCACGCCGCAATCGTAGCCGCGCGCCGCAGCCGCGCCGCCGCGCAGCGACGTGACCGCGCCCTTGGCGAAGCGCTGGTCGCGCAGCTCGTCACCCCAGGCACTCATCATGCCGAGAAGTTCGGGCGCGCCGAAATCGAAGAACACGGCGCCGAGCGCCAGGCCGGAACCCTGACCGTCGATCATCTCCAGATCGAGCATCACGCTGCCGTCGGCCAGCTCGTGCAGCGCGACCCGCAGGTCGGCGACGCCGGTGACGGTGGTGCTGCAGCTCTCGGGGGTCGGAACGGCGGACAGGTAAGTTGTTTCGGTCATGTTCTATGTCCCTCTGAATACCAGTTTTAAAACACACGGCGTTTTGAACACCCTCTGAATCGCCCCCAAATGTGTCGAAACCGAGACGGGCGGAAATTGGTCGCTTGAAATGAAGCGCTGCGTCAATGACTTAACCTTTTAGACATGTGCATTGGTTAGACGTTCTGACGCAAGGGAAGGTGGAACCCCAAGCAAATAAGGGCGCCGCCAAATCGGGTCGAAAACACCTGATATAAGGGACATGTCCAAATGGACAGGTCGGCGGCCGCGTCCCTGGCGCTGTTGTATACGAGAACCCGGGACTGGAACATCGGGCCGCGGTTTCGGCTGAAAAACCGGCCGAAAAGCCCCGATCCGGCTGATGGCAAAATTAAGGCAGCCACCTGTCTATATGGACAGGTCGGGCGGATTTCCCGGCAAAGCCGCGAAGTGCCGCCAAACAAAACGGGCCCGGCATCGCTGCCGGACCCGTCCAGTGTCGATCAAATCGGTGATCAGCGGCTTTCGATATCCACGTAATCGCGCGACTCGGCGCCGAGGTAGAGCTGCCGCGGCCGACCGATGCGCAGCTGC
Organism: Limimaricola sp.; assembly: GCA_041580155.1. GTDB lineage: Bacteria > Pseudomonadota > Alphaproteobacteria > Rhodobacterales > Rhodobacteraceae > Limimaricola. The sequence goes on from JBFGEI010000085.1 coordinate 10,197, forward strand.
GGATCGGCAAGCTGCTCTTTCCACTGCGACACCCAGCCGACGGTCCGCGCCAGCGCGAACACCGGGGTGAACATCGAGGTTGGGAAGCCCATCGCGTCGAGGATGATGCCCGAGTAGAAATCGACGTTCGGATACAGCTTCTTGTCGACGAAATACGGATCCTCGAGCGCGATGCGCTCCAGCTCCTTGGCGACCTGCAGCGTCGGGTTGTTCTCGATGCCGAGCAGGTCGAGCACCTCGTCGGCGCTCTCCTTCATCACCTTGGCGCGCGGGTCGAAGTTCTTGTAGACCCGGTGGCCGAAGCCCATCAGGCGGAACGGGTCGTTCTTGTCCTTGGCGCGGGCGATGTATTCCGGGATCCGATCGACGGTGCCGATCTCGCGCAGCATCTCGAGACAGGCCTGGTTGGCGCCGCCATGCGCCGGGCCCCAGAGGCAGGCGATGCCGGCGGCGATGCAGGCGAAGGGGTTGGCGCCCGAGGACGAGGCCAGGCGCACCGTCGAGGTCGAGGCGTTCTGCTCGTGATCGGCGTGCAGCGTGAAGATCCGGTCCATCGCGCGGGCGAGGATCGGGTTCACTTCGTATTCCTCGGCCGGAACGCTGAAGCACATGCGCA
>JBFGEI010000086.1:0-10736 GCA_041580155.1 Limimaricola sp.
CGGCGGCGGAGTACTGGGCCCGGGCCCGCAGCGGCACAGGCTGGCGCGCCGAGCTTGCCGGCCGCGCCGAGCCCGCCGACTGGCTGGCCGAGGCGCGGGCGCTGTTCGACCTGTCGACGGATATCGAGGCGGTGTCGATGGTGGCCCCGGCCAAGGGGCTGACCCGGCTTGCGTTCATCGACCGGGGCCGGCTGGTGGCGGCGCTGTTCATCGCGCCCGAACCGGTGGCGCTGTCGCGCAGCTTCCTTGCAGCGCTGCCCGGCAGCGCGGTCGGCGCCGAGGTGCTGGCCGGTCGCGCCGGGGGCAGTCGGATTGACCCGGGGCCGATCGTCTGCGCGTGTTTCGATGTGGGCGTGAACACGATTCTCGCCGCGATCGAAAGCGAGGCCCTGATGACTGTCGACTCCATCGGCGAAGCGCTGCAGGCGGGCAGCAACTGCGGCTCCTGCCGCCCGGAACTGAAACGGCTGATCGCGGGGGCGCGGCTGCGCGAGGCGGCGGAGTGAGCCTCGCGCCCTTCGTCGCCGCCGTCGCCCGCGGTCCCGGCCGCGGCCGTGCCCTGACCCGCGAAGAGGCCTCCGAGGCGCTGCGGCTGATCCTGTCTGGCGACGCCGCGCCGGAAGCCGCCGGCGCGTTGCTGATGGTGATGCGCTACCGCGGCGAGAGCGCCGAGGAAATCGCCGGATTCGCCGATGCGCTGGCCTCGGGCGCGGAGTGGCGCCAGGCGGCGCCGGCGCTCGACTGGCCGTCCTACGCCGCCGGGCGGACCCGCGGGCTGCCGTGGTTCCTGCTGTCGGCGCGGCTGGTTGCCGGGGCCGGGCACCGGGTCGTGCTGCACGGCTGGAACGCGCATCGCGCCGAAATCCGCGAGGCGCTGCCGGGGCTTGGCATCCCGGTTGCCGGGACCGGCGCGGCGCTTGGCCGGGCGCTGGACCGGGCCTCGATCGCCTATGTGCCGCTCGAGGCCTGGTCGCCAGGCGGCTTTAAGCTGATCCGGCTGCGCGAGGTGTTCGGCCTGCGGTCCTGCATCAACACGGTGCTGCGCGTCGCCAACCCGTTCGGCGCAAACGCGGCGGTGCAGGGCGTGTTCCACCCGCCGTATCGCGGGCTTCAGGCCGATGCCGGGCGGCTGCTCGGGCTGCGCGACCTGCTGATCCTGAAGGGTGCGGGCGGCGAGTTCGAGCGCAATCCGGCCAAGGACATCGAACTGTTCGGCCTGCTCGACGGCGCCGATGTCGATCTGACCGCGCAGGCGCTGCGCGACGAAACCCGGCGGCTGGCCGATCCCGGCGGCGGCTCGGACGACGACCTGCGGACGCTGTGGGACGGGTCGCGCGACGACGCCTTCAGCCATGCGCTGGTGGTCGGCACCGCGGCGCTGGCGCTGCTGGCGCTGCGCACCGCCCCCGATCTGGCCGCGGCCGAGGCGCTGGCCGAGGATCTGTGGCAGCGCCGAGACCGCGACGCGCTGCCGGGCGGGGCGGTGTCGTGAAGGCGTTTCCGATGTTCCTGTCGACCACCGGTCGTAGAATCGTGATCCTCGGCGGTGGCGAACAGGCGGCGCAGAAGGCCCGGCTGGTGATCCGCACCGACGCCGAGATCGTGATCGCCGGCTTCGACTTCGACGACGAGCTGCTTGCGCTGGCCGACGAAGGCCGGGTGCGGCTGGTCGACGCGACGCGGATCGAGGCCGGGCTGTTCGACCGCGCCGCGCTGGTCTTCGTGGCGACCGGGTCGGGCGGCGCCGACGGCGCGCTGCAGGCGCTGTCGAAGGCGCTTGGCGCGCCGGTGGTCAACGTCGTCGACCGGCCCGACCTGTGCGACGCGATCACCCCGTCGATCGTCGACCGCGACCCGGTGGTGGTGGCGATCGGCACCGAGGGCACCGCGCCGGTGCTGGGGCGGCAGATCAAGACCCAGATCGAAACCATGCTGGAGCCGCGGCTCGGCGCGCTGGCGGCGCTGGCCGGCCGGATGCGCGGCGCGGTCGGGCAGCGGCTCGGGCCGCGGGCGCGCCGCGATTTCTGGGTCTGGGTGTTCTCCGGCCCGGTCCGCGCCAGCCATGCCGAGGGCTCGGAGCGGCGCGCGGCGCAGTTGCTGAAGGCGCGGCTCGACGATGGCGCCGGCCCGGCCGAGGGGTCGGTGGCGCTGGTCGGCGCCGGTCCCGGCGATGCCGATCTGCTGAGCCTGCGCGGCGTGCGCCGGATGCAGGAGGCCGACGTGATCGTGCATCCGGCGGCGATGCCGGGCGCGGTGCTCGACCTGGCGCGGCGCGACGCCGAGCGGCTGGTGGCGGAGGACGGCGCCGCGGCCGAGGCGGTGGCGGCGGCGCGGGCCGGGCGTCGGGTGGTGCTGCTGGAATTGGGCAGCGCCGCGCGGCCGCCCGAGGCGCTGATCGCCGCGCGCGACGCCGGTCTGCGGGTCGAGATCGTGCCGGGGCTGTCCGCGCCCTAGGCCGGCCTGCGGGCCGGGTTCACAGCACGGTGACGACGGTGCCCAAGGTGACCCGGTCGTGCAGCGCGATGATGTCCTCGTTGCGCAGCCGGATGCAGCCGCTCGACACCGAGGTGCCGATGCTGTCGGGCTGGGTCGTGCCGTGAATCCGGTAGTAGGTGTCGATGCCGTTCTCGTAGAGATACAGGGCCCGCGCCCCGAGCGGGTTGTCCGGGCCGCCGGGCAGGCCGTCGGCGTATTTCGCGTATTTCTCCGGCTCGCGGGCGATCATGTTGTCGGTCGGACGCCAGCTTGGCCATTCCTCCTTGCGCTCGATGACCGCCTGGCCGGTGAACTCGAGCCCGGCGCGGCCGACGCCGACGCCGTAGCGCATCGCGGTGCCGCGGCGCAGGATGTGGTAGAGGTGGAAATCCTCGGGGATCACGAAGATGTCGCCAGGAAACAGCCGCGGATCGACGCGGACTTCGGTCGGTCGCAGCGCATCGGCGCGCTGCTGCGCGGCAAGCGGCGTGGCAAATGGCGCGGCCAGCGCGGCCAGGGTGAAGCTTCGGCGGGTGATCATCGTTCCGTCCCTCTCGTCAGGTCCTGTTGCCCCAGTTCCTGTCCGACCCCGTACCCGAATATGCCGCGTCGCGCAGCCTCGCCACATCACAAGATGATGAGCCGACCCGGATCGGCCGGCGGTTTCGCGGCGATCTTGGCCGCGGGCCCTTGACCTTCCAGTCGCGGGAACCTCCATCTGGAGTTTAACAGCCGCAGCACCGGAGACCGTGATGACCGCGCACAGCCTGGATTTCGAGATCGACAACATGTCCTGCGCCTCTTGCGTCGGCCGGGTCGAGACGGTGCTGCGCGCGGTGCCCGGCGTCACCGAGGCGCGGGTCAACCTCGCCGGTGAGCGGGCCAGCGTCAGCGGCGGCCGCGTTGCCGATCTGGTGCCGGCGCTGCGCGACGCCGGCTATCCGGCGCGGCTTGACAGCGTGTCTCTGCGGATCTCGGGGATGCATTGCGCGTCCTGCGTCGGCCGGGTCGAGGCGGCGCTGCTGGCGGTGCCCGGCGTGGTGTCGGCCAGCGTCAACCTCGCCAGCGAAACCGCCACGGTGCAGCGGCTGGTCGGAAGCGCCGATCCGGCGGCGCTGGCGCGGGCCGCGACCGCGGCTGGCTACCCGGCCGAGCCGGTCGACGATGGCGCGACACCGACCCGCGCCGCCGACCGCAAGGCCGCCGAAGCGGTCGCGCAGGGCCGGCGGGCGCTGCAGGCCGCGATCCTGACCCTGCCCGTGGTGCTGCTGGCGATGGGGGCGCATCTGGTGCCCGGGGTCCACGGGCTGATCGAGGCCAGCATCGGGACGCAGACCAGCTGGCTGATCCAGTTCGCGCTGACCAGCCTGGTGCTGGCGTGGCCCGGCCGGGCGTTCCTGCGGCTCGGCATCCCGGCGCTGCTGCGCGGCGCGCCCGACATGAACAGCCTGGTGGCGCTGGGGACGCTGGCGGCCTGGGGCTATTCGACGGTCGCGACCTTCGCGCCGGCGCTGCTGCCCGAAGCCTCGCGCGTGGTGTATTTCGAGGCCGCCGGGGTGATCGTCACGCTGATCCTGCTGGGCCGGGCGCTCGAGGCGCGGGCCAAGGGGCGCACCGGCGCGGCGATCCGGGCGCTGGTCGGGCTGCAGGCGCCGACCGCGCGGGTCGAGCGCGACGGCGCGGTGCAGGAGATCGACGCCGCGGCGTTGCTGCCGGGCGACCTGATGCTGGTGCGGCCCGGCGACCGGATCGCCACCGATGGCGAGGTGGTATCGGGCAGCTCGCGGGTCGATGAATCGATGCTGACCGGCGAACCGGTGCCGGTGCTGAAATCCGCTGGCGACGCAGTGACAGGCGGCACGGTCAACGGCAACGGCGCGCTGCGGGTCCGGGCGACCAGGGTAGGCGCAGACACCCGGTTGGCCGAGATCATCCGCATGGTCGAACAGGCGCAGGGCGCCAAGCTGCCGATCCAGGGGCTGGTCGACCGGGTGACGCTGTGGTTCGTGCCGGCGGTGCTGCTGGTCGCGGCGCTGACGGTGGCGGCCTGGCTGCTGCTCGGTCCCGATCCGGCGCTGACCCATGCGCTGGTCGCCGGTGTCTCGGTGCTGATCATCGCCTGCCCCTGCGCGATGGGCCTGGCGGTCCCGACCTCGATCATGGTCGGGACCGGCCGTGCCGCCAGCCTTGGCGTGTTGTTTCGCCGCGGTGACGCGCTGCAGGCGCTGGACCGGGTCCGGGTGGTGGCGTTCGACAAGACCGGCACGCTGACCCAAGGGCGGCCGGCGCTGACCGATGTCGTGGTGCCGGGCGGCGGCGACGAGACGGCGGTGCTGGCCGATGTCGCGGCGATCGAGGCGCAGTCCGAGCATCCGCTCGCGCAGGCGATCCTCGAGGCCGCCTCGGCGCGCGGCATCGCGATCGCGGCGGCCGATGCGGTGACGGCGGTGCCGGGCCGGGGCCTGCGCGGAAATGTCGGCGGCCGCGAGGTGCTGGTCGGCAATGCCGGGCTGCTCGCCGAGGCCGGAATCGACGCGGCGCCGCTCGGCGCGGCGGTCGCACGCTTCGCCGCGGCCGGCCGAACCCCGATGCATGTCGCGATCGACGGCCGCGCGGTGGCGGCGCTGGCGGTGGCGGACCCGCTGCGGCCCGACGCTCGCGCCGTGATCCGGGCGCTGGCCGGGATCGGCTACGAGCTGGCGATGATCACCGGCGACAGCAAGGCGACGGCGGCGGCGATCGCGGCGGAACTCGGCATCGATCACGTGGTCGCCGAGGTGCTGCCCGAGGGCAAGGTCGCGGCGCTCGAGACGCTGCGCGCGCGCGGCCCGGTGGCCTTCGTCGGCGACGGCATCAACGACGCCCCTGCGCTGGCCGCGGCCGATGTCGGCCTGGCGCTTGGCGGAGGCACCGAGGTGGCGATCGAAAGCGCCGAGGTGGTGCTGTCCTCCGGCCGGTTGGCGGCGGTGGTCGACGCGATGTCGGTGAGCCGCCGGGTGATGCGCAACATCCGGCAGAACCTCGGCTGGGCCTTCGGTTACAACGTGGCGCTGATCCCGGTGGCAGCCGGTGCGCTCTACCCGTGGAGCGGGCTGTTGCTGTCACCGATCCTCGCCGCCGCGGCGATGGCGGCGTCGAGCGTGCTGGTGCTGTCGAATGCGCTGCGACTGCGGCGGATCCGGCCGGCGCTGACCGAGGAGCCGGCGCGATGATGACCATCGGCGCCGCCGCCGAGCTGTCCGGGCTGCCGGCCAAGACCATCCGCTATTACGAAGAGATCGGGCTGGTGTCGCCGCCGCGGGATTCCAACGGCTACCGGGCGTTCCGCGACACCGATGTGCACAAGCTGGCGTTTCTCGCCCGGGCCCGCGGCCTTGGGTTCAGCATCGAGGACTGCCGGCTGCTGATGTCGCTCTACGAGGATCGGCACCGCGCCAGCGCAGAGGTGCGGCGGCTGGCGCAACGCCACGCCGCCGAAATCGACAGCCGGATCGCGCAGCTGCGGCAGATGCGCGCGACGCTGAGCGAGCTGATCGAGGCCTGCGCCGGCGACGATCGGCCGGACTGTCCGATCCTGAAGGACCTGGCCGGCGGCTAGATCCGGTCTCGAGGGGGCATCGAGCCCCCGTCGACCGGGCTGCCGCGGTCGGGCCATCGGGCGGCACTTCGGTTACTTTGTCCCGCAAATACGCAAATCCGACACTGGCGGCTTGACCGGCGGCCTGCCAGTCGCGCACCGCGTCCGGCTGCCACAGCAGCATCCGCACGCCCAGCGCCAACCCGTCGCGGATCACCCAGAGTGTCAGCAGCTCGAACCCCAGCGCCAACCCGACGCTGGCCCAGACCGCCAGCCGCAGCGCCAGCCAGAACCCGATCCACATCGCCGCGATGTCGGCGACCGCGTCGACCGCGCTCTCGCCATGGTAGTCCAGCGAGATCGTCACCGCGCGGTAACGGCCGATCTCCGCATCGGAGTTCTCGACCAGCTTGCAGGCCGCCTCGATCGCGGTGGCGATCGCCACCCGCCAGCCAGGTCGCAGCCGCGGCGCCGCATAGAGCAGCAGCCCGTGGATGATGTGCGACCGGGTCAACCAGTCGCTCAGATGCTGGGAGCTGTCCGAGCCGAGCTTCACCCCGTACCACAACTTGACGCAGCCGCAGGTGCAGATCGGCTCGCGACCGATCGTCAGCAGCCAGATGGCGGCGACCAGAACACACGCCGCAGCGATGGCTCAGAGGAGGGCACGGTTGAACATGGGCCGAGGAAGCACGGCGCGCCACCGTCGACGGGGCGCGCCGCGATCGCGCGATCAACCTGCCGCTGTGTAGCGTCCCAGCACCGCGTCGACGCCGTCGGACCAGATCGCGTCGAGCTGCGCCGCGAAGGCCTTGGCGAAGCGCGGCGCGGTGCCGAGATCGCCGAACACCGCCGGGTTGGCCAGGAACGCGGCCGGATCCTGCCGCGCCGCCAGCGCCCGGGCCTTCAGATCTGTTGCCTCGGGGTCGTTCGGCGCGATCTCCTGGCCGGCCTCGTCGGTGCCGGCGCAGTAGCGGCACCACAGCGCCACCTCGAGCGCCAGCCCGTCGATCGGCAGGTCGCGGGCCAGCGCGTCGCGGATCACCGGCAGGATGAACTTCGGCTGCCGGTTAGATCCGTCGAAGCACAGCCGCGGGATGGTGTCGCCGATCTCGGGGTTGGCGAAGCGCTCGGCGATCTTGGCGCGGTAGGCGGCGTAGTCGACGCCGTCGATCGGCGCCAGCGTCGGCATGATCTCGCGGGTATGCAGCGACTCGAGCCAGCCGGCGATCCGCGGATCGGCCATCGCGTCATGCACGTAGTGATGGCCAAGCAGCGCCGAAGGGTAGGCGATGGCGGCGTGACCGCCGTTGAGGATCCGCAGCTTCATCAACTCGTAAGGGGCGACGTCGGCGACGAATTCCGCGCCGACCTCCTCAAGCTGGGGGCGGCCCTGGGGGAAGTGGTCCTCGAGTACCCACTGCCGGAACGGCTCACAGGCCACCGGCACGGCGTCGACGATGCCGAACTTGTCGCGCACCATGTCGCGTTCGCGGTCCGAGGTCGCCGGGGTGATGCAGTCGACCATCGAGCTGGGGAACGCCACGTTCGCCGCGACCCAATCGGCGAAATCGGGGTCCGACAGCCGCGCCAGCCCGATCACCGTGCGCTTGGCCACATGGCCGTTTTCGGGAAGGTTGTCGCAGGACATCACCGTGAAGGGGGCGAGGCCGGCGTCGCGCCGCCGGCGCAGCGCCGCGAGGATCATGCCGAACACGGTGACCGGCGCATCCGCCGACCCGGCGTCGTGGCGCATGTCGGGGTGGTTGGCGTTGAAGCCGTCGGTCTCGGCGTCGACGTAATAGCCGCCTTCGGTGATCGTCAGCGACACGATGCGGATCTTGGGGTCGGCCATCCGCGCGATGGTCGCCTCGGCCTCGATCGGGGTGAAGTCGATCATCGAGCCGATCACACGCGCCGACAGCCCGGCCGGATCGAGCTCGACTACCGTGGTCAGCCAGTCCTGCGCCTCGAGCGCGTCGCGCATCCTGGCGTCGCCGGCGCGCACGCCGGCGCCGCACAGCGCCCAGTCGTGGTCGCGCCCGGTGCCGAACAGCCGGTCGAGATAGACCGCCATATGGGCCCGGTGAAAGTTGCCGACACCGACGTGCAGGATGCCCGCCGCGAGTCCGGCGCGGTCGTAGGCGGGGCCTTCGACCCCTTCGGGGAGGTTGGAAAGAGCGGAATTGGACAGTTGCACGGCCATGACAAGCCTCGTTTGTTCGTGGATGTGGATCGGGTGGTCGCGGCGCCCTTGGCGGCGTCCGCAGGGTCAGCGTACCGGCGGTGCTGCCCGTGGTGGGGATGGTGGCGGCGTCAGCTCATCCACTGGCCGCCGTCGACGTTGTAGGTCTGCGACACGATGTAGTTGGCCTCGTCCGAGGCGAGGAACACCGCCATGCCGGTGAGGTCGTCGGGGGTAGCGAAGCGGCCGGCGGGCACGCCGGCGGCGACCTCGGCCTTCTTCTGGCCGGGCTTCTTGCCTTCGAGCTTGGCGAACATGGCGTCGACATGCTGCCAGTGTTCGCCATCGACCACGCCCGGTGCGATGGCGTTGACGTTGATGCCGTGCCGGATCAGGTTGAGGCCCGCCGACTGGGTCATCGAGATCACCGCCGCCTTGGTCGAGCAATAGACCAGCACCAGGCTTTCGCCGCGGCGGCCGGCCTGGCTCGCCATGTTGATGATCTTGCCGCCGTGGCCCTGGGCGATCATCTGCCGCGCGGCCGCCTGCATGGTGAACAGCGTGCCGGCGACGTTGACGGCATAGAGCTCGTCATAGCTGGCGCGGGTGATGTCGACGGTTTCGGCGGCATCGAACAGCGCCGCGTTGTTGACCAGAATGTCGAGCTTGCCGGCGCGGGCGACGGTCGCCGCGATGGCGGCGTCGATGCTGTCCTGCCGGGCGACGTCGATCTGCACCGCGTAGGCGCCGTCGCCGATCTCGGAGGCGGCGGCCTGCGCCGCCTCGAGATTGATGTCGGCAAGCGCGACGTTGGCACCTTCGCGCACATAGGCTTCCGCGAAGGCCCGTCCGAGGCCGCGGGCGGCTCCGGTGATCAGCGCGGATTTTCCAGCCAGTCGGGTCATGCGAACCGCAGCCCCTGCGCGTCGAACCGGTGGATCTTGTCGGCCTGCGGCGTCAGGAATACGGTATCGCCGTGCTTCAGGCTGACCTCGCCGCCGGCGCGGATCGTCAGGGTTTCGGCCAGGCCGGTGTCGTGGACGTGGAAGAAGGTGTCCGAGCCGAGATGCTCGGCGACGCCGATGCGGCCCCTCCAGGTGCCTTCGGTGGCCGAGACATCGATGTGCTCGGGTCGCACGCCGATGTGGCTGGCGTCGTGCTTCTTGGCTTCCGGGCCCTCGATCAGGTTCATCTTCGGGCTGCCGATGAAACCGGCGACGAACAGGTTGCGCGGCGCCCGGTACAGGTCGAGCGGGCTGCCCACCTGTTCGATGTTGCCGGCGCGCAGCACCACGATCTTGTCGGCCATGGTCATCGCTTCGACCTGGTCGTGGGTGACGTAGATCATCGTGGTCTTCAGGGTGTTGTGCAGTTCCGAGATCTCGAGCCGCATGTTGACCCGCAGCGCCGCGTCGAGGTTCGACAGCGGTTCGTCGAACAGGAAGGCGGCCGGTTCGCGGACGATGGCGCGGCCGATCGCGACCCGCTGACGCTGACCGCCCGAGAGCTGGCCGGGGCGACGATCAAGGTAGTCGGTGAGGTTGAGCGCGCGCGCCGCGTTGTCGATGCGCCGCTTCTGCTCGTCCTCGGGCATGCCGGCCATCTTCATCGGGAAGGCGATGTTCTTGCGCACCGACATGTGCGGGTAGAGCGCGTAGCTCTGGAACACCATCGCCAGGCCGCGCTTGGCCGGCGGCACCTCGGTGGCGTCGCGGCCGTCGATGCGGATTTCGCCGGCGGTGACGTCCTCGAGCCCGGCGATCAGCCGCAGCAGGGTGGACTTGCCGCAGCCGGAGGGGCCGACGAAGACCACGAATTCACCTTCGTCGATGGTGAGGTCGAGCGGCGGGATGACCTGAACGTCGCCGAATTTCTTGGTCACCTTGTCGAGCGTGATGCGTCCCATGTGTGTCTTCCTTATTTCACTGCGCCGAAGGTGAGGCCGCGGACGAGTTGCTTCTGGCTGAACCAGCCGAGGATGAGGATCGGTGCGATGGCCATGGTCGAGGCCGCCGAGAGTTTCGCGTAGAACAGGCCTTCGGGGCTGGAGTAGCCGGCGATGAACGCGGTCAGCGGCGCCGCCTTGGCGGCGGTCAGGTTCAGCGTCCAGAACGCCTCGTTCCAGGCCAGGATGATGTTCAGCAGCAGCGTCGAGGCGATGCCCGGAACCGCCATCGGGGTCAGCACATAGATGATCTCTTCGCGCAAGGACGCGCCGTCCATCCGGGCCGCCTCGAGGATGTCGACCGGGATTTCCTTGAAGTAGGTGTAGAGCATCCAGACGATGATCGGCAGGTTGATCAGGGTCAGCACGATCACCAGCCCGGTCCGGGTGTCGAGCAGGCCGACATCGCGGAAGATCAGGTAGATCGGGATCAGCACGCCGACCGGCGGCAGCATCTTGGTCGACAGCATCCACATCAGCACGTTCTTGGTGTGCTTGCCGGGCACGAAGGCCATCGACCAGGCGGCGGGCACCGCGATGATCAGCCCGAGCAG
>JBFGEI010000087.1:0-10506 GCA_041580155.1 Limimaricola sp.
GACATCCGCCGCGCGCTGATGGATCAGAAGAGCTTTCTCGAGGGCGCCCGCGCTTTCACCTACTGGGGCGCCTCGCTGATCGACCGGTCGCACAAGACCGGCGATGCCGACGCCGAGGGGCTGATCTCGCTGATGACCCCGATCATCAAGGGCTTCCTCACCGACAAGGGCTTCGACTGCACCATCGCGGCGCAGCAGATCTACGGCGGCCACGGCTACATCGAGGAATGGGGCATGTCGCAATACGCGCGCGATGCCCGGATCGCGATGATCTACGAGGGCGCCAACGGCATCCAGGCGCTCGACCTGGTCGGCCGCAAGCTGGCGGCGCAGGGCGGCAAGCCGATGATGGGCTTCATCGAGGAAATCAAGCGCTTCATCCGCGAGAACGAGGATGATCCGCGGCTCAAGGACGGCTTCCTCGAGCCGCTGAAGTCGGCCTCGAAGGACATGCAGGCCGCGGCGATGGTGTTCATGCAGTCGGGGATGAAGTCGCCGAACGTGGCGCTGGCCGGCTCGTATGACTTCATGCACCTGATGGGGCATGTCTGCCTCGGCTGGATGTGGGCGCGGATGGCCAAGGCCTCGGTCGCGGCGCTCGATGCCGACGCCAAGGATCCGGTGTTCTACGAGACCAAGCTGGCGACCGGGCGCTACTACATGGCGCGGCAGCTGCCGGCGACCAAGATGCATCTTGCCCGCATCGAGAGCGGCGCCGACCCGGTGATGGCGCTGGCCGACGCGGAATTCTGATTGCCGCTTGCCTTGGCCGGGGCGATGCTCGCCCCGGCTTCGACCGGAGGACATGATGCCCAAACGCCTGCGCCTGACCCGCCGTTTTCCCGTCGCGATGAGCGAGGACGGCTACCGTCGGCTGAAACGCTTCGCCAGGGAGGCCGGACTCGACGAGGGCGAGGCCCTGTCCTTCCTGTTCGAGAATTTCGACAGCGTGATCGACGAAGACACCTTCGGCCACCGGCTGAGGATGTTCAACGCCGAGCTCGAGGCGCGCAAGAAGTGATGGCTGCGGGTGGCGACGTGGGTAATCGGCGTATTGTTAGAACGATGATGGGACCGGCGCTCCACCTCGACGTCGCCATGGAATTCAGCAGCAAGGCAATGACGGGGCTTCATCGTCCACGGCCATCGGCTCGCCAGCCTGTACCGCAATCACCGGTATGGCAGGCCCGGGTTTACAAACGGTTAACGGCGCCGGGCCGGCTTCACCTTTTGGTAAATTCCCGCCGCCACCCGGCGGCCCCTGCCCCGAGGATCCACGGATGACCAACAAGCTGTATTGCTTCGGAGAATCCGGCAACGCCTACAAGGCGGCGCTGCCGCTCGAGCTGTCGGGGCTGGACTGGCAGCCGGTGAAGGTCGATTTCTTCAACGGCGAGGCGCGGACCGATGCGTTCCGGGCGCTCAACGACATGGGCGAAGTGCCGGTGCTGGTCACCCCCGAGATCACCCTGACCCAGTCCGGCGCGATCCAGGACTGGATCACCGAACGCACCGGCCGCTTCGGCGGCGCCGATGCGGCGCAGGCCCGCGAGGTTCTGCGCTGGGTGCTGTGGGACAACCACAAGCTTTCGGGCCAGGCCGGATCGCTGCGCTTCCTGATGCATTTCCTGCCGCCGGAAAAGCAGCCCGAACAGGTCATCAAGTGGCTGAAAGGCCGCCTGAAACCCGCCTATGAGACGCTGGATCGCTGCCTCGAGGGGCGCGACTGGCTGGTCGGCGACGGCCCGACGAATGCCGATTTCTCGTGCTGCGGCTACCTCTACTACCCCGAGCCGTTCGGCTTCGACCGTGCCGCCCACCCCAACATCGACCGTTGGCTTGACCGCATCGCGGCCCTGCCCGGCTGGAAACACCCCTACGATCTGATGCCCGGCTCGCCTGCCGACCGGGCGGAAAAGGAGACCGCATGACCGACGCTTTCATTTACGACGCGATCCGCACCCCGCGCGGCAAGGGCCGCAAGGACGGGTCGCTGCACGAAGTCACCAGCGTGAAGCTTTCGTCGGGCGTGCTCGACGCGCTGGTCGAGCGCAACGGCATCGAGGGCCACGTGATCGAGGACGTGATCTGGGGCAACGCCACCCAGGTCGGCGAACAGGGCGGCTGCCTGGCGCGCTCCGCGGTGCTCGGCTCGAAGCTCGACGAGCGGATCCCGGGCCTGTCGATCAACCGGTTCTGCGCGTCGGGCATGGAGGCGGTGAACCTCGCCGCCAACCAGGTCCGGGCCGGCGCCGGCCGCGCCTACATCGCCGGCGGCGTCGAGGCGATGAGCCGCGTCGCCATGGGCTCGGACGGCGCCGCGATCGCGGTCGACCCGTCGCTGGCGATGAACAGCTACTTCGTGCCGCAGGGCATCGCCGCCGACATCATCGCCACCGAATACGGCTTCTCGCGCGATGACGTCGACGGCTTCGCGGTGGAAAGCCAGCGCCGCGCCAAGGCGGCCTGGGACGCCGGGCATTTCACCAAGTCGGTGGTGCCGGTGCGCGACATCAACGGACTGACGATCCTCGATCACGACGAATACATGCGGCCGCAGACCGACATGCAGGCGCTCGGCGCGCTCGAGGCGTCGTTCAAGGCGATGGGCGAGGTGATGCCCGGCTTCGACAAGATCGCGCTGATGAAATATCCGCATCTCGAGCGGATCAACCACGTGCACCACGCCGGCAACTCGTCCGGCATCGTCGACGGCGCCGCCGGCATCCTGATCGGCGACGCCGAGTTCGGCCGCGCGCATGGGCTGAAGCCGCGCGCCCGGATTCGCGCCACCGCCAAGATCGGCACCGATCCGACGATCATGCTGACCGGCCCGGTGCCGGTGACCCACAAGATCCTCGCCGACAGCGGCATGTCGATCTCGGACATCGACCTGTTCGAGGTCAACGAGGCGTTCTCGGCGGTGGCGCTGCGGTTCCAGCAGGCCTTCGACATCGACCCGGCCAAGCTGAACCCCAACGGCGGCGCCATCGCGATGGGCCACCCGCTGGGCGCCACCGGCGCGATCATCATCGGCATCCTGCTCGACGAATTGGAGCGCACCGGGCAGTCCACCGGCCTGGCCACGCTCTGCGTCGCCTCGGGCATGGGTGCGGCCACCATCATCGAGCGGGTCTGACCCTTGCTGGCGGGCGATGCGCGCTCTTCGCCCCACCCCGGCACAAGGCGGTGGCATTTCGTGGATTTCCAAAGGGACATGACTAGGCTTGCATCAGGACCGCTCATCCCCGTTCAGGAAGGCCCCGCCGATGCCGCATCGCATTTCCGGCTTCATCCTGCGCCACTCCCGGCTGTTCAGGCAGGGCCGGCTGGAGGAGATGCTCGACAACTGCGTGTTCCCGCTGGCGCTGCACCAGCCCGGCGGGCTGCGCGTGGTGCGCAGCCGCGACGACTACCGCGCCCAGCTGCACGACTGGTCGCAGCAGCTGCGGCGGCTCGGGCTGACGCCGGCGCCCGAGCGGGTCGAGGCGATCGAGCTGCCGCGGCACGATCGGTGCAGGGTCTGGGTCGATCAGCCGCTCCTCGACGCGGCGCAGCAGGCGCATCTAAGCATTTCGCTGGTCTTTTACTGCCGGATCGGCCCGCAATCGTTGCAGATCGAGATGATCGAGTTGCGGGACCACATCGACCGCAACTCGCCCCAGATCGACGCAGCGCCGCCCCATTGACGGCCCCGACCGGGGCCGCCCTACCCGAGATATCTGTTCAAAGGAGGTCATCATGACCGATTTCACCATGGCCCGCGATGCCGACGGCGTCGCCGTGATCACCTGGGATGTGCCCGATCGTTCGATGAACGTGATGTCGCTGCAGGGCTTCGAAGAGCTCGAGGCGCTGGTCGACCAGGCGCTGGCCGATGCCGAGGTCAAGGGCATCGTGCTCACCTCCGGCAAGAAGGACTTCGCCGGCGGCATGGATCTCAACGTCATCGCCGGGATGAAGCAGGCCGGCGGCGACGAGCCGGCCCGCGCCGTGTTCGACGGGGTGATGCGGATGCACGCGGTGCTGCGCAAGATCGAGCGCGCCGGCATGGACCCCAAGACCAACAAGGGCGGCAAGCCGATCGCGGCCGCGCTGCCGGGCACGGCGCTCGGCATCGGCTTCGAAGTGCCGCTGGCCTGCCACCGGATCTTCGCCGCCGACAACCCGAAGGCCAAGATCGGCCTGCCCGAGATCATGGTCGGGATCTTCCCGGGCGCCGGCGGCACCACCCGCCTGGTGCGCAAGCTCGGCGCGATGGCCGCGTCGCCGCTGCTGCTCGAGGGTCGGCTGAGCGATCCGCGCAAGGCCAAGGCAGCCGGGCTGGTCGACGAGGTGGTCGAAGACCCGATCGCCTCCGCCAAGGCCTGGGTGCTGTCGGCGACCGACGCCGACATCCTCAAGCCGTGGGACGCCAAGGGCTACAAGATGCCCGGCGGCGCGCCCTACCAGCCGGCCGGCTTCATGACCTTCGTCGGCGCATCCGCCATGGTCCACGGCAAGACCCAGGGCGTCTACCCGGCCGCCAAGGCGCTGCTCTCGGCGGTCTACGAAGGCGCGCTGGTGCCGTTCGACACCGCGCTGAAGATCGAGGCGCGCTGGTTCACCAACGTGCTGATGAACCCGTCGTCCTCGGCGATGATCCGGTCGTTGTTCATCAACAAGGAAGCGCTCGAGAAGGGCGCCAACCGGCCGCAGGCGCCGGACCAGAAGGTCAGCAAGGTCGGGGTGATCGGCGCCGGCATGATGGGCGCCGGCATCGCCTTCGTGTCGGCCAACGCCGGCATCGAGGTGGTGCTGATCGACAGCGCGCAGGACGCGGCGGACCGCGGCCGTGGCCATGCCGAGGCGCTGCTCGACAAGGGGGTCGCCCGCAAGAAGGTGACGCCCGAGAAGAAGGCCGAGGTGCTGGGCCGGATCACCGCGACCACCGACTACGCCGCGCTGTCGGGCTGCGACCTGATCGTCGAGGCGGTGTTCGAGGATCCGGGCGTCAAGGCCGAGGTCACCCGCAAGGTGCTCGCCGCCGTCGGCCCCGACTGCATCTTCGCGACCAACACCTCGACGCTGCCGATCACCGAGCTGGCCAAGGCCTCCGAGGATCCCGAGCGGTTCATCGGCATCCACTTCTTCAGCCCGGTCGACAAGATGATGCTGGTCGAGATCATCCGCGGCGCGGCGACCGGCGACGTCGCGGTGGCCAAGGCGCTCGATTTCGTGCGGCAGATCCGCAAGACCCCGATCGTGGTCAACGACGCGCGGTTCTTCTACGCCAACCGCTGCATCATCCCCTACATCAACGAAGGCGTGCGGATGGTCGCCGAGGGTGTCGAGCCGGCGCTGATCGAGAACGCGGCGCGGCTGGTCGGCATGCCGCTGGGACCGCTGCAGCTGGTCGACGAGACCTCGATCGACCTCGGCGTGAAGATCGCCAAGGCGACCAAGGCGGCGATGGGCGACGACTATCCCGACGGCGCGGTCGACGAGGTGCTGTTCTGGATGGCCGACCAGGGCCGGATGGGCCGAAAGTCGAAGTCGGGCTTCTACGCCTATGACGACAAGGGCGGCCGGATCGGCCTGTGGGACGGGCTCGAGACCCGCTACCCGGTGGCCGAGCAGCAGCCGGACCTGATCACCGTGCAGCACCGTCTGCTGTTCAGCCAGGTGCTCGAGGCGGTGCGCGCCTTCGAGGCCGGGGTGCTGACCGACATCCGCGAAGGCGATGTCGCGGCGATCCTCGGCTGGGGCTTCGCGCCGTGGTCGGGCGGCCCGTTCTCCTGGCTCGACATGCTGGGCGCGCCCTACGCCGCCGAGCGCTGCGACCAGCTCGAGCGCGAGTTCGGCGACCGCTTCGCCTGCCCGGCGCTGCTGCGCCGGATGGCCGAGGGCGACGATGGCTTCTACGAGCTCTACGGCGACGGCCGCGCGGTCGCGGCCTGACCCCTGCCCCGGTCCCGGCGCCACGCCGGGACCGGGCTTTGCGCGATCCGCGACAGATCGCCGAGAAACCCCCTGAAAATTCGGTCTTCCCAGTGCCACAACCGGCTTGCTTGCGGCTGCCGCCCCTGTTCCTCTCGTTGCGGCCCGGCTATGTTGCCGGAACAGGCAGGCGGCCCGGCACAGGCCGGCCGTGAAAGGAACGATGACGGCACTCAAGGAATTCGCCCGGCTCGAAACTGAGGGCAAGTGGCGCACGGCACCCGACGCGGAGCCGCGCGCCGTGATGATTTCCTTCGGCGAGGCGACCCTGGTGCTGACCGACGGGAGCGGCCGGCCGCTGACCCATTGGTCGCTGCCGGCGCTGCAGCGGATCAACCCCGGCGACCGGCCCGCCGTCTACGCCCCCGACGCCGAGGTCAGCGAGACCATCGAGATCGACGACGACACGATGATCGGCGCGATCGAGAAGGTCCGCCGCGCCATCGCCAGCCGGCAGCCGCGGCCGGGCCGGCTGCGGCAGGGCACGATCGCCGGCGGCGTCGGTCTGGTCGTGCTGGTGGCGCTGTTCTGGCTGCCCGGCGCGCTGATGCGGCAGACCCTGACCGTGGTGCCGCCCGGCAAGCGCAGCGAGATCGGCGCCACGCTGCTTGGCATGGTGCAGCGGATCACCGGTCCGACCTGCCGCGACCCGCTGGGGACCGAGGCGCTGAGCCGGCTGCGCGACCGGGTGCTGGGCCGCGGCACGCCCGGACAGATCGTGGTGGTGCCGAAGGGGCTGGCCGGGCCGCTCTACCTGCCGGGCGGCATCGTGGTTCTGCCGGCCGCGCTACTCGACAGCACCGAAGACCCGGCCGTCGTGGCCGGCCACGTGCTGGCCACCGCCGCCAGCCGCGACGAATCCGACCCGCTCGACGACCTGCTGCACGAAAGCGGCTTCGGCACCGTGCTGAAGCTGCTGACCACAGGCGACATCCCGACCGAGGCGCTGCAGGCCCAGGCCGAGCACCTGACGAAGACCCCGGCGCCGCGCGCCGACGATGACGTGCTGCTGGATTGGTTCGGCGCGGCGCGGGTGCCGATCGGCCCCTGGGCCCGCGCCACCGACCCGACCGGCGTCGAGGCCGCGGTGCTGGTCGCCGCCGACCCCGCCGCCGATCAGAGCGGTGGGCCGGTGCTGTCGGATGGCGACTGGGTCAGCCTGCAGGGCATCTGCCGCGGCTAGGCCCTAGCGCCGGGTGAACGCGTCCGGAAACCCCGAGCGGCGCGCCGTCACCAGCGCCTCCTGCAGCGTCGCCCCGGCCTCGAACGGGCCGGCGATGACCACCCGCATCTCGCTGCCATAGCGCGACAGACGGTCGTGTTCGACCGGCAGGCCCAACCGCTGCAGCCGCTGCGCGCTGCGCGCCGCGTTGCCGGCGTCGGCATAGACCCCGACCTGCACGTAGCGATGCGCCGTGCCGTCCGGCGCCGGCGACCGGCTCGAGATCCGTGCGACCGGTCCGGTCGCGGGCAGCGTCACCGGCGCCGCCGGCACCGGTGCCGCGACCCGCCCGGCGCCGGCGCGCTCGACGATCACCACGCCCCGGTTCGGGTTCAGCCGGCCGTCGGTCCAGACCGGCCGGTAGCCGCTTGGCGGCGCCACCGGGTCGGGCAGCGCCAGCGCCGGCGCGACCGGGCTGCGGCTGGCAAGCCGGGCGCGCGGCGCAGCCAGGGGCGCTTCCAGCCTGACCCGCACCGACGCGTCCGCGCCCGGCGCGCAGCTGACCGGCGCGCCGGTGTCGCGGACCACGTAGCCCTGCCCGGTCTCGGCGATCCGGGCGCAGAGCTGCGCCAGGGTCATCGTGCTGCCGATCGCGGGCGGGGCCGCAGCGACCCGCGGCGCCGGTCCGCAGTCGATCACCGCGCCGTCGCGGCTGCTGACGTAGCCGGGCTGCGGCCCGAACCGATCGCGGCACAGCTCGGCCCTGGTCAGCCGCGCGGCGACCGGGCTAGCGGCGGCCGGGCTTGCGGTGATTGGCGGCGGCGCGACCACGCGCGGCGAGACCACGGGCGCCGGGGCCGCCGCGACCGCGGCTGCGGTGCCGAGGCTGGGCTGGAAGCCGCACAGCTGCTGCCGCTGCCGGCTGACCCGCGGCACCCAGGTGGTTGCGCCGGCCGGGCCGCTGCGGATGAAGGCGCAGCCGGTGCTGTCGATGTATTGGCTGGCGGTGTAGCTGGCCGGGGGAAATTCGGCCGGGAGACCGTTCTGCGCCAGCGCCGGAGCGGCCAATGCCACGAGCGCCGCCGAGGCGGCCAGGAACGTCTTGACCATCTCGGCCCCCCGATTTTGCCGCAGGATGCTACACCGCCGGGCAGCTGTAAAGCGACGGTCCGGTCAGCGGGTGCCGAACATCCGGTCGCCGGCGTCGCCGAGGCCCGGCACGATGTAGCCGTGCTCGTCCAGCCGCTCGTCCAGCGCCGCGGCGATCACCGGCACGTCGGGATGCGCCTCCTTCATCCGCGCCACGCCCTCGGGCGATGCCAGCAGGCACAAGAAGCGGATGTCGCGCGCGCCGGCCTGCTTCAGAAGGTCGATCGCCGCGACCGACGAGTTGCCGGTGGCCAGCATCGGGTCGACCGCGATCGTCAGCCGCTCGTCGAGCCCCTTGGGCACCTTGAAGTAATACTGCACCGGCTGCAGCGTCTCGGGGTCGCGATACAGCCCGACGAAACCGACACGGGCGGCCGGGATCAGCTCGAGGATGCCGTCGAGCAGGCCGTTGCCGGCGCGCAGGATCGACACCAGCGCCAGCTTCTTGCCCTCGATCAGCGGCGCCTGCATCGGCTGCAGCGGCGTGTCGATGGTCACCGTGGTCATCGGCAGTTCGCGGGTCACCTCGTAGGCCAGCAGAAGGCTGATCTCGCGCAGCAGCTGCCGGAACGAGGCGGTCGAGGTGTCCTTCTGCCGCATCAGCGTCAGCTTGTGCTGCACCAGCGGGTGGCGGACGACGGTGAGGTGCTGGGGGGTGGTCTGATCGGTCATGCGGTCTCCAGTCTCTTGCCGAGGGCGGTCTTGGTGGCGTCGTCGCAGAACGCGGCGTCGAGCGCCACCCTGTTGCTGGTCGCCAGCACCTCGTGATCCCAGCCGAAATGCTTTTCGAGCATGTCGTATTCATGGGTCATCGTGGTGCCGAACCAGGGCGGATCGTCGGTCGAGACCGTCACCTTCAGGCCGCGGTCGCGCAGTTTTTCGATCGGGTGCGAGCGCCAGTCCTTCACCGCGCCCAGCACCAGATTCGACACCGGGCAGACCTCGAGCGTCACGCCCTTCTCGATCAGCCGGTCGCACAGCGCGTGATCCGACACCGCATTGATGCCGTGGCCGATCCGTTCGCAGCCCAGCAGGTCGACGGTCTCGGCCACCATGTCGGGCCCGCCCCATTCGCCGGCATGCGCGGTCAGCCGCAGCCCGGCCTCGCGGGCGGCGTCGAACGACCAGGCGAAATCGCCCGGGCGGTGCAGCATCTCGGCGCCGGCCATGCCGAAGCCGGTGATGAAATCGCCGCGGGTCTCGGCGGCGCAATACGCGATCGGCTTGGCCGCCTCGGGGCCGAGATGGCGCAGGCAGGTGACGATGCCGCGGGCGTGGATGCCGAAGTCCTTCTCGGCCTGGGCGGCGGCGTCGGTCATCGCGTCGAGGTAGTCGCGCCAGGCGCCCAGATCGCCGCCGCCACAGAAGTCGGGCGACAGGAAGAACTCGGTGTAGATCACCCCCTGCTCGGCGCTTTGTTCAAGCACCGCGGTGGTCAGCCGGTGGAAGTCCTTCGGCCCCTGCAGCACGGTGCAGGCGGCGTCGTAGGCCTTGAGGAACCACTCGAAGCTGCCGCGGACGAAATCGCCGTCCTCGGTGAAAATCCGGTCGATGTCGATGCTCTTCTCGCGCGCGAGACCGGCGATGAAGCCCGGCGGTGCGGCGCCTTCGAGATGCAGGTGCAACTCGACCTTGGGCAGGGATTTATGGCTCATGCGTCGGCCTCCGGGTCGGGCAGTGGAATGTCGAGATGCCGCGCGACCAGCGCGCCGACATCGGTGAAGCCGATCAGGCCGAGGCTGCGCGCGCCCAGGCCGTGGCACAGCACCGGCACCCGTTCGCGGGTGTGGTCGGTGCCGACGAAGCTGGGGTCGTTGCCGTGATCGGCGGTGACCACCAGCAGGTCGCCGTCCCGCAGCCGCGGCAGGATCCGGCCCAGTTCGGCGTCGAACCATTCGAGTTGGCGGGCGTAGCCCGCGATATCGCGGCGATGGCCGAAGTTGGTGTCGAACTCCACGAAGTTGGCGAAGACCAGCGCGCCGTCGGCGGCCTCGTCCACCAGGTCCGACAGGTGCCGCATCAGCTTGTCGTCGGGACCCTTGCGCAGGTCGGTGATGCCGCGCATCGAAAAGATGTCGCCGATCTTGCCGACCGCATGCACGTCCCGTCCGGCGCCATGCGCCGCGTCGAGCAGCGTCCGCCCCGGCGCCGCGATGGCGAAATCGCGGCGGTTGGCGGTGCGGGTGAAGCCGGTGGCGGCGTCGCCGGCGAAGGGC
>JBFGEI010000088.1:0-10492 GCA_041580155.1 Limimaricola sp.
GGTTGCCGGCTGCGGCGCCAGCGCGTCGCCGAACGGGTTGTCGCGACAGGAATCGAGGATCACCACCCGCATCACCCGCGCCCGATCGACCGCCGCGAGGAACTGGTCGAGCGACAGTGCCTGACGCTGCACGTCGCGATTGCTGGCGACGTCGGCATCGACCGGGACCAGGAAATTCTCGCCCTGGACCTCGACGCCATGCCCCGCGAAGTAAATCAGGGCCAGCTCGGCGGTCTCGGCCCGAAACGCGAAATCGTGCAGCAGTTCGCGCATCCGCGCGCCCGGTTCGTCGATCGCCAGCGTGACCTCGAAGCCGATGCCCTGCAGCGTCGCGGCAAGGTCGCGGGCGTCGTTGGCGGTGTTGTCGAGCGGCGCGATATGCACGTAGCGCGCCATGCCGATGACCAGCGCGACGCGCTCGGCGGCGACGGCGGGCAGCGCCGGTAACGCCATCAGGGTCAGGATCGACAGCCGCAGGATTGGTCTCATCGTCTCGGTCTCCGCCTTGGCCGCGCTACAGCAGCCCCTCGCCGCGCCACTCCTCGAGCTTTTCGCGGCTCACCTCGAAATGCATGCTGTCCTCACGGCGGAACCCGGCGCCCCAGATCCAGCCCTCGGCATGAAAGAAATCCGCCATCACGATCAGCCCCATCTGGGTCTTGCCGTCGGTGAAATTGTCGAGCACGCCATTGATGTTGAGATCGATCGCCAGGCCGAAGGCGTGGGTCGAGAGCCGGTCGCGGGTGCCGCGGATCCGCCGAACGCACAGCGATCCGGCGGTGTTGATCAGCCCGTACAACGTCGGGTCGGTGACCCGGATCTGCTCGAACACCCGGGTCAGCGACTCGACCGCCGGTCGCAGCATGTTGACCGGCACCGGCCCGACATTGCCCCGCACCAGCATCTGCTTCAGCTTCGGGTTGGTCATCGGCTCGCAAGTGTCGCTGAGCGCCTGCCGCGGCCGTCCCAGCATCGTTTCCAGCAGCGACGGGCCGGCGACCGACAGCCCGTCATTGACGTTGGTGCGATCGAAGATCAGCACCACCTGGGCGTAGGTCTCGTCGGCGACGCCGGGCCCCGACGGCGCCTGGTCGCTGTCGTCGAAGCTCTGCTCGGACGGCGTCGGCAGCCCCGGCGCCAGCACCGGCAGCGCATCGACCCGGGCACCGAGCGCCACCAGGTCGCCGCGCAGCGTCTCGACCGCGCCGCCCAGCGCCTCGACGTCGCCGCGCAGCATCTCGAGATCGATCCGGGCACCGCTGTCGATCGCCGGCCCGTCGAACGCCGCGGCGTGCTGCGGCAGCAAGCGCGGCACGAAGATCCAGATCAGCGGCGCCAGCAGCACGGCCACCGCGAGGATGATCGCTGGAACAAGTCGCATCCCGCAGCCCCCTTGCCGGGCGGTCCGAACGCCGCCGCACCCCGAGCTTACCGCGCCGAACCGGGACCAACGCAACCCCAAGGTGAACGACTTCGCAATAAAACACCAAGAAAGTTGCCGCAGCGTCAGGGCTGCTGTAGTCTTGGCGCAACCACGCCGTGCATTTCCCGTATCAGAGGTTCCGCCATGACCCGTTTCCCCGCCGCAGCGGCGCTCGCCGTTGCCGTCTCGATGCTGCAGCCGGCGCCGCTGCACGCCCAGTCCGGCGATGCGGACGGTCTGAGCGCCGAGGAAATCGAAAGCAGGTTTCGCAGCCAGAAGACCCGCGGGCTGGTGATCGCGCCGACCGGCGGCGGCACCGCGGCGCCGGACGCCGCCGCGACGGCCCCGGCCGCCGCCGCCCCCGCCGCCGATTACACCCGGGTCGAGGCGTCGCAGGAGGTCGCGGTGCGGATCGCCTTCGACTTCGACTCGGCCGCGCTGCGCCCGGACCAGAAGCCGAAGCTGGCCACCCTGTGCCAGGTGATGGCGACCATGGACGACGGCGTGTTCCGGATCGTCGGCCATACCGACGCCTCCGGCTCGGCCAGCTACAACGAACGGCTGTCGCTGCTGCGCGCCGAGGAGGTCAAGCGCCACATGGTCGGCGAATGCGGCATCACCGCGGGGCGGCTGCAGGCGGTGGGCGTCGGCGAAGCCTATCCGGCCGACAGCCTGGACCCCCGAGCCGAGGAGAACCGCCGGGTCGAGTTCCAGCTGGTCGGGTGAGGCCGGTGGCGGGTCGGGACAGGGCGCGGCGCAAGGGTCGCGGGGGGCGCGCATGACCGAACCGCGCCCCGGCGACATCTTCCAGCCCGGTGTCGTGCTGAACAACACCTACCGGATCGAGGCGGTGCTGGGCCGCGGCGGCATCTCCGAGGTCTACCGCGCCCGCAACGAGATTTCCGGCCGGGCGATGGCGGTGAAGGTGCTGAAGTCGGAATTCGCGCGCAACGCCGATTTCCTGCTGCTGATGACCCGCGAAGAGGAAATGCGCGAAATCCGCCATGACGCGGTGGTGCGCTACTCGGAGAATCACCGCACGCCCGACGGCCAAGTCTACCTGATCATGGACTACGTCGAGGGTCCGGGGCTGCACGAAAAGCTGCGCCAGGGCGGGCTCGACGCCGAACAGCTGCTGGTGATCGGCGCCCGGGTCGCCCAAGGGCTGCGCGCCGCCCATGACCGCAAGATCTTCCACCGAGACCTGTCGCCGGACAACATCATCCTGCGCGGCGGCGATCCGGCCCAGGCGGTGATCATCGACTTCGGCATCGCCAAGGACGCCAATGCCGGCGCCGCCACCATCGTCGGCGGTGAATTCGCCGGCAAATACGCCTACGCGGCGCCCGAACAGCTGCACGGCCACGCCGATGCCCGGTCCGACATCTACGCGCTCGGCGCGCTGCTGCTGGCGACGTTCCGCGGCGCCGCTCCCGACGCCGGCAACTCGCCGATGGAGGTGCTGCGCCGCAAGGCCGAACCGCTCGACACCGAGGGCGTGCCCGAGCCGCTGAAATCGCTGCTCGACCGGATGACCGCGCCCGACCCTGCCGACCGGTTCCAATCGGCCGAAGAGCTGCTCGAGGCGATCGATCCGGCCGGGCAGCAGACCCGGGTGATGCCGCGCGACACCGTCGCCCCGCCTGCGCGGCCGCCACGCCGCCGCGGTCGCGGCGGTCCGGCGCTCGCCGCGCTGCTGGCGCTGACCGTGCTTGGCGGCGGCGCCTGGTTCGGCGGGCTATTCGAGCCCCGGCTGCCCGCGGCCTCGCCCTTCGTACTGATCGCCGAACGCGACCCGTCCGGGGCGCTGACGCTGGCCGGTCACGCGCCGTCCGAGGAAACCGCGGCGGCGCTGTCGCGCCGGGTCGCGGCGGCAGGCGGGGCCAGCGAACTCGACCTGGCGTCGGGCGAGATTGCGGTCGACTGGGGACCGTCAGTGGTCGAGGTGCTCGACGCCGCGCTGCCGCTGAAGCGTTTCCGCCTCAGGGTGCAGGACGACACGATGTCGCTCGACGGGATCACCCACGACCCGGTGCTGCGCGACCGGCTGCTCGCGATGCTCGACGGCGCCGCGGCGCCGGGCGCGCTTGAGGGCCGGGTCGAGATCGCGCTCGAGCCGTCGCGGCTGACCCGCGAGACGCTGCAGCCGCTGCTCGACGATGCCGCGGATTGCGGGCCGCTGCAGCTTGCCGACATGCCGGCCGACGGCTACCCGGCCGAGGCGCCGATCACCGTGCGCGGCCAGCTGGCCGAGATCGGCGATCGCATCGGGCTGTACGACGCGATCCTGGCGGTCGCCGATGGCCGACCGCTGGCGATCGAGACCGAGGTGCTGAACCCGGCGCTCTGCCTGATCGAACAGCACCTGCCGCAAGCCCCCGAGGGCGGCTTCAACATCGCGTTCTCGTTCGGCGCGACCGGGTCGCCGAACACGAGCGGCCGGTTCTTCGTCGGCGAGAACCCGGTGATCGACGTCGCGCTGCCGCCGGGCGCGACCCAGGGCTATGTCTACGCGTCGATCCTCGACGTCACCGGCAACGTCTACCACCTGCTGCCGAACGTGAACCGGCCCGATAACGCCGTGGCGACGCTGCGCCACGCCGCCGACGGCACGGCCGCGGTACGGGTCGCCTATCCGGTCGCCAGCGCCGAAACCGACGGCGGGCTGGCCTTCCTGGTCGACGACAGCCTGCTAGGCAAAAGCAAGGTGATCGTGCTGCACGCCGCCGCGCCGATCTTCGACGAGCTGCGCCCCACCACCGAGAGCGCCGAGGCCTACGCCGCCGCGTTGCAGGCGCAGGCGGATCTCGAGGACGGGCTGATCCTGTCGCTCGACAGCCGGTTGCTGACCACCGCCCGGCCCTGACCTTGCGGGTCAGCCCAGGTCGACCACGATCACCGATATGTTGTCGGCGCCGCCGCCATCCAGCGCCAGCTGCACCAGATTCCGCGCCACGGTTTCGATCGGCGCGCCGGACAGCGCCGACCGAAGCCGCGCGACACCGGCGTATTTGGTCAGCCCGTCCGAGCAGAGCAGGAACCGGTCGCCGGCGGCGGTGACGCCGCGCACCTTGTCGAGATCGAGCTCGCGGGCGACGCCTATGGCGCGGGTGATGGTGTTCGATTGCGGATGCGCCTCGGCCTCGTCCCAGCTCAGCTGCCCCGACAGCACCAGTGCTGCGACCAGCGAATGATCGGTGGTCAGCATCTCGAGCGCGCCGTCGCGCAGCCGGTACAGCCGGCTGTCGCCAGCCCAGAACGCCATGAAGTGATCGTCCGACACCACCAGCGCCACCACGGTCGCGCCGATCACCCCGAGACCGCGCGCCTCGGCCTCGGCGAGGATCGTGTCATTGGCCCGAAGCAGCGCTGCGCGGACCTCGCGCATCCGGTCGCCCGGGTCGTCGCCGACCGGCGCCGTCGCGATGCTGTCGACCACCGCCTGACTGGCGTAATCGCCCGCCAGGTGCCCGCCCATGCCGTCGGCGACCACCCAGATCCGCCGCTCGGGCAGGCACAACACCGCGTCCTCGTTGACCTTGCGCACGTGGCCGACATGGCTCGCGGCGCTGTATCTTGTGCCGCGGGTCATGCGCCGGCCTCCTGCCACAGCGCCGCATCCGGGTCGATCATCGCCGCGAAGGCAGCCTCGTCGGGCAGCGCCGCGCACCCCAGAAGTCGCAGCCCGTCGCGGTGCTCGGCGCTCCAGAAGCTGCGCGACGGCGCGCCGCCCCGGGTGATTTGCGTCGCCGGCGTGACGGCGGCCGCCGGCGCGGTGCCGAGACGCGCCAGCCGCGCGACCAGCCCGTCGCGACCGAGGTCCTCGTCGAGCGTGAGCAGCGCCAGCGCCTCGAGCGCGGCAAAGCGGCCGGCGGCGGCGAGATGGTCGTCGACCCCGCACGCCAGCCCGCCATCCACCGAGGCCAGCACCAGCGGGAACTGCCGGCCGATCCGATCGATCGACGGCATCATCACCCCCAGCGCCGGCAGCGCGCCGGCCAGCCCTGGCCCGAGCGAAAACCGCCAGATCGGCGCCGCCATGTAGCAGCCGGTCCAGCGCGCGCCGAGCAGCACCCGCGCGGCGGGCATCACCTGCTGCAACCAGCCGTCCCAGCCGGCGACGAAGCCGGGCGACAGCCCGCTGCGGAAGAAGTCGCCGAGCGCCGGCATCTTGCCATAGGCGCCGTAGCCCGGCCGCATCTCGACCCCGCCCATCAGAAGCTCTTCGGGCAGCTGAAATCCTTCAGCGCCTGCAACGAGAACGGGTTGTTCACCGATCCGAGCTGGACCTGGAAGATCGCGATCCTGCCGCCCACGCGGAAGATCGCGCGCTTGCGATCCGGCGCGTCGGTGCTGCGCAGCTCGGCGCCGTCGAACAGCCGGAACAGCGACCAGGGCCCGTCCCGGCTCAGCATGTTCTCGACGTTGGCCGCCGGCGGGTGCAGCGCCAGCCGCGCCATGCCGACGGATCCCGGCCAGCTCACCGCCACCGGCGTCGGCACCCCGTCGCGATGCGCGAAGCCGATGTACTGCCCGTCGATCTCGAGCAGCACCGACAGCGCGGTCGGGTCGAGCGCCTGCGGCGTGACCTGCAGCGGCACCGCCATTTCCCCAGAGGCGAAGAAGGTGTCGCGGATCTGCGCCGCGTTCTGGAACTGCGCCAGCACCGCTTCGGACACCCCGAGATCGACACCATTGACCGAGTTCCAGCTCCAGGGGTTGGTCTGGGTATTGGCATGGGCCTGCAGGTGCTCGGCGAAGAACGCGTCGATCAACCCGCCGGGGCTGAACAGCCGCACGAAATCCTGCAGCCCGACATCGGCCTTGGCGCGGCGGTCGAACGGGTAGCGGTTGCCCAGCGCCTGGACGCAGAACGGCAGCACCTCGGATTGCCAGCGGCCGTTGATCGAGGCCCGGGTGCCGTCGGCCGATATCCCCGACGACCCGGTGGTGATCTGGGTCGACCAGCGCGGCAGCGGCCCCGGCATCTGCGCGCTGGCCTGCTGCAGCCGCTGGATCGCCGCCGCCTCGGTGCCCTGGCCGACGCCGCCGTTGAACGACAGCTTGTTCATCTCCTGGTAGACCTCGGTCAACAGCCCGAGAAACTGGTCGAGCTGCGACGGCTGGCCCTCGGGCCGCGCCACCAAGGTCTGCAGCCAGGCGAACCGGTCCTCGACCTGCGCCCCCAGCGGCCGGTCCTGTTGCCCGCCCGATGCGGCGACGCTTTGCTGCACCGACTCTTTCAGGATCCGCTGGCGCACGCTCAGCAGCGAGTCGATCTCGCCGGTCACGACGCTGGCGACGCCGTCGCCGACCGCCGCGGTGTCGACGCCGCCGCAGCCTTGCGTCAGCCGGGTCTGATCGGCAACCGCCTCAAGCACGTTGGTGATCGGCGACGCCGGGCTCGACAGCACGTTGGTCACCTCGACCGCCTGGGTCAGCGACTGCAGCGGCACGATGTCGAGATCGCCGAGCAGCGCCTCGTAGCGGCCGACGAAATCGGTGAAGTAGAGCTGGAACACCCCGGCCGAGATCCGCACCGTCGCCGCGTCGCTTTGCGCGGTGTCGCCGGCATCGCCCAAAACCCAGCTTTCGCCCTGCAGCCGTTCGGTGACGCTCAGCGCCTCGGCCTCGAACACCTGCTGGAAGCCGCAGCGGGTGAACACGCCTTCGATGCCCTCGTTCAGCGGCGTGCCGGAACTGCGGGTCATCGCCCGCGCGATCACCGGATTGCCGTCGGTCGGCCGCCATTTCGGCAGCGCCGTCACCGCCGGGCTGTTCAGGATGCCGTTGTAGATCCGGTCGGTCTGCGGCATCTCGGCCAGCACCGCCCGGACCTGTTCGATCAGCGGACCGTTCAGCCCGATCTCGCGCATCGGCTGGTCGATCAGCGCCGCGAGATGCACCGCGAGGTCGCCGCGCATCGCCTCGCGCGCGGCGCCCGGGTAGCTCTTGTCCCAGTCGCGCGCCGTCCAGTCGAGGATCAGGTTGCGGTCCATCGGCCCCTGCAGCCCAAGGATCAGGTAGATCTTCAGCGCTTCGTAAATCGCGTCCGGGTCGTTCATGTTGGCCTGCATCTGCTCTTCCAGCCGCAGCAGCAGCCGCGGCAGCAGGTGCTGGTTCAGCGCCGCGCGGTAGGACTGCGCCGCCTCCGAGCCGATCACCTTGCCCTGGTACAGCCCGAAGGACAGCGCCCGCGGCGGCGCCGGCTGATTGACCGTCGGGTTGCCCGGCATATCCCTCAGCACGTTGAGCGCCGGCACCACCGCCGGCAGGTCGGTGTCGCCGACCGGGCTGCCGGGGATCGCCGCCGCGGCGTCTCGGTATTCGGCCGCACTGGCGCTGGCGACGCCGATCAGCGCCTGGTTGCCCAGGAAGCTGCGACTCCACAGCGCGCCGGTGCCCAGCACCAGTACGATGGCGGCGGCGATCGCGGCACGCCGAGTCCAGCGGTAGCGCCGCTCGACCCGGTCGTCGGCCGACACCAGCCCGGCCTCGCGGAAGATCACCTGCTCGAACAGCCGGGTCAGGAAATACGACCGGCCGCTGCCGCGACCGCTGCCGATCGCCTGCCGGCCGATGCCGAACGCCCGCGCCATGCCCATCATCAGCCGGTCGATCGGGTTGCCCTCCTGGGTGCCCGAGGTGAAATAGACGCCGCGCAGCAGGTGGCGGTTCTCGAACCGGTTGTCTTGGAACACCTCGGACATGAACGCGTGCGCGACCTGCCGCACCGAGGCGATCTGGCTCGGGAAGCCGGCGATCAGGCTGCGCCGCTGCGGATCGGTCTCGGATTGCAGACGCTCAAGGGACTGGGCATTCAGCCGTTCCAGCAGCGCCGCGAACTCGTCGTTGAACGCGGCGACCGGCGAGGTGTCGCCGCGGCCCTGCGCCAGGCCGAGCGTGAAGCCCCAGACCTGGCCGCGATCCTCCTTGCCGAGCCCGTCGAACATCTCGGTGAAGCCGGCGATCAGGTCTGCCTTGGTGAACAGGACATAGACCGGGAACCGCACCCCGAGCCTTTCGCGCAGCTCGTGCAGCCGCCGCCGCACCGCGACCGCGTGGCCCTTCTGGGTGATCTCGTCCTGCAGCGACAGGTCCGACAGGCTGATCGCGACGATCGCACCGTTGATCGGCTGCCGCTTGCGGTGCTTCTTCAGCAGCGCCAGGAATCCGAGCCAGGCCGCGTTGTCGGTGTCGGCGTCGCTCTCTTGGGTGGTGTAGCGCCCGGCGGTGTCGATCATCACCGCGTCGTTGGTGAACCACCAGTCGCAGTTGCGGGTGCCACCGACGCCGCCGATCGCCTGCGCGCCTACCTCCTCGGACAGCGGGAACTGCAGCCCGGAGTTGACGATCGAGGTGGTCTTGCCGGCGCCCGGCGGGCCGATCATCACGTACCACGGCAACTCGTAAAGATGCCTGCGGCCCAGTTTCGACTTGCGCAGCCGGGTCATCGCATCGCGCAGCTTGGCCTTCATCTCGCCTAGCTCGGCGCCGACCGCGGCACCGTCGTCGGCATCGAGGCTGTCGACGATCTCCTCGGTCAGCTTGCGGTCGCGGCGGCGCCGCCGCAGGAACCGGATCAGCATCCACAGCCCGGCGACGACCCACAGCAGCGCGACCCCGACTGCGCGCCACAGGATGCCGGCGAACGGGCTCCAGCCGGCGCCGGCGATGAACGGGCTGAACAGCCAGAGGCAGAGGCTGAGGATCAGCGTGACGCTGCCGATCACGAAATAGGCCGAGGTGAAAAAGCGTTTGATCATCAACCCTGAGCCTTCATCAAGAGCACTTCGATCCGGCGGTTCTGCGCCCGACCTTCGGCGGTGTCGTTCGAGGCGATCGGCTCCTTGTCGGCCCGGCCTTCGGCCTTGAGCCGGCCCGGGTCGGCGATGTTGGCCGCGAGGATCTGCATCACCGCCTCGGCGCGGGCCAGCGACAGGTGCATGTTGGACGGAAACCGGGCGTGGCCGATCGGCACGTTGTCGGAATGGCCGGCCACGATCACCGCCCCGGGTTCGCCATCGAGCGCCGTCGCCACCCGTTCGAGCGGCGCGGTGAAGGCCGGCTGCAACGCGTCGGAGCCCGAAGCGAACATGCCGTTGCCGGTGATCCGGATCTTGATCGTGTTGGCGTCCTGGGTGACGCTGACGATGCCGTCGGCGATCTCCTGCTTGAGAAATCCGCGCATCTTGTCGAGCTGCGCCGCCGAGGCTTCGGTGACCTCGGGCAGCGGCGGCGGCGGCGCCCGGCGTTCCAGCACCGCCGCCGCGCCGCTGTCGAGGCTCGAGAGCTGGCCCAGCACCCGTTCGGTGGCCCCGCCCAGCGCCCATGACAGCCCGAGAAACCCCGAGGCCAGCAGCGCCACCGCCGCCCCGAGCGAGATCCAGACCGGACGCCAGGCCGACAGTGCCTTGTGCGGCCGATCGAGCCCTTTCCAATGCGGTGACAGGTCGTGCTCGACCGGGCCGCGCTGCGCCCGGATGATCCGCGCCAGCCCGTTGCGGATCTGCAGGTGCTTGCCGCCGCCGCCGGCTTCGACCCGAAGCCGGCCCTCGAAGCCGAGCGACAGGCACAGGTACAGGAACTCGAGCATCTCGACGTTGCTGCCCGGGTCCCTCTCGAGCCGGGCCAAAAGGTCGTAGAAACGGTCGCCGCCGACGGTCTCGCGGTGGAAAGTGCCGACCATCGACTGCTGCGACCAGGCCGAGGCCTCGCC
The DNA here is from genome assembly GCA_041580155.1 of Limimaricola sp. GTDB lineage: Bacteria > Pseudomonadota > Alphaproteobacteria > Rhodobacterales > Rhodobacteraceae > Limimaricola. The sequence continues at coordinate 10,143 of JBFGEI010000088.1, forward strand.
CCAGGGCGTGTTCAGCACCACGTCGTCGAGCGTGGCGCAGATCGCGTAGCGGGCGATCTTGACGGTCTGCGCCTCGGTGCCGGCCTGCAACGCCCGGGATTCGAACGCGCGGATCTCGGCGATCACGCTCTGGCGCAGCTTGTCGGGATCCATGTGCTGCGCCCGGTTGCGGATCCGGCTGACCAGCAGCAGCAGCGGCGTCGCGCAGGCCGCCAGCCGGTTCATCCCGGTGTAGGACAGCGCCAGCGCCGCGTGGCCATCGCCCGGCGCGGTGGCGGCGGGCGACGCCGCCGCCGGGATGCCGTAGCCCGCGGCCGGCGCCGGTGCCGTGGCCGGCGGCGGCGGCGGCA
>JBFGEI010000089.1:0-10413 GCA_041580155.1 Limimaricola sp.
ACGAGGACTGCGATCCGGGTTTGCCGGCGGGGCGCGAGCCGCCGCTGTTCAGCGGGTCTTCCTGGCGCTGCACCGAGCCCTCGAAATGCGCGCCCGATTCAATCGCGATCGTCTTGTGGATGATGTCGCCCTCGACCCGGGCCGACGAGGTCAGCCGGACCTTGAGGCCGCGCACCCGGCCGACGATCCGGCCGTTGATCACCACGTCATCGGCAACCAGTTCGCCCTTCACGGTGGCGCCTTCGCCGACGGTCAGCAGATGGGCGCGGATGTCGCCCTCGATCTGGCCTTCGATCTGGATGTCACCGGTGGTCTTGATGTTGCCCTTGATGTGCAGGTCGGCCGACAGGATCGATGCCGGCGGCTTGGCCTTGGGGGCGGCGGGGCGGTAGTCCTGCGTGCCTTGCGGCTGCGCGGGCTTGGCTTGGGCGTCCATGGGGGCTGTCCCTTCGGCTGTCCTGGGTCCGGGCTCGTTGATTTTGCTCTTAGAAAACATCTTGTCCAGCTCGTATGTAGGTCATGGGATTGACGGGAGTGCCTCCAACGCGGACCTCGTAGTGAAGATGCGGTCCGGTGGATCGTCCGGAGTTCCCCATATCACCGATCCGGTCGCCGCGCGAGACCCTTTGCCCGACCTGGACGCTGATCTTGTTGAGATGCGCGTAGCGGGTTTCGATGCCGAATTCGTGCTGGATCTTGATCAGCCGGCCATAGCCCGACGCCCAGCCGGCCTCGATCACCACGCCATCGGCGGTGGAGTAGATCGGGGTGCCGATCGGCGCCGCGAAATCGGTGCCGGCGTGCAGCCGGCCCCAGCGCTGGCCGAAGCCGCTGGTGAAGCGGTACGAGGCCTGCACCGGCTGGCCGAACGGCGCCTTTTCGGCGGCGATCCGGTACATGTTGATCTTGTCGAGCTGGTCGAGCAGCGCGTTGGCGCGGCCGGTGGTGGTGTCGACGCCACCGCCCATGGTCGAGAACTGGATCGGGGTCAGCGGGCCACCGGTGCCGGAATAGCCGCGGCGCACCTGCTCGAGCATGCTGTCGGGGTTCATCCCGGCGGCGCGGAACATCTCGTCGAGCGGCTCGACCGACACCGTCATCGCCTCTTCGAGCTGGCGGAAGATGTCGTCGTTGCGCTCGTTGAGCAGCCGCAGCTCGAGCTGCAGCTCGCTGGCCTGCTCGATCGCCACTTCGGCGTCGGCGGCGATGATGTCGCGCTCCTCGGCGGTCGTTGCCAGCGCGTCGGACAGGATGTCGACGGTGCCGGTCATCGCCTGGGCGTCGGGGCCGCCGCTGACGCTGCCGCCATCGGCGATCGCCACTTCGAACGCCTTGGCGGCGTCGCGGGCTTCCTCGCGCTCAATCATGGTGCGGCGTAGCGCCGACTGCACGACTTCGAGACCGGTCTCCATTTCGCGGCGGCGGTCTTCCGACGACAGCAGCTCGGTCTGCATCACCGAGATCTGTTCAAGCGCCGAAGAGAACCGCTGCTGCGCCGCTGCGGCCTCGGCGACGCGGCGGTCGCGTTCCTCGGACAGCGCGTTCAGCCGGTCTTCGTAGATCATCTGGTCGCGCTGTGCCTGGGCGCGGAAGTTCCCGGAGCCGATGCTGTCCATCAGCAGGATCGCGGTGGCGGTGATGGTCCAGCCGATCACCAGCGTCACGCCGGCCCATGCCACCAGCTGGGTGCCGGGGTGCAGTCGGATGAAGCGGGTTTCGGTGTCGGAGCGAAGAAACAGCCGCCGCTCGGGGAATCGGCGCTCGAGGGCCGCGTGTAGTTTCAGCGCTATTCGTGTCCGCACCGTCTGTCCCCGTGCTGTTCCCGAAAGTGGTACTACTTTTGAAAGCAGCTCCACGGGGAGGTGTTACCGGTGGGCGTCCGGTGTCGCAACAATTTTGGCCGAGGTCCGGGGAACCCCGCCGGTTCGCACGGAAAACCGGCAGAATTTCGCCGACTCGAAACAGTTTGTTGAGGTGTTGTGCATCTGTGACGGTCTTGTGTCGGGTTTCGCGCCGCCGCGAGAACCGCCGGGCGCGGGCCCGGCGGCGGGTCGGGACGGGTCAGCGCCGCGACGCGGTCTCGGCCAGCGGCCAGTAGAAGTCGGGCGGAATCCCGGCCTCGGCGCGCTTCTCTTCGTTGAACGGCGGCTTCAGCGCGGCGTGGAAATGCTTGCGCACCAGCTCGTGGAACACAGGTGTCGGGTCGCGGTCGTCGCGGCCACAGAGGAAATTGAACCACTTCGCGCCGTAGGAGACGTGGTGCACCTCTTCGGCGTAGATCACCTCGAGCGCAGCCACAGTGTCGGTGTCGCCGGCCTTGCGGAAGATCTCGATCATCCCCGGCGTCACGTCGAGCCCGCGCGCCTCGAGCACCATCGGCACCACAGCCAACCGGGCCAGCAGGTCGGTCGCGGTGTCCTCGGCGGCGCGCCACATGCCCTCATGCGCGGGCAGGGCGCCGTAATGGCTGCCCAGGCTCTCGAGCCGGTCGCACAGCAGGTTGAAGTGCTTGGATTCCTCGTCCGCCGCCTTGACCCAGTCGTCGAAGAACCCGACCGGCAGCGGGGTGCCGGCAAAGCGGGCGATGATGTCCCAATGCAGGTCGACGGCGTTCAGCTCGATATGGGCGACGGCGTGGATCAGCGCGATCCGACCGTGATCCGATCCGGGCCGGCGCTTCGGCATGTCGCGCGGCGCCAGCAGTTCGGGGGTGTCGGGGCGGGCCGGCTTGTCGGGCGGCGTCGCGACGCCGATCGGCAGCGGCGCGGCTGCGGCGCGGCTGTCGCGCCACAGCTGCGCGGCGCGGTGCGACAGCGCGGTCTTGGCCCGGCCGTCGGCGGTGTTCAGCACCTCGACGGCCAGCTGGCTCAGCGTGGCGCTCACAGCGCGCGCACCGCGTCGAGAACCTCCTCGACATGGCCGGGCACCTTCACGCCGCGCCAGATCCGGGCGATCCGCCCCTCGGCATCGATCAGGAAGGTGCTGCGCTCGATGCCCCAGAAAGTCTTGCCGTACATCGATTTCTGCTTCCAGACGCCGTAGGCCTCGCAGGTCTTGTCGGCCTCGTCCGACAGCAATGCGATGCCAAGGCCGTGCTTGTCGCGGAACTTGTCGTGCTTGGCGACGCTGTCCTTCGACACGCCAAGCACCACCGCCTGCGCCACGGCGAAGGCCTCGGCCGCTTCGGTGAAGCCCAGCGCCTGCTTGGTGCAGCCCGAGGTGTCGTCGCGCGGGTAGAAATACAGCACCACCGGCGCGCCGCGCAGCGCCGACAGCGCGACGCTGCCGCCGCCGTCGCGGGGCAGTTCGAAATCGGGGGCGATCTGGCCCTGCTGCAATGTCTCGTCGACCATGGCGCGAATCCTTGCCGGTTGGGTGTCGCGGCAGTGGTCGCCGCGAGGGAAGGACTCTACACTGGACCGACCGAAATCAAGGGGCCGCGGCCTGACTTGCAGCATCAGATGATCAAGCCAGAGCACGCACCGCCGCCGCAGCATCAGCTGCGCCGCGACCACGACCCGCGGCCGCGACCACCGCGCCGGCCGCGCGGCCAGCGGGTCGCCGGGCTGTTGCGGCGGATGATCAGCGTCGCGATGACGCTGGTGGCGCTGCCCTTGGTGTTCGCGATCGCGCTGCCGCTGCTGCTGATCGGCCAGGAGGTGACGGCGCCAAGCTGGATCACCCGGCGGGTCGAGGCGCAGGCCGGCACCATGCTGGCCGGTGGCGATCTCGACTTCGGCGCGATCACCGTGACGCTGGGCACCGACCTGCACCCGAGAATCGGGCTGCGCGACACGGTGCTGCGCGACGCCAGCGGCGCGGTTCTGGCGCGGGTGCCCGAGATCGATGCGCTGGTGTCGCCGCGCGGTCTGCTGTTCAACCGCGAGGCGCTGGCGCAGGAGGTGGTGTTGCGCGGCGCCGAGGTAGGCCTGCGCCGCGAGTCCGACGGCCGCGTCGCGCTGCGCTTCGACCGGGCACCGACCATGCCGGGTCGGCCGGCGGCGCGCGGCGCGCCGCGGCGTCGCGCCGAGGGGCTGGCCGGGCTGCTGCAGCAGATCGACCGGCTGTTCGAACGCCCGGCGCTGGCGGCGCTGGAGCAGGTCCGCTCGGAGGGCCTGGTGATCAATTACGACGACGCCCGCGCCGGCCGCAGCTGGACCGTCGACGAAGGTCGGCTGACGCTCGATCTGCGCGACGGCCGCACCCGGCTGAGCGGTGGCGCTTCGGTGCTGTCGGGCCGCTCCTACGTGACCAAGCTGATGCTCGACTACGACCGGGCGCCGCGCGCCAAGACGGCGCAGATGGCGCTGCAGCTGACCGACGTGGCCAGCCGCGATATCGCGTCGCAACACCCGGCGCTCAGCTTCCTGTCGGTGCTCGACGCGCCGCTGTCGGCGGCGATCCGCGGCACCGTCGGGCTTGATGGCCGGCCGGGACCATTCAGCGCGGCGCTGCAGATCGGCGAGGGCGCATTGGCGCCGGGCCGCGGCACCGACGGCATCGGTTTCGACAGCGCCGCGCTGTATCTGCAGTTCGATCCGGAAGAAGAGCTGATCGCGTTCGACCGGATCGCCGTGGTGAGCGACTGGGGCGGCGTCAGCGGGTCGGGCCGCGCCTGGCTGCGCGAGATGACCGACGGCTGGCCCGGGGCGCTGGTCGGCCAGCTGCAGCTGGACCAGCTGACGCTGAACCCGGGCGGGATCTTCGACGCGCCGGTCGAGCTGCGCGACGCCTGGCTGGACCTGCGGCTGCGCGATGCGCCCTTCGCGATCGAGCTGGGCGGTTTCGGGCTGAGCGACGCCGACACCGGGGCGCGGCTGACCGGCAGCGGCCAGGTGGATTACTTCCCGGAAGGCTGGCGGGTCGCGCTGGATGCGCGGGTCAACACTCTGCCGGTCGACCGGCTGATGGCGCTGTGGCCCGACGGGTTCCGGCCCGGAATCCGCGACTGGTTCGACGCCAACGTCGCGCAGGGGGTGATGACCGACACCGTGGTCGGGCTGCGGCTCGATCCCGGCGGCACGCCGGTGATGGCGCTGACCCAGGGGTTCCGCGACGCCACGGTGAAGATCCTGCGCGACCTGCCTCCGATCACCGGCGCGGCGGGTCGCGCCAGCATGGCCGAGGACCGGTTCAGCCTGGCGCTCGAGACCGGAGCGGTCGACGCGCCCGAGGGCGGCGTCGTCGACCTGGCGGGGTCACGCTTCGTGATCCCGGATCTTGCGGCGATGCCCGACCGGCGGGCCGAGGTGGCGCTGCGCGGCGCCGGGCCGATCCCGGCGCTGCTGTCGCTGCTCGACCAGCCTCCGTTCGGCTTTCTTCAGAAGGCCGGGCAGCCGGTGACGCTGGCCAGCGGCCGGGCCGAGATCAGCGCCGATCTGGCGCTGCCGCTGGGCCGCAGCATCACTGGCGACGAGGTCAGCTACGCGGTCACCGGCACGCTGCGCGACGTTGCGAGCGAGGTGGTGGTGCCGGGCCGCAGCATCGCGGCCGCGGCGCTCGATCTGGCGGTCAGCCCTGAGGCGTTGCTGATCTCCGGCCCGGTCAGCATCGGCGCGGTGCCGGCCGACATCTCCTTCACCCGACCGCTGGGCCAGCCGGACGCCGCCGCGACGCTGGCCGGCACGGTCGAGATCTCGCAGCGGTTCCTCGACGAGTTCGGCATCGCGCTGCCGCCGGGCACGCTCGATGGCCGGGGCCGCGGCGAAATCGAGATCAGCCTGCCGCCGGGCGCCGCACCGCGCTTTGCGCTGGGCAGCGATCTTGCCGGGGTCGGGCTGGCGATCCCGAGCCTGGGCTGGACCCTGCCGCGTGGCGCCGGCGGCCGGTTCGACGTGGCGGGCCAGCTTGGCCCGGTGCCGCGGATCGACAAGCTGTCGCTGGAGGCCGGCGGGCTGTCGGCCAGCGGCAGGCTGTCGTTGCGGCCCGGGGGCGGGCTCGACCGCGCCGAGTTCGACCGGGTGCGGCTTGGCGGCTGGCTCGACGTGCCGGCGGTGCTGGTCGGGCGCGGGCCGGGCGCCACCGTCGGCATCGAGGTCGGCGGCGGCACGCTGGACCTGCGGCGCGCCGATTTCGGCGCGGGCGGCGGCGGCGACGGCGGGCCGATGGCCGTGGCGCTGGACCGGCTGCAGGTCACCAAGGACATCGCGCTGACCGGGTTTCGCGGCGATTTCTCGAGCGCCGGCGGGTTTTCCGGCCGGTTCGCCGCGTCGGTCAACGGCGCCGCGCCGATCGACGGGCTGGTGGTGCCGGACCGGCGCGGCGTGGCGCTGAGGCTGACCGGGTCGGACGCCGGCGCGGTGATGCGGGCCGCCGGGCTGTATGGCACCGCGACGGGCGGCGACATCGATCTGACGCTGCTGCCGACCGGCCAGCCCGGCAGCTACGACGGCGAGCTGCTGGTGCAGGGCTTGCGGATTCGCGACGCGCCGGCGATGGCGCAGCTGCTCGACGCGATCTCCGTGGTCGGGCTGTTGCAGCGGCTGGACGGGCAGGGGCTGGCCTTCGACCGGATCGCCGCCAGCTTCCGGCTTGATCCCGAGACGCTGACCGTGACGAAATCGAGCGCCTCCGGCCCCGGCCTTGGCATTTCTCTCGACGGGCTCTACAGCCTCGCCTCCCGCAATATGGATTTTCAGGGCGTGATCTCACCGTTCTACATGTTCAACGCCATCGGGTCGGTGCTGACCCGGCCCGGCGAGGGGTTGATCGGCTTCTCGTATCGGCTGCGCGGCACCCCGGAGATGCCGCAAGTGTCGGTGAACCCGCTGTCGGTGCTGACCCCCGGCATGTTCCGCGAGATCTTCCGGCGGCCGCCGCCGCAGCCCGGCCAGTAAAGGTGCCCGCGATGAAGCTGAGCGATTTCGATTTTGACCTGCCCGAAGAGCTGATCGCGACCCGCCCGGCGCGGCCGCGGTCCTCGGCGCGGCTGCTGCTGGCCGATGCCGACGGGCTGTCGGACCGGCAGGTGTTCGACCTGCCGGGCATCCTGCGGCCCGGCGACCGGCTGGTGCTGAACGACACCAAGGTGATCCCGGCCCGGCTGACCGGGACCCGGACCCGGCCCGGCGCGGCCGGCGAGGGCGCGGCGCGGATCGAGGTGACGTTGCTGGCGCCGCGCGCCGACGGCTGCTGGACCGCGCTGGTCAAGCCGCTGCGCAAGCTGAACCAAGGCGAGGTGGTGGTGTTCTCGGACCGGCTGTCGGCCGAGCTGGTCGGCCGCGAGGACGGCCAGGGCGTGCTGCGCTTCGACCTGGTCGGCGACGCCTTCGACGCGGCGCTGGCCGAGGTCGGGGCGATGCCGCTGCCGCCCTACATCGCCGCCAAGCGCCCGGCCGACGAGGCCGACCGCAGCGACTACCAGACGCTGTGGGCGGCGCGGCCCGGCGCCGTCGCCGCGCCGACCGCGTCGCTGCATTTCGACGACCCGCTGATGGCGGCGCTGAAGGCGCGCGGCGTGACGCTGACCCATGTCACGCTGCACGTCGGCGCCGGCACCTTCCTGCCGGTCAAGGTCGACGACATCCGCGACCACAAGATGCATTCCGAATGGGGCGAGGTGTCCGAGGCCGCCGCCGCCGAGATCGCCGCGACCCGGGCCACCGGCGGCCGGGTGATCCCGGTCGGCACCACCGCGCTGCGGCTGATCGAGAGCGCCGCCCGCGGCGGCGAGATCGCGGCCTGGCGCGGCGACACCGACATCTTCATCACCCCGGGCTTCGAGTTCCGCGTCGCCGACGGGCTGATGACCAACTTCCACCTGCCGAAGTCGACGCTGATGATGCTGGTCTCGGCGCTGATGGGGCCGGAGCGGGTGCGCGCGATCTATGCCCATGCGATCGCCGAACGCTACCGGTTCTTCTCTTACGGAGACGCCTCGCTGCTGCTGCCCTGACCCGCCGCGCCGCGGTCGCCGCAGGCCGGATTCGGCCCAGGCGTCGCCACGACCCGGCGTCGCCGCAAGACCCCGCTTGCGGCGGTCGGGATTCTTCGCATATGCGACACGTTCCGTCGCTTGGCGGGCAGACCCCATGGGTCCGGGCGTTTAGCCGGGCCGGGTGGCATGGAAGGACATCCGATGTTTCAGGTTATAGGCAGCTCCTGGGCGCTGCTTCTCGGCATGTTCATGCTGATGATCGGCAACGGCCTGCAGGGCACGCTGCTGGGTCTGCGCGGCGCTGTCGAGGGCTTCAGCACGATCGAGATGTCGGTGATCATGTCGGCCTATTTCGCCGGCTTCCTGTTCGCCTCGCGCTACGCGCCCCGGATGATCCGCCGGGTCGGCCACGTCCGGGTCTTCGCGGCGCTCGGCTCGACGATCTCGGCGGTGCTGATCCTGTACCCGACACTGGCCGAGCCCTGGGCCTGGACCCTGGGCCGGATGGCGATCGGCTTTTGCTTCTGCGGCGTCTACATCACCGCCGAAAGCTGGCTCAACGACGCCGCCAGCAACGAGAACCGCGGCAAAGCGCTGTCGCTCTACATGATCGTGCAGATGGCCGGCATCGTCAGCGCGCAGTACCTGCTGACGCTGGGCGACGTGTCGGGTTACATCCTGTTCATCATCCCCTCGGTGCTGGTGTCGATGGCCTTCGCGCCGATCCTGCTGTCGGTCAGCCCGGCGCCGGTGTTCACCACCACCAAGCCGCTGCCGATCCGCCGGTTGATCGACGCCTCGCCGCTGGCCTGCGTCGGCATCTTCCTGCTGGGCGGCGTGTTCGCGGCGCAGTTCGGCATGTCGGCGGTCTACGGCAGCCGCGCCGGGCTGACGGTGGCGCAGATCTCGCTGATGGTGTCGGTGACCTACATCGCGGCGCTGGTGGCGCAGTATCCGATCGGCTGGCTGTCCGACCGGATCGACCGCCGGGTGCTGATCCTGGCGCTAGGCATCGTCGGCGGCGCAGGCGCGATGCTGTCGTTCTTCATCCCCGATCAGTTCGTGCTGATCCTGATCTCCGCCGGGCTCGTCGGCGGCACCTCGAACCCGCTCTATGCGCTGCTGATCGCCTATGCGAACGACTACCTCGACCGCGAGGACATGGCGGCGGCGTCGGGCGGCCTGCTGTTCATCAACGGGCTCGGCGCGATCGCCGGTCCGCTGCTGGTCGGCTGGGTGCTCGACAACGTCGGGCCGCACGGTTTCTGGGCTTTCGTCGCGGTGCTGATGACCGGTCTCGGCGTCTACGCCGGCTGGCGGATGCTGCGGCGCCCGGATCGCGGCGTCGGCGAGTCGGTCAGCTACGCCCCGGTCAGCCCGACCTCGACCGCAGTGGCGGCCGAGGTGGCGCAGGAGTACTATATCGAGACCGAGCTCGAGGCGATGGAAGAGGCCGCCAAGGGCAGCGAACGGACCACCGACACCGCTGCCTAGGACGGGCCTTCTCTTTGCCCTTGACCCGCCCGGTATCCCGGGCAGGTTGGACCCGAGGGATCGAAGAAGGAGACCCGCCATGCACGACGCTGACCGCGTTCTCGAATTCTGGCTCGACGAGCTGGAGCCGAAAGACTGGTATGTCGCGAATGATGCGGTGGACGCGCGCATCCGCGAAGAGTTCGAGCCGCTGTGGCACCGCGCCCGGCGCGGCGAACTCGGGCTTTGGCTGACCGACGCCCGCGGCGCGCTGGCCTATGTCATCGTCACCGACCAGATGTCGCGCAACATGTTCCGCGGCAACCCGCGCAGCTTCGAGCTGGACGGGCTGGCGCGCGCCGCCGCCAAGCTGGCGATCACCAAGCGCTGGGACCGCGAGATCCCGACGCCGCAGCGCCAGTTCATCTACATGCCGCTGATGCATTCCGAGAACCTGGTCGACCAGGACCGCTGCGTGCGGCTGTTCTGCGAACGCATGCCGGATCAGACCGACAATCTGCTGCACGCCCGCGCCCATCGCGAGGTGATCCGCAGCTTTGCCCGGTTCCCGTTCCGCAACGTGGCGCTGGGCCGCCGCAGCCGGCAGGACGAAAGCGACTGGATGGCGTCGGGCGGCTATGCGCAGGTGCTGAACCGGTTGAAACCGGCGGGCTGACCCTGCCACCGGTTGCAACCCGGCCATGACGCGTCACCGTCTGGTGGCCTGTTCGGAAGTAGTTTAGCGTCAAACCAATTTTTTGGGACCCCCGAGGAGGAAACCGATGGCCGCCAGAAACTACGACCTTATCGTGATCGGCGCGGGGCCGGGCGGCTACGTCGCCGCGATCCGCGCCGCCCAGCTTGGGCAGAAGGTCGTGATCATCGAACGCGAGAACCTCGGCGGCATCTGCCTGAACTGGGGCTGCATTCCGACGAAGGCGATGCTGCGGTCCTCGGAGGTGTTCCACTTGATGCACCGGGCCAAGGAATTCGGTCTCAAGGCGGATGGCATCGGCTACGATCTCGACGCGGTGGTGAAGCGGTCGCGCGGCGTCGCCAAGCAG
>JBFGEI010000090.1:0-10285 GCA_041580155.1 Limimaricola sp.
CCGTGTGCATGATTACTGCATAGCCATCGGATGTTGAGGGCGGCGACGCCTTCCTGTCCCGATAAGCTGCCAGATCATCGCAGGCCCACCTCGTCGCAGCAGCGCATGTCTCGTGCGCAGACAGGGTCCAAGCGCAACGCCCGAAGCAGGCCGGAACCGAAGAATCACATGAGATCATCGAAGTCACGTTCGCGCGGCAACAAAAGCCGCAACAACCGTCCCTCCGGCGGAAACATCGTCAACCGCGTGTTCGACAGTTCGGGCCCGGACGGCAAGGTGCGCGGCACGCCGCAGCAGATCATCGAGAAATATACCCAGCTGCACCGCGACGCGCAGCTGTCCGGCGACCGCGTCAACGCCGAGAACTTCGCCCAGCACGCCGAGCATTACCTGCGGATGCTGGCCGAGGCGCAGAAGGAAATCGACCAGAAGCGCGACGAGGTCGAGCAGCAGAACCGCGACCGCCAGGCCGAGCGTGACCGCCAGGTCGAGCGCGACCGCGAGCGGGCGCAGCGGCTGCGGGCCCAGGAAGAGGCGTCGAACGACCCGGCGCCGCAGGACCAGCGCCGCGACGGCGACAGCAACATCGTCGACACCCCGGAAAGCCGCGGCGATCAGCGCCCCGACCACCGCAACACCGACCAGCGCCACGACCAGCGCGCCGAGCCGCAGGCCGAGGCCGCGACCGCCGGCGACGCCGAGGCCGAGGCGGCGCCGCCCAAGCCGAAGCGGGCGCCGCGTCCGCGCAAGCCCCGCGCCAAGCGCGAGACCGGTGGCGAGGGCGAAGGCCAGTCCAGCGGGTCGAACGAAGCGGCCGAGTGAGGCCCGGCCACGACCGCCCGCGGGCGGTCGTGGCATTCCAGCCCCGGTATGAACGCCGAGGCTGCCGCAAAACACTCCCCAGATCAGCGCAGCAGGTTTCGACCGCCCGGCAATGTCGGGCGGCCAGGCTCGATCGCCGGCAGGTCTGGCTGACCCTGGGCTAGCCGGCCTTCGCGTCCGACAGCGACCGCGCCAGCGCGCACCACGCCTCCAGACCGATCTGCTCGGCCCGTTCGGTGGGCGGAATTCCGGCCGCCGCGAGGTGATCCTCGATCTGCGGTGACAGCCCGCGCAGGCTGGCCCGCAGCATCTTGCGGCGCTGGTTGAAGCCGGCGGCGACGGCGCGGCTCAGCATCGCCGGATCGGCCGGGAACCGCGGTTCGGGCAGGGCGGTCAGATGCACCACCGCCGAGGACACCTTGGGCGCCGGCACGAAGGCCTGCGGCGGCAGGTCGAGCACGATCCGGGCGGTGGCGCGCCACTGCGCCAGGATCGCCAGCCGACCGTAGGCCTTGGAGCCGGGCTGCGCCACGATCCGGTCGGCGACCTCGCGCTGGAACATCAGCGTCAGGCTTTGCCAGAACGGCGGCCATTCCGGCGGCGTCAGCCAGCGCACCAGCAATTCGGTGCCGACGTTGTAGGGCAGGTTGGCGGCAACCCTGATCGGCGGCGTCAGGAACTCCAGCGGGTCGACCTTCAGCGCGTCGCCCTCGATCAGCTGCAACCGGCCCGGATAGGCCGCGGCGATCTGTTCCAGCGCCGGCATGCAACGCGGGTCCTTCTCGATCGCCAGCACCCGGCGCGCGCCTTCCGCCAGCAAGCCGCGGGTCAGCCCGCCGGGGCCGGGGCCGATCTCGAGAATGTCCGACCCGGCCAGGTCGCCGGCGGCGCGGGCGATCCGCGCCGTCAGGTTCAGGTCGAGCAGGAAGTTCTGCCCCAGCGCCTTCTTGGCCGAAAGGCCGTGTTCGGCGATCACCGCGCTCAGCGGCGGCAGGTTGTCGATTGCCGCCATGTCGCGGGTCTCCTGTTGGTCATTGCATCGGTCGGCGGGGTCAGCCCGCGGCGCGCGCCCGCGCCATCCGCGCCGCCATCCGCAGCGCCGCGATCATCGAGGTCGGGTCGGCCAGCCCCTTGCCGGCGATGCCGAAGGCGGTGCCGTGGTCGGGCGAGGTGCGGATGAACGGCAACCCCAGCGTCACGTTCACCCCGCCGGAAAAGTCGATCGTCTTGATCGGGATCAGCGCCTGGTCGTGATACATCGCGACGGCGGCATCATAGCCGGCGCGGGCGGCGGCGTGGAACATGGTGTCGGCCGAAAGCGGCCCGGCGAGGTCGAAGCCCTCGCCGCGCAGCTTGGCCAGAAGCGGCGCGATCACCGCGATTTCCTCGCCACCGATCTTGCCGTCTTCGCCGGCATGCGGGTTCAGCCCGGCGATGGCGATCCGCGGCGCCGCGATGCCGAAATCGCGGATCAGCGCGGCGCGGGTGATCCGCAGCGTCGCCTCGAGCAGCTCTGGCGTCAGCGCGGCGGGCACCTGGGCCAGCGGGATGTGGATCGTCGCCGGCACCACCCGCAGCGCGTCGCAGGCCAGCATCATCACCACCCGGTCGACCCCGGCCAGAGCGGCGAGGTATTCGGTATGGCCGGGGTAGCCGAAGCCGGCGCCGTCGATCAGCGCCGCCTTGTGGATCGGCGCGGTGCACAGCGCGCTGCAGGCGCCCGAGGTCACCAGCCCGACGCCGTCGCGGATCGCGTCGATCACGCCCTGCGCGTGGCGCGGGTCGGCGCGGCCCGGCACCGCCGGGCTGCCGAAGTCGCGCGCCAGCACCGGCAGCTTGCGCGGCGACAGCGCCGCCGCCTCCGAAGCATCGTCGATCGCCTGCCAGTCGGCGCCGTCGGGAAGGTGCGACGGATCGCCGATCCACAGCAGCGGCAGCTCGGTCCGCAGCACCTCCCAGGCGCGCAGCGCGATCTCGGGGCCGATGCCGCCGGGTTCGCCGCAGCTGATCGCGATGGTCATGGCTGGGTGATGGTCGCCGATGCGCGCAGCTCGGCCAGCAGCGCGTCGGCATAGCCGTTCAGCTGCCGCGCCCGCAGCTGGTTGGCCACCGCCTCGCGGTCGGCGCCGGCGCCGGCGCTGGTGGTCCGGCCGCACAGCATCACCAGCTGCAGCACGTCGCCGCTGACGCCGATCGTCGATTCATTGGCGTCGAGCCCGGCCAGCCGCAGCGCGATGTCCTGCGGGATCTGCGCCGGCGCCAGGTCCTGGCGGGTCAGGCGCTCGGCCGGCAGACCCTTGGCGACGCCGTAGAGATCGTCGCAGGTGTCGGTGACCGAGCTGATCCGCGCCGCTTCGGCCAGCGCTTCGGGGCTGGTGCCGCCGGCGATTGCGAAGGTGGCGTAATCGACCGAGGTGATCGTCGCCGGCGGCACCGCGGTCTCGCGGATGTCGCGCAGCTGGAACAGCGCGACGCCGTTCGGGATCGGGATCGGCGGGGTGACCTCGCCGGGGGCCAGCGACCGCAGCAGCGCCCGCAGCCCGGCCGGGTAGTTGGTGATCGGCAGCCAGTCGAGCCGGCCGCCGGCCTCGCGCGCGGCCAGCGCCGACACCTGGCGGGCTTCGGCCTCGAAGTCGGCGGTCGAGGTCAGCCTGGAGATCTGCTCGGCCCGGGCCATCGCCGCGGCGGCGCGCGGCGGCGGCGCGGCGATGATGATCTCGGACAGCAGCAGCTCGAGCGCCTCGCCGCGGTCGCCCTGGCCCAGCGCCGCGTCGATCTCGGCGTCGCTGACCTGGACCCGGTCGTTGTAGCGCCGGCGGATGTAGTCGCGCCACGACACGTTGGCCAGCACGTAGTCGCGCAGCGTCTCGCGGGCGATGCCCTGCTGGCCGAGCTGCGCCACGAACTGGTCCAGCGACAGGTTGGCGCGGGTGGCGAATTCCGCCATCGCGGTCTCCAGCCCCTCGTCGGTCAGCTGCATCCCGGCGGTCTCGAGCTGCTGCAGCTTCAGCCGTTCCTCGACCAGCTGCGTGCGGGCCAGCTCGGCGGTGTCGCCCGGGGTGTTGAAGGCCGAAAGTAGCCGGGCGCGCTGGTCCAACTCGTAGCCGGTGACCGCGGCGCCGTTGACCTCGATCACCGGCGAGAACAGCCCCTGCGCCGCGACCGGGCCGGCCAGCGGCAGCGTCAGCGCGACGCCGGTCGCGATGTATTTAAGATAATCCGCAGCCCGCATCCTGGCCCCCATCTTCGGGTCGCACACCCGGTTCAACTGTCGCAATGGCGCGCAACCGGGGTCGCCGGGCGGCCGGCGGAAAAGCCGTTCAGATTGACCGAAAGGCCGAAACTCGTGGACGGCTCCACATCCTCGGACTCGGTGTAGCGGCGCGAAACGGAAAGGTCCACCGTGACGCATTCGTTGCGCCAACCGGCGCCGAACCCGGCCCGGACCGGCGCGCTGGCGGCGATGTCGTAGCGCGCGTCGACCGCCAGGCTCCAGCGGTCGGTGACCTGCCAATCGGCGTCGACGGACCATTCCGACACCACGTCGTCGCGGTTTTCCTGCGGATCCGCTTCAAGCCAGACATAGGCGCCGGACAGGTCGATCCGCTGGTTTCCCCAGGCCAGCCGTGCCTCGGTGCGCGACACGTCGAGCTTGCCGTCCAGCGTGGCCCGCCCGTTCAGCGCGAAGCCGCCGGCCAGATCGAGCTGCCCGGCCACCAGCCAGTCCGAGGTCTGCCCGGCAAGCCCCGACGACCCCGACAGCGCGTCCTGCGGCCGGTCGCGCAGGATCCTGCCGACCTGCAGCGTCGAGGCCCAGCCGTTCTGCCCGATCCGGGTCCAGCCCAGCCCGAGCGAGGCGCGACCGCCGTCCTCGCGCAGGTCCTCGCCCGGCAGCCGGTCGAGATCGTGCAGGTTGGCCTCGTCGAATTCGACCAGCCTGCTGTCCTCGTTCGGCACCGCGTCGCCCTGGGTCGCCGACCAGCCGAGGCTGACCACCGGTTCGATCACATGCACCACCCCGGTATCGCCGGCGCGCATCAGCGGCCAGCGCAGCGTCACCGCCGCGGCTTCGCGCGACCGCAGGATGGTGTCGGCGAAGCCCGGATCGTCGTTGACCGCGTATCCGTCCAGCCCGGCGCGGCCACGGGCGCCCAGCAGCAGCCCGGGGCCGACCACCCAGTCGCGGCGCCAGTCGGCGCCAAGCCCGGCGCGCAGCACGTCGCGCGCCTCGTCGCCCAGGCTGTCGTTGACCCGCCACAGCGCGTCGCCGTCGGCGCCCAGCCGCAACCGGCCGCCAAGCGGCCCGGTGACCACCCGCTCCCAGTCGACGCGCCCGACCAGCGGCGGCAGCGACCCGGTATCCTCGCCGTCGCGCAGGCTTTCGTAATAGGTGACCTCGGTCAGGAACAGGCCGGTGTCGTGCAGCCTGTAAAGCCGCAGCGAGCTGTCGAGCCGGTCCTGGTCCGACAGGTCGTAATCGAGCAGGTAGGCCGGGTCGGACACCGCCTCGAGATCGAAGTCGAGCTGGAACCGGCGCGGCAACAGATAGGCGCCCTCGGCCTGCAGCATGTAGCGCAGCCCGTCGCGGATCTCGTCCGAGCTGGTCGAGGTGGTGACCTCGGTCCAGCCGGTACGGGCGGCCTGGCGATAGGTCAGCTCGAGCGTCCGGGTCTTGGTCGAGATCCAGGGCGTGACGGTCACGTCGCGACGGTTGCCGAGCCGCACGAAATACGGCAGCCGCAGCCCGACGCCCAGCTGGTTCGACGACCGGATCTGCGGCACCAGGAAGCCGGTGGCGCGTTCCAGCGTCGGGTCCGGCAGCCGCATCCGCGGCAGCCAGAACACCGGCACGCCGCCGATCCGGAAGGTGGCGTCGTCGAAGTAGAGCTGTTGCGCCGCTTCGTCATGCACCACCCGGGCGGCGCGGATTTCCCACAGCGGCGCGTCGTCGCCGCAGACCTGGCACGAGGTCGCCGCGACCTGGGTCAGCGCGCTGACCCCGTCGATCCGGTCGACCCGGCCGGCGGCCAGCTGCAGCTGCTGGTCAAGCACCAGCCGGGCGCCGCGCAGCAGCCCCGAGCGCAGTTGCGGGTCAAGCTCCGCGGTCTCGGCGGCGATCACGCTGCCGTCGGGGGCGACGATCAGGATCGGCCCGGTGACGGTCAGCCGGTCGGCCGCCTCGTCGTAGGTGATCGCCTGCGCGGTCATCCTGGTGCCGTCGTAGAACGCCTCTACGTTGCCGCGCGCCAGCAGCTGCCGGTCGGCGGTCACCACCACGCTGTCGGCAATCAGCGTCGCGGTGGCCTGGGCGCTGGCCAGCGCCGGGGCGATGCAGAGCAGGGCGGCGGAGAGGGTCTTGGGCAGGCGGATCATCCGTCCTCCAGGTGCAGCAGAAGTCCGAGCGACAGCAGGATCGCGGCGACCGGCGGCGCCCAGGCGGCCAGCGCCGCCGGGATCTGGCCGTTCTCGCCGAGGATCTGCGCGAAGTTGCGCAGGAAGTACACGCCGAAACTCAGCAGGATCGCGCCCAGCACCATCAGCCCGGTGCGGCCGCCGCGCTGGTGTCGCATGGTGAAACCGGCGCCGATCAGCAGCATCGCCACCAGGAAGGCCGGCTGGGCCAGCTCCATCTGCAAAAACACCTGGTGCCGGCGCGCCGCGAACCCGGCCTGTTGCAGCCGGGTGATGAAGCCCGGAAGCTCCCAGATCGAGATCGACGAGGGCGCGCCGAAGCTGTCGCGGATCTGGTCGGCGGTCAGCGTCGAGGGCAGCTGCATGACCGGCAGCTGCTGCGCCGCGATCTCGGGGTTCTGGCTGCCGGTTAGCGGCCAGGTCTTGACCCCGCGCAGCACCCATTGCCCGGCCTCGAGCTGCGCCATGTTGGCCTCGATCCGGCGCTGCGGCTTGCCGCTGGCGTCGAAGGTCAGAAAGCTCGCCGCCATCAGCACGGTGCCGTCGAGGTTGCTGCGCTCGGCGCGGATCACGGTCTGCATCTCGTCGTTGCCCTGGCGCAGCCAGAGCCCGTCGTCCGACAGGGCCAGAACGCTTTCGCGGCCCGACAGCCCATCGGCCCGCGCCTCGTAGGCGCGCGAGGTGGCGGCGACCAGCGGGTTGAACACCGCCACCATCACCACGCCGATCAGCAGCGTCATCACCACCGGCGCCACCAGCGCCTGCAGCGCCGAGCGGCCGGCGGCCCGGGTCACCACCATCTCGGACGATCGCGCCAGCCCGAGAAACAGCGAGATCGCCGCGATGATCACGATCAGCGGCAGGATCCGGTAGATCTCCTTGGGGACGTTCAGCAGGGTGAGCGCCAGCACGCCGCCAAGCCCGGCGCCGTCGTCGACGTAGCGCCGCGCCTGTTCGATCAGGTCGACCGTCGCCAGCATCGCGAAGAACACCGCGAAGGTGCCGAGAAACGCCAGGGTGAAGCGGCGCGCGAAGTAGCGGTGCAGGATCATGCGGGTCTCCAGCGGCGCAGCAGCCCGGGCCTTGTGGTCCAGACCAGTTCGAGCGCGGCGATGCCGAAGCCGGCGAGCGCCGGCAGATAGATCAGCGGCCACAGCGCCGGGTCGCCGCGCACCGCGGTGGTCGCCGCCGATTCGAGCGCCTTGACCGCGATGATCAGGAAGATCGCCGCGACGATCTGCTTCCAGACCCCGAAGCGCGAGAAGCCGCCGATCAGCAGCGTCGCGAAGCCGATCAGCGCGCCGACCGTGGCCAGCAGCGGTTCGGCGATGCGTTCGTGGCCCTCGGCGATCAGCCGGCCGGCGCTGCGCCCGGTTTCCTCCTCGAGCGCGGCGTCCGGCGACAGAAGTTCGAGCGTCGGCACCTCGCGCGACCGGCGGCGGTCGGCGTCGGGCGCCTCGACCAGCGATCCGATGTCATAGGCGAAATCGGCAAAGGCGGTGGTCGACAGCCGCAGGTCGTCGCGGCGCAGCGTCTGCGCCATGCCGTCGATCATCACCAGCTGGGCGCCGCCGTCGCCCTGCACCAGATAGGCGCTGGCGGCGGTGTAGGTCATCAGCCGCTCGGGGTCGCGGCTGTCGGAAATCAGCAGGTCGCGCAGCTCGCCCTCGGCGGTGATGTTGCGGATGTAGAAGGTCAGGCCGGAGGTCGGCGACAGGAACTGGCCCTCCTGCAGCAGCCGCGCGGTGGCGGTCTGCGCGATCTCGGCCTGCCGGGTCGCCAGCCTTGCGTTGGCGGCCGGGTTCAGCACCACGGTCAGCGCCGCGGTCGCCAGCGTGACCATCAGCCCGAAGATCAGCACCGGCCGGGCCAGCCGGAAGCTGGAAAAGCCGGTCGCCTGCATCACCGTCAGCTCGCTGTCGGAACTCAGCCGGTTGGTGACGTAGAGGCTGGCCGCGAAGGCGGCGAGAGGCAGCACCGTGCGGATCAGCGTCGGCAGCGTCAGCATGGTGAATTCCAGGAACACCGCGGCGTTCTGGCCGTCCGCGATCAGCTGGTCGAACAGCGCCACCGCGCTGTTGACCCAGTAGACCAGGATCAGCACCAGCGAGAAAAAGCCGAACAGCATCATCAGTTGCGACAGCATGTATCTGTCGAATCGCGCCACCGGCATCTCCCGTCGCTTGCGCGGGCCAACAGGGACCGCCGTGCGGCTCAGGCTACAGGAACGGGGCGGGCGGGTGAACAGGCATCTGGCCATCGCCGGGTGCCGGGGCTAGGTATCGGCGGGATACCGACACCTCCCGACGTTTCCCGACAGGAGCTTACATGACCCGCACCCCGCACATCGATTTCATCCCGACCGCGCCCGACGCGCTGGCCTCGGCCAAGGGCCGCATCGCGCTGCTCCTCGGCGCAGACGGCCCGGCCGACGAACTTGGCCGGTCGCTCGACGCGCTGACCGGCGGCGCTCTGGCCCGGCTGGCGGCGACGCCGCGCTGGGCCAAGGCCAAGCAGGGCGAGGTGGTCGAGATCGCGGTGCCCGCGGGTCTGGCCGCCGAGGCGGTGCTGGCGGTGCGGCTGGACCGCGACGCCGATGCCGGCACCGCGCGCCGCGCCGGTGGCGCGATCGCCGCGGCGCGCGGCGCCTCGGAACTCCTGGTGCTGGCCGATGACCTGGCGCGGGCCGACGAGGTGTCGCTGGGGCTGGCGTTGCGCAGCTATTCGTTCGACGCGCACCGCAGCAAGCCCGAGGATGCCGAGACCCCGGGCCGGATCCGGATGATGGTTTCGGACGCCGAGAAGGTGGCCAAGGCCGCCGGGCCGATGGCGGCGCTGGCCGAGGGCGTGGCCTTCACCCGCGACCTGGTGAACGAGCCGGCCAACGTGCTGACCACGGACGATTTCGCGGCCCGTCTGGCGGCGATGCAGGAGCTGGGGCTCGAGGTCGAGATCCTCGAGGAGGCGCAGCTTGCCGAGCTGGGCATGGGCGCGCTGCTCTGCGTCGGCCAAGGCTCGGCCAGCCCGTCGAAGGTGGTGGTGATGCGCTGGCAGGGCGGCGGCGACGAGGCGCCGCTGGCGCTGGTCGGCAAGGGCGTGGTGTTCGACACCGGCGGCATCAGCATCAAGCCGGCCGCCGGCATGGAAGACATGACGATGGACATGGGCGGCGCCGGCGTGGTCGCCGGGGTGATGCGCAGCTTGGCGCTGCGCCGCGCCAAGGCCAATGTCGTCGGGCTGGTCGGCATCGTCGAGAACATGCCCTCGGGCACCGCAACCCGTCCCGGCGACGTGGTCCGGTCGATGAAGGGCGACACCATCGAGGTGATCAACACCGACGCCGAGGGCCGGCTCGTTCTGGCGGACGTGATGTGGTACGCGCAGGAGCGCTTCAAGCCGTCGGCGATGATCGACCTGGCGACGCTGACCGGCGCGATCATCGTCGCGCTGGGCCACGAGAAGGCCGGGGTGTTTTCGAACGACGACGGCTTTGCCGCGGCGATGCTGAAGGCGGCCGAGACCGAGGGCGAGGGCGCCTGGCGGATGCCGCTGGGCGAGGCCTACGACACGCTGATCAAGAGCCGGATCGCCGATGTGAAGAACACCGGTGGCCGTCCCGCGGGATCGATCACGGCGGCGGCGTTTTTGCAGCGCTTCGTCAAAGACGGCTGCCCTTGGATCCATCTCGACATCGCCGGGGTGGCGACGGTGCAGGCCGACACCGCGCTGGCGCCGAAGGGCGCCTCGGGCTGGGGCGTGATGGCGCTGAACCGGCTGATCGCGGACCGCTACGAGGCCTGAGACCGTGGGGGCCGCGTTCTTCTATCACCTGACCGAGGGCCCGGCCGAGGAGGTGCTGCCGCAGCTGCTTGCCCTGGCCGGGCGCCAGGGCTGGCGGGTCGAGCTGCGCGGCCGCGATGCGCGGGTGATGGAGCGGCTCGACCTGGCGCTGTGGCGCGCCGGCCCGCCCGACGGCTTCGCGCCGCACGGGCTGGCCGGCGGGCCGCAGGACGCGCTGCAGCCGGTGCTGCTGACCCTGCCGGGCAGCCCG
>JBFGEI010000091.1:0-10195 GCA_041580155.1 Limimaricola sp.
CGACTCCTGGTTCAGCAGCTCGACCTTGAGCCGGTTCGGCCACCAATGATCGAGCTGCGGCTCGGAGCCGAGCGCGCCGCCGACGCGGGTTCCGCGGAATGGGCAGGCGCCTTGGGTCGCTGCGTGGTCTTTCATCGCGGTCTGTCCTTCTGGCATCGGAGTGATCCGGCGCAGGCGCGGCCGGATGTGTCGCAGCGCCGCGTCCGATCCATGCCGGCGGGCGCGCTGCTGTCATGGCCACAAGGATAGCTGCCGAAACCGCTTCGGCAAATTTTCGACGCCGGGCGCGGCGTCAGCCGGCGCGCGGCACGATGGCGCCGGGCTGGCCGATGACCCGAAGTGCCAGATCGTGACCGCTGCGCGCCGCTTGCGCGGGGTCGGCGCCGCCGATCCGCGCTGCCAGATACCCGGCGTTGAAGGAATCCCCCGCCGCCGTGGTGTCGACCACGCTGCGGGCCGCCGGATAGTCCTGCCGCGCCAGCGCCGCCCCGTGCCACAGCCAGGGGCCGGTCGCGCCGTCCTTCAGCGCGATCTCGGTCACCCCGGCCGCGGCAAGACGGTCGAACAGCGCCTGCGGCGTCTCGTCGGGACGCAGCGCCGCCTCGTCGTCGCGCGACGGCAGCGCGATCGAGGTCGCACGCCACATCCGGTCGATCCAGTCGCGCGCCGTCGCCGCGTCGGGCCAGAGCTTCGGGCGAAAGTTGCTGTCGAAGGCGATCTGCCGCCCGGCGCGGCGCAGCGCCGCGCATTTGTCGATCAGTCGCGCCCGCACCGCGTCTGGCAGGATCGCCAGCGATATCGCCGACAGGTAGATCACGTCGAAGCCGTCGAGATCGTCGAGACGGCCGACCCCGTCCGAAAACAGCCGCCGCGCCGCCGACTGGTCGCGCCAGAAGTGGAACCGCCGGTCACCGGCGGCGTCGAGCTCGATCGCGTAGAGCCCCGGCAGCAGCCCGGGCAGGCGCAGGACGTGGCTCGTGTCGATCGCCTCGGCCTCGGCGCTGGCCAGGATCCGGTCCGAGAACATGTCGGTGCCGAGCGCGGTGAGGTAGGCGACGCTTGCCGTCGCCGGGTCGAGCGCCCGCGCCAGGTAGACCGCGGTGTTGAAGCTGTCGCCGGCGCTGCCAATCCGCGCGGTATCGGCGATCGGACCCAGCCCGGACAGCTCGATCATGCATTCGCCGATCGAGACGATGCGCAGGCGCTGGCCCGTCGTCGTGGTCATTATGCGTTCTCCAGCAGCCGGTCGGTGTCGCCGGCGAGCGTGTCGAGCCAACGCTCCGAAACCGCGCCCGGCGCCAGATGCGCCATCAGGGCGCAGCAGCGGGCCGTGGTGTCTTTCTGGTCCCGGACGATGCCGGCCAGCATCTCGGCGGCGGGGTCGTGGATCTGCCGGCCGGTTTCGACCGACCGGATCAGCCAGGCGATCCAGGCGGCGATCGCGACGCGGGCCTGCGGCGCATCGACGCCGCGATCGCGGTGCGCGGCAACGATCGGCAGCAGCCGGATCGGCAGCTTCTGGCTGCCGTCCATCGCGATCTGCGCCAGCGCGTGCCGCATCTCGGCGACGTCGAACCGCGCCAGCAGTGCCGCGCGGTAGCCGGGGATGCTGTCACGGACCGCCTCGGGCAGGGTGGTCGCGGCCTCGTCGAACAGCCGTTCGACGCCGGCTCGCAGCACTGGGTCGGCGACCGCCTCGTGGACGAAATCATGCCCCGCCAGCAGCCCGGCGTAGGCCAGGTAGGAATGCGCCGCGTTCAGCATCCGCAGCTTGCGCTGCTCGAACGGTGCGACGTCGGCGACGATCTCGACCCCGACGCTTGCCCAGTCGGGGTGCGGACCGGCGAAGGCGTCCTCGACGATCCACTCGGAGAAGCTTTCGGTCAGCACCGGTTCCGGGTCGTCGCGCCCGGTCGCCTCGCCGACGCTGCGGCGCAGGTCGTCGGTGGTCGCCGGGGTGATCCGGTCGACCATGGTGTCGGGAAAGCGCGCAGCATCGCCCGACAGGTCGAGGTCCAGCCCCGCGGCCTCGGCGTATCGCGCCACCGCGGCGTGCAGCTTGCGGCCGTTGCCGGGGATGTTGTCGCAGCTGACCACCGTCAGACCGCCGGCTCCGCTGGACTGCCGACGCGCCAGGCCCTGCGCCAGCAGCCCGACCGCGCTGCGCGGCAGCGCCGTATCGAGGTCGGCGCGGATCTGCGGATCGGAAAGGTCGAGTCCGCCGCGCGGATCGAGATGATAGCCCTTCTCGGTCACCGTCAGCGTGACGATCGACGTGTCCGGATCGGCGATCCGGTCGATCACCGCGCCCGGATCCTCGGCGGCGACGATGATCTCGTCATGCAGTTCGATCCGTTCGAAGCGGGGACCGTCGAGACCGCGGATCACCAGCGTGTAGCCGTTGCCCTGCGGGGCCAGCGCGTCGCGCAGGTCGGGCCGGCGCATCGAGACGCCGGTGATCCGCCAGCGCGGAGCCCCTTCGCGGCGGTTCGCCGCTTCGGTGTACCAGGCCTGGTGGGCGCGGTGAAAATTGCCGAAGCCGAGGTGGAGGATGCGGGGCATGTCAGCGTGTCTCCGTAAGCCGGTAAGTGTCGCGCGCCAGATCGCGGGCCAGCAGCACCGCAAGCCGGTCGGCATCGGCGCGGCCGATCAGCCCGGCGCCCATCTGCCGCGCCAGGTGCAGGCTGACGCCGCGCCGCCACATGTCGTGCCGCGCCGGGATCGACAGGAAGGCGCGGGTGTCGTCGTTGAACCCGGCGAGGTTGCGGTAGCCCGCGGTCTCGACCACCCGGTCGAAGTAGCGCCGGACGCCGTTCGGGCTGTCGTGGAACCACCAGGGCGGCCCCAGCCGCAGGCAGGGCCAGTGCCCGACCATCGGCGCAAGTTCGCGGGCATAGGTCGATTCGTCGAGCGTGAACAGGATGATGCGAAGCTCCGGGTCGTTGCCGACCCGGTTCAGCAGCGCCTCGAGTCCGCCGACCCAGTCGATCGCGTGTGGAATGTCGGCGCCCATGTCGGGGCCGTGGCTGGCCAGCAGCGTCGCGTTGGTCGAGCGGCGGCTGCCGGCGTGGATCTGCATCACCATGCCGTCCTCGGCTGACATCTGCGCCATTTCGATCAGCATGTGCCCGTAGAACATGCGCGCCTGAGGGGCATCGAGCGCACCGCGCAGCGCCTTGTCATAAAGCGCGGCGATCACCGACCGGTCGAGCCAGGCCGTCGCCAGCTCCGGCACGTCGTGGTCGGTCGCGGTGGCGCCGCGCGCCCGGAACGCGGCCCGGCGCTGGCGCAGCGCCGACAGGAACCCGTCGTAGCTGCCGGTATCGCAGCCACTGACCTCGGCCAGCCGGCGCAGGTTGTCGGCGTGGCCGGGCCGGCCGGGGTTCAGCACGTCGTCGGGGCGGAAGGTCGGGATCACCCGTCCGGCCCAGCCCGATGCGGCGATCGCGTCATGCGCCGCCAGCGGGTCGAGGGCGGCGTCGGTGGTGGCCAGCAGCTCGATGCCGAGGTCCTCGAACAGCTGGCGCGGCCGGAATCCGGGCTCGGCCAGCCGCGCCGCGATCTCGTCGTAGACCGCGTCCGCGGTTGCCGCCGACAGCCGGGTGCCGACGCCGAGCGTCCGGTACAGCGTGTGCTCCAGCCAGCTGCGGCTCGGGGTGCCGAGAAACGCGTCCCAATGCCGCGCGAACAGCCTGAAGATGGCGCGCGGATCGCGGTTCGCGCGCGGCACGCCGACCCCGAGATCGGCGAGCGTGACGCCCTGGCTGTAGAGCATCCGGAACACGTAGTGGTCGGGGATGATCAGCAGCTCGGCGGGGTCGGGGAAGGCGGCGTCGCTTGCCCACCAGCCGGGGTCGCAATGGCCGTGCGGCGACACGATCGGCAGGGTCCTTATGGTCTCGTAGAGATCGCGGGCGTCGCTTGGCAGCGACAGCGCCGGGTCGGGCGGCAGCGCGGCGTCGGGTCCGGTGATCATTCGAACAACTCCTTGTTGGCGTCGATCAGCCCCGACAGCAGCGACAGCACCGATCGCAGATGCGCGCGCAGCGCCGCATCGGCGGCCTCTGCGTCGCGCGCGAGGATCGCGTCGAGGATCGCCCGATGCTCGGCCAGCAGCCGGTCGCCGTGGTGCCGTTCGGTCAGCGCCAGCACCCGCAGCCGGTCGAGCGCCGCCTTCTCGCGACCCAGCAGGATCTCGGCGCGGGCATAGCCGGTGGCGCGGGCCAGCAGCGCGTGGAACCGGTCGTCCTGGCGCTGAAACGCCAGATCGTCGTGATCCGCCGCGTGCTGCGCCTGCTGCGCCAGCGTGTCCTGCAGCTCGGACTGGAGATCGGCGGGAATGCCGCTGCGGCAGAGCTGCGCGACGTTGGCAGCCTCGAGCGCCTCGCGGATGAACTGGGCCTCGCGGATCCGGTGTTCGGACAGCTTCGAGACGTAGTTGCCGCGGCTTGGTCGCGTGATGATCAGTCCGTCGTCGCGCAGCTGGGTGAAGGCCTCGCGCACCGGGGTCCGGCTGGCGCCGAACTGCGCGCCGACCTCGGCTTCGGACACCAGGCAGCCGGGCGGCAATTCGGTGGTCAGGATCGCGGTCTTGATCGCCTCGAAGATCTGTTCGGCGACCGGACGGTCGAGATCCAGGGGCGGGAAGTTGAGGTCCGAGAGACCCTGGTTGGCGCTTGTCTCGCCCATTGCTGCGTTCCCTTCGAACCGGTGGCCGCGCGGGCGATCGTTGTGCCGCATCTCCGGTATACCGGGATACAGCAGGCTTGACAACCGGTATACCGGTGTGCTGCTGTCGGTGCAGGGGGACGCCAGATGAACGAGACGACGCCGTCACACGGGATGAACGCGGTGCTGATCGGCGCCGGCATGGTCGCCGCCACGCACGTCGCCGCGATCGCCGCCGCCGGACCGGCGATTACACTGCGCGGCGTCTGCGCCCGCACGCCGGGCAGCGCCCGGGACTTCGCCGACCGTCATGCACCCGCCGGCAGCGATTGGCGGATCTACGACGACGTCGCGGCCGTCGCCGCCGACCGCGACGTCGACATGGTGATCATCGCCACGCCGCCGAACGCCCGGGCCGGGCTGATCGCGCCGCTGGCTGCGGCCGGCAAGCACATCCTGCTGGAAAAACCGGTGGCGCGAACCCTGGCAGAGGCTTCGGACGTCGTGGCGATCTGCGCCGCCGCCGGGGTCACCTTGGGAATAGTTTTTCAACACCGCATGCGCGCGGCCTCCCGGCGCGCTGCGGCTCTGGTTGCGTCCGGCAGGCTCGGGGCGCTCGGTCTGGCGCAGATCGAGGTGCCTTGGTGGCGCAACCAGTCCTATTACGACGAACCCGGGCGCGGCAGCTACGACCGCGACGGCGGCGGGGTGCTGATCTCGCAGGCGATCCACAGCATCGACCTGGCGCTCAGCCTTTCCGGCCCGGTCGCCTCGGTGCAGGCGCTCTGCGCCACCACCCGGTTCCACCGGATGGAGAGCGAGGATTTCGCCACCGCCGGGCTGCGCTTCCAAAACGGCGCGGTCGGCAGCTTGATCGCCAGCACCGCCAGCTTTCCCGGCGCGGCGGAGGCGATCACGCTGCACTTCGACAACGCCAGCCTGCGGCTGTGCGCCGGGGTGCTGACCGTCGACTGGCGCAGCGGCGAGACCGAACGCTTCGGCGACAGCGCCGCGACCGGGGGCGGTGCCGACCCGATGGCCTTCACCCATGAATGGCACCAGGGGATCATCGAGGATTTCGTCACCGCCGTCGCCGAAGGCCGCGATCCGGTGGCGACAGGACAAGACGCATTGGCATCGCACGATCTGATCGACGCCATCACGCGCTCGGCGCGCGAGGGGTGCACGACCGACGTGACCAGCAGGAAGGCAGACAAGGCATGACGCGACAGCTCAGGTTCGCAGCGCTCGGCATCGATCACCGGCACATCTTCGGCATGGCCGCCAACATGCAGGCGGCGGGGGCCGAGTTCGTCGGCTGGTGGACCGACGGGGCGCCGGAACCGCTCGACGGGTTCCAGAAGCGGTTTCCCGAAGTGCCGCGGCTGGCAAGCGTCGACGCGGTGCTGGCGCTCGAGGATGTCGACCTGGTTCTGATCTCGGCGATCCCGCGCGACCGCGCGGCGCTGGCGATCGCGGCGATGGAGGCGGGCAAGGACGTGATGGTCGACAAGCCCGGCTGCACCTCTCTGGCGCAGCTCGACGCGATCCGCGAGACCGTCGCCCGCACCGGGCGGATCTGGTCGATCGACTTTTCCGAGCGCTTCGAGGTGCCCGCGGTCACCCGCGCCGCCGAGTTGGTGCGCGACGGCGCGATCGGCAAGGTGGTCCAGACCGTCGGCCTCGGGCCGCACCGGCTGAACCGGGCCAGCCGGCCCGACTGGTTCTTCGACCGCGACGCCTATGGCGGCATCCTGACCGATATCGCCAGCCACCAGATCGACCAGTTCCTGTTCTTCACCGGGTCGGACAGCGCCGAGGTGACGATGGCGACGGTGGCGAATTATGCGAACCCGCAGGACGAGGGTCTGCAGGATTTCGGCGAATTGACTTTGCGCAGCGACCGCGGCCACGGCTATGTCCGGGTCGACTGGTTCACGCCCGACGGCTTGCCGACATGGGGCGACGGGCGGCTGACGATTCTCGGGACGGAAGGCTATATCGAGTTGCGGAAGTACGTCGACGTCGGCGGCGCCGAGGGGACCGATCACCTGATCCTGGTCAACGGCAGCCGCTGCGAGAAGATCGCCTGCGCCGATGCCGGGCTGCCGTATTTCGCGGCGCTGTCCGCCGATGTGATGAACCGCACCGAAACCGCGATGCCGCAGTCGCATGCTTTCACCGTGATGCAGCTGGCGCTGACCGCGCAGGCGATGGCCGAGGGGCGGCAGCGATGATCGGCGTCGCGATCCTCGGCGCGGGCATCGGCGCGCAGCACCTGGCGGGCTATCGGTCGCTGCCCGACCGCTTCAACGTGCGGGTGATCTGCGATCTCGACCCGGACAAGGCGCGCGCCGTCGCCGGGGACGCCGGGATCGAGATCCTGACCGACATCGACGCGGTGCTGGCCGACGACCGGATCGACCTGGTCGACGTCTGCCTGCCGCCGCATCTGCATTTCCCGATCACCATGGCGGCGCTGAAGGCCGGCAAGCACGTGGTCTGCGAAAAGCCGTTGGTGCGGTCGCTGGCCGACGCCGACGCGCTGGCCGAGGCGGCCGCGGCCGCCGGCCGCCAGGTGTTCCCGGTGTTCCAGTATCGCTACGGCCGCGCCACGTCGCAGATCGAGGCGCTGCTGGCAGCGGGTCTGGGCGGCAAGCCCTATGCCGCCAGCCTCGAGACGCATTGGAACCGCGGCGCCGATTATTACGCGGTGCCTTGGCGCGGCACCTGGGCCGGCGAATCCGGCGGCGCCGTGCTGGGCCACGCGATCCACAACCACGACCTGCTGGCGCATTTCATGGGGCCGATCGCTTCGCTTTCGGCGGTCACCGCGACCCGGGTCAACCCGATCGAGACCGAGGATTGCGCCGCGATTCTGATGGCGCTGGAAAGCGGCGCGGTGGCGACCAGCTCGATCACGCTGGGTGCGTCGGGCGATACCACCCGGCTGCGGCTGTGTTTCGAGGGTTTCACCGCCGAAAGCGGCACCGCGCCCTATGCGCCGGTCGAGGACGCCTGGAGCTTCACCGCCCGCGCGCCGGTGACCCAAGGACAGATCGACGCGGTGCTGGAGCGTCTGGGGCCTGTGAAATCAGGCTTCGCGGGGTTCTTCGAAGCGGTGGCCGAGGCGCTGGACGGCCGGCCCGGCCGCGAGGTGACGCTGGCGGACGGGCGCCGTTCGATCGAACTTGTCACTGCCATCTACCACGCGGCGCGAAGCCGGGGCAGTATCGCGATGCCGATCGGAAAAACCCACCCGCTGTACGCAGGGTGGGGACCGGTACCGGCGGCCACGGAGCCGGCGGAATAAACAAGTGGATCAACTGGGAGGACGATCAATGACGACAAGATATCTCGCGACGACGGCGCTTGCCGCGGTGGTTGCGGCCGGCGCGATGTCGGCCAGCGCGCAGGAACTGCGCTTCATGTGCAGCTCGGACGGCAACGAATGCGAGGTGATGGACGACCTGCTGAACCGCTTCGAATCCGAGAACGACGGCATCACGGTGGCGATGGACATCGTGCCGTACCAGTCGATCCTCGAGAACCTGCCGGTGCAGCTGGCCGCCGGAACCGGGCCGGACATCGCCAAGGTCACCGACCTCGGCGGGCTGCACAAATATTACCTCGACATCGCGCCCCACGTCGATCGCGACTACTGGGAAGCCAGCTTCGGCGACACGCTGGACTGGTATCGCGGCGGCCCCGATGACGACGGCATCTACGGCATGCATTCGCAGCTGACGATCACCGGCGGCTACATCAACCGCACCCTGTTCGATCAGGCCGGGGTCGAAGTGCCGGGCAAGGACGCCACCTGGGAACAGTGGGCCGAAGCCTCGCGCGCCGTGGCCGAAGCGACCGACACGCCGTTCCCGATGGCGATGGACCGTTCGGGCCACCGCATCGCCGGCCCGGCGATCTCCTACGGCGCCAAGCTGTTCGACGAGGCCGGTGAACCGATCCTGGTCGACGACGGTTACACCGCCTTCGTGCAGCAGTTCGTCGACTGGCACGAGGACGGCACCATGGTGCGCGACGTCTGGGCCGGCCAGGGCGGCAGCACCTACCGCGACGCGGCGCAGGAATTCGTCAATGGCGAGCTGGTCTACTACTATTCCGGCAGCTGGCAGGTGTCGCGCTTCGACACCGAGATCGGCGATTTCTTCGACTGGGAAGTGGTCGGATCGCCCTGCGGCACCGCCGGTTGCACCGGGATGCCGGGTGGCGCGGGCGTGGTCGGCTTCTCGGACACCGAACACCCCGAGGCCGTCGCCAAGGTGCTCGATTTCCTGGCGCAGAAAGACGTCTACGCCGAGTTGTCGGCACGGTCGCGCAACATCCCGGCGCATATCGCCGTGGCCGCCGAGGGCGTGGAGTACACCGACACCTCGCCGGCTGCTGCCGAGGCGCTGAACGCCTGGGCGGCGCAGGTGCCGTCGATCTCGCCGATCGCCTATGCCTACCAGGGCTACATGGGCAACCGCGCGATGTACGGCATCACCGTGCAGCGGGTCACCCAGGCCATCGTTGGAGAGCTGTCGGTCGAGGAGTCGAACGAACGCTCCAAGGCC
This sequence comes from Limimaricola sp., assembly GCA_041580155.1. Taxonomy (GTDB): domain Bacteria; phylum Pseudomonadota; class Alphaproteobacteria; order Rhodobacterales; family Rhodobacteraceae; genus Limimaricola. Next base: position 9,246 of record JBFGEI010000091.1, read on the forward strand.
GATCTCGCCGCCGCGCTGGCCGAAATGAAGTAGCGACGCCGGGCGCAGGGCCGGATTCCCGGTCCTGCGCCTCGCGCGACAGCGGGAGGAGACCCGATGCTTGCGATCATCGCTCCGGTCATGCGGATCGTCGACATTCCGATGAGCTTTCTGCAGCGCAAGCTCGGCCTCGGCCGGCTGCCCTGGCTTTTCCTGCTGCCCAACCTGCTGCTGTTCGGGCTGTTCGCCTTCCTGCCGCTGATCCTGAACTTCGTCTATGCGCTGACCGGCGGCGACAACATCCTGCTGCAGGACCGCGGCTATGTCGGCGCCGACAACTTCCAGTCGCTCGGGGCCTGCGCCAACTACCTCGATCCCAACAGCTGCGAAAAGGACCTGTTCTGGCGCGCGGTGTGGAACACGCTGTGGTTCGTCAGCCTGCAGGTGATCATCATGGTCGGCTTCGCGCTGCTGACCGCGATCATCCTGAACCGCGACATCCGGGCGCGCGGCTTCTTTCGCAGCGTGTTCTTCTTCCCGGTGCTGCTGTCGCCGGTCGTTGTGGCGCTGATCTGGAAATGGATCCTGCAGCGCAACGGCGTGCTGAACGCCGGGCTCGAGGCGGTCGGGCTCGACGGCTTCAACTGGCTGCTGGACCGGTCCTGGGCCTTCGGCTGGACCGTGTTCCTGACGGTCTGGGCGCATATGGGCTTTTACACGCTGATCCTGCTGGCGGGTCTGCAGGCGATCCCGCGCGACGTCTACGAGGCAGCGTTGATGGACCGCGCCAGCCCCTGGCGCACCTTCCGCAAGATCACCCTGCCGCTGCTGGCGCCGACGATGCTGGTGGTTCTGGTGCTTGCGCTGATCAAGGGCGTGCAGACTTTCGACGAGGTCTTCGCCTTCACCGGCGGCGGTCCGGGGTCGGCCACCACCTTCATCATCCAGTTCATCTACCAGACCGGCTTTGC
>JBFGEI010000092.1:0-10089 GCA_041580155.1 Limimaricola sp.
AGCTGCGGCAGCACGATGTTCTCGAGCGCGGTGAACTCGGGCAACAGGTGGTGGAACTGGTAGATGAAGCCGACATCGGCGCGCCGCGCCAGCGTGCGCTTGCGGTCCGACAGCCTGGTCATCTCCTGCCCGGCGATCTCGACATGGCCGTGATCGGGGGTGTCGAGCAGCCCTGCGATGTGCAGCAGCGTCGACTTGCCCGCGCCCGAGGGCGCGACGAGGGCCACGACTTCGCCCGGCTGCAGCACCAGGTCGGCGCCGCGCAGCACCTGCACCTCGGAGGGCTTGCCCTTGTTGTAGGTCTTGCTCAGCCCGGTCAGCTTCAGGATCGGATCACTCATAGCGCAGCGCCTCGACGGGGTTCATCCGCGCCGCGCGGCGGGCCGGAAACAGCGTGACGACCCAGGACAGGGTCAGCGACAGCGACACCGCGGCGAGCACGTCGCCGATCTCGAGCTTCGCGGGCAGCGCGTAGATGCCGCGGATCGACGGGTCCCAGACGCCGCCTCCGGCGACGTAGTTCACGAAGGAGAAGATCGGGTCGATCCACAGCGCGAAGGCGCAGCCCAGCGCCACGCCGAGGATCGTGCCCAGCGTGCCGATGCCGGCGCCGCAGATGAAGAACACCCGCAGGATCGACCCTTCGGTCAGCCCCATGGTGCGCAGGATGCCGATGTCGCGGCCCTTGTTCTTCACCAGCATGATCAACCCCGAGATGATGTTCATCGACGCGATCAGCACAAGGATCGACAGGATCACGAACATCACGTTGTCCTCGACGGTCAGCGCCCGCAGGAACGCCCCGGCGCTGTCGCGCCAGGTCCAGACCAGCGAGGTCGGGCCGGCGGCCTCGACGATGGCGGGGATCAGCGCGTCGACGTTGTCGGGGTCGGCGACCATCACCTCGATCTCGTCGGCGACGCCGTCGCGGTTGAAGAACAGCTGCGCCTCGGCCAGCGGCAGGTAGGCGCGGGTGCGGTCGATGTCGTAGCGCCCGGCGGTGAAGATGTAGGTGATCTCGTAGGCCGAGACCCGCGGGCTGGTGCCCATCGCGGTGCGCGCGCCGTTGGGCGAGATGATCCGCACCCGGTCGCCCAGCCCGACGCCGAGTTCGCGCGCCACGCCCGACCCGAGCGCGATGCCGTCGTCGAACCGGGCAAGGTCGCCCTGCCCGGTCTCGGGATCGGCGATCCGCGGGATCGTGGCCAGATCCTCGGCGGCGATGCCGTAGACCTCGATCCCGGTGTTGTTGTTGCCGGCGTTGGCCATCACCTGGCCGCGCACCAGCGGCGCGGCGCGGGTCACGCCGTCGATCTGCGTCAGACTTTCGCTCAGCGCCTGGTAGTCGGGGATCACCCGGCGGGTCAGCCCGGTCTCGCCGACCGGCGAATCCTGGTAGACCGTGACATGCGCGTTGGCGCCAAGGATGGTGTCGATGAACTCGGCCCGGAAGCCGGCCCGCACCGCCAGGGTGGCGATCAGCGCGAACACCGCCAGCGTCACCCCGATCAGGCTGATCCAGGTCATCACGCTGACCCCGCCTTCGGCGCGGCGGGCGCGGATGTAGCGCCAGGCGATCATCCATTCGAAGGCGGCGAAGGGGGCTGTGCGATTGGCCATGAAGGGCTCCGTCAAAGTCGCGCGGACCTTGGGGGCGGCGCCGGGCCGGGTCAAGCGGCGCCGGCGCCGGCTCACGCGGGGGTGTGCGTGCTTGACGGCACGTCGCGGGCTGACGCAGCATCGCCGCGGGGGAGGAGCCGCCGATGCGCGCCGTGATCTGCCGCGCCTATGGCGGCACCGAACATCTTGAAGTCGTGGAGCGGGACCGCCCCGAGCCGGGTCCCGGCGAGGTCCGGGTGCGGCTGCTGGCCGGCACCGTGACCTCGGGCGACTGGCGGATCCGCAGCCTGAGCGTGCCCGCCGGTTTCGGGCCGATCACCCGCGCGGTGTTCGGCTGGTCGGGGCCGCGACAGCCGGTGCTGGGGACCGAATTCGCCGGGGTGATCGACGCCACCGGCGCCGGCGCCACAAGCTATGCCGAGGGCGACGCGGTGTTCGGCAGCACCGGCATGAAGATGGGCGCGCATGCCGAATACATCGTGCTGCCGGAAACCGGCGCGCTGGCGCCGATGCCGCATGTGCTGAGCTACCCCGAGGCCGCAGCGCTGCCGTTCGGCGCCACCACGGCGCTGCAGTTCCTGCGCGACAAGGCCAGGCTGCGGTCGGGCGAAACGCTCTGCGTGGTCGGCGCCTCCGGCGCGGTCGGCGCCGCGGCGCTGCAGATCGGCCGCTGGATGGGCGCGTATGTCACCGCGGTGTGCTCGGCGGTGAATGCCGATCTGGTCCGCGATCTCGGTGCGCAGGCGGTGATCGCGCATGACGAGGCCGACCCCTTCGCCAAGCCGGACCGGTTCGACGTGATCCTCGACTGCATCGGCCGTGCACCGCTTGGCCAGCGCATGGCGGCGCTGGCGCCCGGCGGAAGGCTGCTGCTGGTCTATTCGGGCCTGTCGCAGATGCTTGCGGCGCCGCTGCTACGCGGCGGCGGCCGGCGGGCGATCGGCGGTGTTGCCAGTGAGACCGCGGCCGACATGGCGCGGATCGCCGAGCTGGTCGAGACCGGCGCGCTGCGACCGCTGATCGACAGCCGCTACCCGCTGGCCCGGATCGCCGCGGCCTACGACCGGGTCGCGACCGGCCGCAAGCGCGGCGCGGTGGTGCTGCTGCACGACCACACCGACGGCTGACCGCCCGGCCGCGTTGCACGGGCCGGGCGGCGGCGCGGCGCTCAGAGGCCGGCGTAGATCCGCGCGATCCGCTCCACCGCCTGCTCGGGCGGCAGCTCTTCGGTTTCGCCGGTGCGGCGCGAGGTCAGCTCGACCACGCCGTTCTTCAGCCCCTTCGGGCCGACGGTGATCCGCCACGGCAGGCCGATCAGGTCCATCGTCGCGAACTTGGCACCGGCGCGTTCGTCGCGGTCGTCGTAGAGCGGGTCGAGACCCAGCGCCACCAGCCCGTCGTGCAGCGCGACGCAGGCGGCGTCGGTTTCGATGTCGCCCTGGCGCAGGTTGACGATGCCGCAATGGAACGGGGTCACGCCCTCGGGCCAGATGATGCCCTTGTCGTCGTGGTTGGCTTCGATGATCGCGCCGAGCAGCCGGCTGACGCCGATGCCGTGGCTGCCCATCTCGGCCGGGACCCGCTTGCCTTCCGAATTGGTGACCATCGCGTTCATCGCTTCGGAATACTTGGTGCCGAAGTAGAAGATCTGGCCGACCTCGATCCCGCGCGAGCTGCGCTGCCGGTCCGACGGCACGTTGGCGAACAACGCCGCGTCGTGGGTTTCGTCGGTGCGGGCGTAGGGCGCGGTCCATTCGGCGACGATCGACTTCAGCTGGTCGGTGTCGGCGTAGTTCACCGGGCGGTCGGCCAGCTTCAGGTCGAGGATCGCGCTGTCGTAGAACACCTCGCTCTCGCCGGTCTCGGCCAGAACCAGGAACTCGTGGGTGTATTCGCCGCCGATCGGGCCGGAATCGGCGCGCATCGGGATCGCCTGGAGACCGATGCGCTCGTAGGTGCGCAGGTAGCTGACCATGTGCCGGTCGTAGGCCACCAGCGCGCTGTCGCGGTCGACATCGAAGCTGTAGCCGTCCTTCATCAGGAACTCGCGGCCGCGCATCACGCCGAAGCGCGGACGCATCTCGTCGCGGAATTTCCACTGGATGTGGTACAGCGTCAGCGGCAGGTCGCGGTAGCTGCTGACGTAGCTGCGGAAGATGTCGGTGATCATCTCCTCGTTGGTCGGCCCGTACAGCAGGTCGCGGCCCTGCCGGTCCTTGATCCGCAGCATCTCGTCGCCATAGACGTCGTAGCGCCCGCTTTCGCGCCACAGGTCGGCCGATTGCAGCGTCGGCATCAGCAGCGGGATATGCCCGGCCAGCTGCTGCTCTTCGTCGACGATGCGTTCGATGTTGCGCAGCACCCGCAGACCCAGCGGCAGCCAGGAATAGATTCCGGCCGCGGCCTGCTTGATGAGACCGGCGCGCAGCATGTAGCGATGGCTTACGATCTGCGCCTCGGCGGGCGTCTCCTTCAGCACGGGAAGGAAGTAGCGGGACAGGCGCATGGAATAGGTCCTTGAAGGGCGGGCAATGAAAACCCCTCTAGGACAGACGCGCCCACCTGACAAGCCGGGCAATCCGCGGCGCGACGGCCCCTGCCCGCGCTGGGCTTTGACGCCACGACGCGGCATCCGTCCGGAGCGGCGCCGCGCGGGCGCCGACGGCCGGCCAAAAGCCTTGCGCCGCGCCGGTGCAGCGGCGACATAGGAGGCGTCTGCGAAAGGATACCCCCGTGACACTACCGGTTGCACAACAGGCGCGGATCTGGGCCATCATCGCCGTAGTGGTTTTCGTGCTGCTGTGGCTGCTTGGCGACGTGATCATGCCGTTCCTCGTCGGCGGCGCGCTGGCCTATCTGCTCGACCCGGTGGCCGACCGGCTGGAGCGGCTCGGGCTGAGCCGGGCGATGGCGGTGGCGGCGATCACCCTGGTCGCGGTGCTGATCTTCGTGCTGGCCTTCCTGCTGGTGATCCCGACGCTGGTGCGCCAGACCGGCCAGCTGGTCGACACCGCGCCGCAGCTGTTCGGCCGGCTGCGCGACTGGCTCGCCACGAGGTTTCCCGACCTGATGGACGAAAGCAGCACGATCCGCAGCCAGCTCGACAGCCTCGGCGCCGCGATCCAGGCCCGCGGCGGCGAGATCCTGAACGGTCTGCTGACTTCGGCGATGGGCGTCATCAACATCCTGGTGCTGGTGGTGGTGGTGCCGGTGGTCGCGGTCTACCTGCTGATCGACTGGGACCGGATGGTTGCCAGGGTCGACGAGCTGCTGCCGCGCGAACACGCGCCGACGATCCGCAAGCTGGCGCGCGAGATCGACCTGACGCTGGCCTCGTTCATCCGCGGCCAGGGGTTGGTCTGCCTGATCCTCGGCACCTACTACGCGGTCGGGCTGATGCTGGTCGGGCTGAACTTCGGGCTCGTGGTCGGCGCGCTGGCCGGGCTGGTCACCTTCATTCCCTACGTCGGCGCGCTGGTCGGCGGCGCGCTGGCGATCGGGCTGGCGCTGTTCCAGTTCTGGGGCGACTGGATCTGGATCGGCGCGGTCGCCGGGATCTTCGTGCTGGGCCAGATGATCGAGGGCAACATCCTGACGCCGCGGCTGGTCGGCGGCTCGGTCGGTCTGCACCCGGTATGGCTGCTGTTCGCGCTGTCGGTGTTCGGCACTCTGTTCGGCTTCGTGGGCATGCTGGCGGCGGTGCCGATCGCCGCCGTCCTCGGGGTGCTGACCCGCTTCGCGATCGGCCGCTACCAGGACAGCGCGCTCTATCGCGGCACCGCGGCGCAGCCCCCGACCGGCGAAATCGCCGGTCCGCAGGATTCTGCATGGCCCGGCAACTGAGCTTCGACCTGCCGCGGCAGATCGCGCTCGGCCCCGAGGATTACATCGTGTCGGACGCCAACGCCGCCGCGCATGCCATGGTGGTCGGCGACCGCGGCTGGCCGGACCGCAAGCTGGCGCTGATCGGCGCGCCGGGCAGCGGCAAGAGCCATCTCGCCCGGGTCTGGCAGGCGCTGACCGACGCGATGATCCTGCACGCCCGCGAACTCGGGCCCAGCCTGCCGCCACCGGCGCCCGGCGCGGCGCTGATCATCGAGGACGCGCAACGGCTGCCGCGCAGCGCCGAAGAGGCGCTGTTCCACCTGCACAACCGGCTGGCGCAATCGGGCGGCATGCTGCTGCTGACCGCCGACAGGCCGCCGGCGCGCTGGGACATCGCCCTGCCCGACCTGGCCAGCCGGATGCAGGCCACCTCGGTGGCGCGGATCGACGACCCCGACGACCGGCTGCTGGCGGCGGTGCTGGCCAAGCACTTCGCCGACCGCCAGCTGGTGCCGGCGGCCGACGTGATTCCCTATCTGACGGCGCGGATCACCCGCAGCTTCGCCGCCGCCGCGGCGGTGATCGACCGGCTCGACCGGATGGCGCTGGCCGAGGGCCGGCCGGTGACCCGCAGCCTCGCGCGCCGCGCCCTGGGTGATGACGACGCACCGGGCGCCGCTTGGCTGGACAATGGCGTCGCCCCGGCGCGATAGTGTGGGAAACCGCAAGTCGGACAAGCCCCAGATGCGCCAGAAGACCCCGACCACCCAAGCCGATTTCCTCGCCGCGCCATTCCCCGATCCGGTGGTGCTCGACGCCGATCTGAGCGGGCCGGCGCGCTTCGTGAACCGCGAGCTGAGCTGGCTGAGCTTCAACTTCAGGGTGCTCGAGGAAGCCGAGAACCCGCGGGTGCCGCTGCTCGAGCGGCTGCGCTTCCTGTCGATCTCGGCGACCAACCTGGACGAATTCTACACCGTCCGCGTCGCCGGCCTGCGCGAGCTTGCCACCGCCGGCAACACCACGCCGGCGGCCGACGGGCTGACGCCGCAGGAACAGCTGCGCCAGATCGACATCGAGGCGCGCGAGCTGATGCGGCGGCAGCAGATGGTGTTCATCACCCTGGCCCAGGACATGGCGGCGCAGGACATGGTGCTGCTGTCGCGCAAGGACGTCACCGAAGGCGACCGCGACTTCCTGGCCGACGCCTTCCTGAACCGGGTGTTCCCGGTGCTGTCGCCGCTGGCGATCGACCCGGCGCACCCGTTCCCGTTCATCCCCAACGAAGGCCTGGCGCTGGCGCTGGCGCTGGAGCGCAACTCGGACAAGAAGCCGCTGCGGGCACTGCTGCCGGTGCCGCCGCAGATCGACCGCTTCATCGCGCTGCCGAGCGAGACCGGGCAGCGGTTCCTGCCGCTCGAAGAGCTGCTGCTGCTGCATCTCGACCAGCTGTTTCCAGGCTACAAGATGAAGGGCCACTGCACCTTCCGGGTGCTGCGCGACAGCGATCTCGAGGTCGAGGAAGAGGCCGAGGACCTGGTGCGCGAGTTCGAGGTGGCCCTGAAGCGTCGCCGCCGCGGCGAGGTGGTGCGGATGAAGCTGTCGGCCAACGCCCCGGCGGCGCTGAAATCGACGATCATGGAAGAGCTGCATATCCGCGACGCCGAGGTGATGGAGGTCGAGGGGCTGATCGGCATCGGCGACCTGAGCGAGCTGGTGACCGACGCCCGGCCCGACCTGCTGTGGCCGCCGTTCACGCCGCGGGTGCCCGAACGGGTGCAGGACCACGACGGCGACATGTTCGCGGCGATCCGGCAGAAGGACATGCTGCTGCACCACCCCTACGAGACCTTCGACATGGTCAACCGCTTCCTGCAGCAGGCCGCGACCGATCCCAACGTGGTGGCGATCAAGCAGACGCTGTACCGCACCTCGCGCAATTCGCCGATTGTCGAGGCGCTCTGCGAGGCCGCCGAGGACGGCAAGTCGGTCACCGCGCTGGTCGAGCTGAAGGCCCGGTTCGACGAGGCCGCCAACATCCGCCAGAGCCGCCGGCTGGAGCGCGCGGGCGCCCATGTGGTCTACGGTTTCACCCAGTACAAGACCCACGCCAAGATCAGCACCGTGGTCCGGCGCGAGGGCGATGCGCTGGTGACCTACACCCATTTCGGCACCGGCAACTATCACCCGATCACCGCGCGGATCTACACCGACCTGTCGTTCTTCACCTGCGACGCGGCGCTGGGGCGCGACGCCACCAAGGTGTTCAACTACATCGGCGGTTCGGCCGAACCGGTGGGGCTCGAGAACCTCGCGATCTCGCCGCTGACGCTGAAGACCCGGCTGCTCGAGATGATCGCCGCCGAGGCGGAGCACGCCCGCGCCGGCCGCCCGGCCGAGATCTGGGCCAAGATGAATTCGATCGTCGAGGCCGACGTGATCGACGCGCTCTATGCCGCCAGCCAGGCCGGGGTGAAGATCAGCCTGGTGATCCGCGGCATCTGCGGGCTGCGCCCCGGCATCGCCGGGCTGAGCGAGAACATCCGGGTCAAGTCGATCGTCGGCCGGTTTCTCGAACACAGCCGGATCGTCTGCTTCGGCAACGGCCGCGGGCTGCCGGCCAAGAAGGCGCGGGTGTTCATGTCCTCGGCCGACTGGATGGGCCGCAACCTGACCCGCCGGGTCGAAACCCTGGCCGAGATCACCAACCCCACGGTCAAGGCGCAGATCATGGACCAGATCATGGCCGCCAACCTCGCCGACGTGGCGCAAAGCTGGGTGATGGGGCCGGACGGGCGGTTCAGCCGGGCCGATCTGCCCGAGGATGGCCGCGCGTTTTCCTGCCACCGGTTCTTCATGGAAAACCCGTCGCTGTCGGGGCGCGGTTCCGCCGGAGCGGGAGACGTGCCTCAGCTGACGCATACCCACGATTGAAACGGTCAAAAATTAGCCTGCGATTTCCGGTGACTGACGCAGAGTCAGCCTTGCCCGGCATGACCCCTAATTGACACATCCCCCTGCCGCGCCACATCCTGCGGCAGGACCAATGGGGGCTTCATGAACGATCAGAGCGACGCGCAACGCGGCGACTGGGGGCCTTTCGGCCGACCGCTGTTCAACGACGCCAATATCCGCGCCCTGAGCCGGGTCGGCGTGGTCGACGTCGGCTCGAACTCGGTCCGGCTGGTGGTGTTCGACGGCGCGGCGCGAAGCCCGGCCTATTTCTACAACGAAAAGATCATGTGCGCGCTGGGCGCCGGGCTGTCGGAAACCGGCAAGCTCAGCCCCGAAGGCCGGGTCCGGGCGCTGAACGCGCTGAAACGCTTTGCCACGCTGGCCGACGGCATGGGGATCAGCCCGCTGACCGCGGTCGCCACCGCGGCGGTGCGCGAGGCCGAGGACGGGCCGGACTTCTGCGACGAGGTGAAGCGCGAGACCGGAATGACGGTGCATGTCATTCCCGGCGAAGAGGAAGCGCGGCTGTCGGCGCAGGGCGTGCTGCTGGGCTGGCCCGGCTCCTACGGGCTGGTCTGCGACATCGGCGGCTCGTCGATGGAGCTCGCCGATCTGGCCGACGGCGCGGTCGGGCGGCGGCTGACCTCGGCGCTGGGGCCGCTGAAGCTGCGCGAGATCAAGGGCGGCGACAAGGCGCTCGACCGCTACATCGACGACACCATCGACCGGCTGCACACCGAGATGCAGGGCGAAACCAACATGCGGCTGTTCCTGGTCGGCGGGTCGTGGCGGGCGATCGCGCGCTGCGACATGACCCGGCGCGACTACCCGCTGACGGTGCTGCACGAATACCGGATGACCGCCGAGGCGGTCACCGAAACCCGCGCCTACATCGAATCCGAAGACCCCGAGCAGCTGCGGTCGCGCGCCGGGGTGTCGTCGGACCGGATGGCGCTGGTGCCGCTGGCGATCCGCGTGCTCGACCGGCTGGTGAAGGTGTTCAAGCCCAAGGACATCGCGATCTCGTCCTACGGCATCCGCGAGGGCATGCTTTATGAACAGATGCCAGACAAGCTGCGCGATCGCGACCCGCTGATCGAGGCCTGCCGCTTTGCCGAGGCCAAGGACGCCCGGCTGCCCGGCTTCGGCCCGGTGCTGTATGATTTCGTGCAGCCGCTGTTCGCGCATGCCGACTGGCAGCGCAAGCGGATCATCCAGGCCGCCTGCCTGCTGCATGACGTCAGCTGGCGCGCCCATCCCGACTACCGCCCCGAGGTCTGCTTCGATAATGCGACCCGCGCCAACTTGGGCGGGCTGAAGCACTCCGAGAGGGTGTTTCTCGGGCTCGCGCTGATGCACCGCTATTCCAACAAGCGCGAAGGCTCGCGCCACGCGCCGCTGTTCGAGCTGGTCAACGACGAAGACCAGCGCGAGGCCGAGGTGCTGGGCAAGGCGATGCGGCTGGGCGCGATGCTCTGGCTCGGGGCCGACGCGGCGCCGGGATCGCTGGCCTGGAACGCCGCCGACCGCACCCTGGTGATCGAGCTGGACCCGCGCGCCAAATCCCTGTTCGGCGAGGTCGCCGAACAGCGGTTCAACTCGCTGGCGGCGTCGCTCGATGCCGCGCCGACGGTGAAGATCCGCGACTAGAGCTCGACCTCGGGACCGGGCTGGATCCGCGGTTTCGGCGAC
>JBFGEI010000093.1:0-10069 GCA_041580155.1 Limimaricola sp.
CTCGAGGAGTGGTACGTCGAGCACTGGTCCGGCCGCGGCACCGGCGCGGCGACCGGGTCCGGCGCTGCCGGCTTGCGGCGCCCGCCCGGGTTGGGCCGGATCACCGTCCGGTCGGTATCGTCGGGTTCCGAAAAGGGGTCGTTGCTGGCCATGGCCACCTCGCTTGCCGGTCTAACCGTGTCGAATTGCCCAAAGCTCCATCTTCAGCCCGGGATAGGCGCCGGACACATGCACCGCGATGCCGCCCGAGGTCGTCATCCGGCCCCAATGCGCGCTGTCGGGATCAAGCTCGAAATACACCACGCCGGCGTGGTACGGGATCTGCCGCGGCGCCACCGGCAGGGGCCGCAGACCGATCCCCGGCAGCGCCGAGTTGACCAGCTGGCGGATTTCCTCGACCGGGCCGATCTTGACCTGGCCGGCGAAGTGCCGACGCAGCTCCTCGGCCGGGATGTCGGCGTCGGCGGCCAGCACGAAGCCGGCGCCGGTCACCAGCTTGCGGTCGGCGATGATGCCGACGCTGATGCCGTATTTGCGTTCTTCCAGCGGGATCGGCGTCGCGGTCTGTTCCAGCACGGCGCTGAGATACTGACGCAGCGCCCGGATCAGCGGTGCGAAGCTCTGGGTCAGCCGGTCATGACGATACGGCGGAAACTCCGGCGGGTGCTTCTCGGGGGTCATGAAGGTCGCCAGCTCGCCGGCCAGCGCAGCGCAGTCGCGGAACGCCTGGGCCGGGTGGTAATTCTCGAGGCACAGCTGGTGCCGGATCACCGGCAGCGCCCGGTTGACGGTCATCAGCAGCAGGAAATCCGAGATCTCGGCGGCGCCCTTCGCCGGGCCCGATTCCGACAGCCGCCCGGCCAGCGCCTTCATCCGGTGCCCGAGCAGCCCCTCGAGTTCGCGCAGGAAGCTCTGCAGCACCGGGGCGGCGCGGATGTCGGTGCAGCTGGGGATGAAGCCCCTGTCGAGCACCACCTCGCGGTCGGGCCGCACCTCGATCACCCGGGCGATCGGGATCAGCAGCCGGTCGGCCAGGTCATCGACCTCGAGCGCGAATTGCAGCCGCATCTTGCCGACGCCGATGGTCACCGGCTTGCCGGCCTGCGCCATGCTGTCGGTGACCTCGATCTCGGCCGGCCGCAACCGGCTGGCCGACTGTTCGGCGCCGCTGAGATCGACCTCGGCCGCGCCCTCGCGGCGCTGCGGCACGCTGAGATAGACGACACAGTCCTTGATGCCCTCGGGCACCACGAGCGCCGGTGGGTGGGTGTCGGCGCGCGGCACCCGGAACACCGCGCCATCCGGCGTCAGCCCGGCGCAGGCGGTCACCGCGACTTGGCCGACCTTCAGCGCCGCCTCGTCGATCTCGAGCTGCGACACCCCCCAGGCATAGGGCGCGACGCGCCCCGCAAGCCCGGCGACAAGCGCTTCGCAATAGCGGTCCGCCTGTTGAAAGTGATGCGGCTGCAGGAACAGCCCCTCGGTCCACAGAACCTTGTTATCCCAAGACATTCACTACCCTTACCACTCCCTCTTCAACGCCCCGGGACCGCCCGGGGCCCGTCTCACCTCAACCGGTCGAGCTGCTGCTTATAGGCGCGGGCGAATTCCTGGCTGAACAGCTCGTTGAACTCGGTCTCGGCCTGGTCCGATATCTCGGCGTAGCGCTGGCGATAGGCCTCCCAACTGCGCCCCTTGCGGCCGCTCAGCAGCCCCGAAAGCCCGCCGCCGCCGCTGACCCGCGCCTCGAGCACCGCCGGGTCGAGCCGTTTCAGCACGCCCTTCAGCGCCGCCTCCATCCCGGTGACCATGGCGATCTCATGCGCCTTGATGTCGTTCAGCGCCTCGGCGGCGGCGGCATCGGCCGGCAGGTAGCCCTTGCTGGACGGGCGCAGCAGCACCTCGATCGCCTGTTCCGGGCTGACCGAGAACTTCAGCGGGTTGTTGTCGCCGCTGCGGATCATCGTCTGGTCGATACGGAACTCGCTCTTGATCGACGTTCGGGTCATCAGGATCTCGCGCAGCCCGGTGACCATGGCGCGCATCGCGCGGCCCAGCCGGGCCATGGTGTCGGACAGATCGGCATCGGCCGGCACCTTTTGGCCATCGCAGAGCGCTTCGAGGAACGCCCGCGCCGCCCGCCCCTGGTCACCGGTCCCGGCCGCGGCGGGGTCCGGCGTGATCGGCCGCGGACCGGGTTCGGCCAGCGCGACCGGCGGCGGCGTGGCGCGTGCCGGCGCCGGCGCGGGCGCGGCGTCGATCTCGGGCTCGGCGAAGGGATCGTCGGCGGCTGGCGGCAGCGGCGCGTCGGCGCCGGGCGGCGGCGTTGCGTCGGCGCCGGACGGCGCGGCCAGGTCCCAGTCGTCCGGAATCATCGGCGCCTGCGCCGCGGCGCTGAAATGATCCTGTGTCGCGGCGCCATGCTGCGGCTGGCTGGCGCCGATCCCGGCATCGACCTCGGGCCTTGGCGCCAGCAGATCGCCATCGTCGTCCAGCGGTGGCAGCAGCGCATCGACCGGGTCGTCGGTGTCGATCTGCCGCGGGCCGGTCGGGCCGCCGGGGCCGCCAAGCAGGTCGTCGAGAAAGTCGCCCGCCTCGCCCGGCGCGTCGTGCATCGTCCAGCCATCCGGGGCGCGGTCGGCCATGCCCGGCGACACCGCGGCTTCGTCGAGCGGTGCCGCGATGCCGGGCCCTGCCTCCACCTCGCGCACCGAGACCTGCAACTCGTAGCCCCCGAGACCCAGCACATCGCCGTCGTTCAGAGGTGTCGGGGTGCGGCCAAGCGGGATCTTCCCGTAGTTCAGGAAGGTGCCGTTGGTCGACAGGTCGACCACGACGAGGTTGCCGTTGTGGTTCTCGACGACGCAATGCTGCTTGGAGATCAGCCGGTCGGGGTCGGGCAGCACCAAGTCGTTCTCGGCGCCGCGGCCGATCGTCAGGCTGGGGCCGCGCATCTCGACCGGGGCGCCGGCGCCGGGGATCGTGCCGCTGGACTGGAAGCTCAGGGTTACCGTCACGCCGCTCTCCCTATCCGCCGGTGAGCACGGTGGCCGCGCCCAGGGTTATCGCGCCGCCCAGCGCGCAGGTGTCGCCGATCCGCAGCACCGGCATACCGTTGACCAGCACCGTCATCGAGCCCTTGACGAAGGGGTGCGGCGCGGGCGGGGTCGGCGGCACCGGCAACGGCCCGGTCATCGTGAGATCGGCGCCGAGCCGCGCCGCCGGCCGCTTCTCGACGATCACCGTCACCGAACACGGCGGCAGGATCGGGCTCGGGAAGCCGGGCGGCATGGTGCAGTTGTGCAGGTTGCCCAGCCGGGCCATCGGCGGGCCGGGCATCAGACCGCCCCCGCCGCGGCGGTCGCCGGCGTCTCGACCCGGCCATTGCCGCCGCGCGCGATATCGAGCCCGCGGCGGATCAGCATCGCCATATGATCCTTGGCCGGCACCGCGGCCGCGGCCAGCGATTTCAGGTTCATGCACAGCACCGCGGTGGCGACGGCGTTCGGCGGCGCCTCGAACTCCTGCATCTCGCCCGGCCCCATGGTGCCGTCGCCATAGACCGCGGCCATCGCGCAATACACCGTGTCGTCGTCGATGTCGGCGGCCTCCATCGCCCGCTGCGCCGCCGCGCGAGTGTCGGCGCCTGGACCGAACACCCAGGCCTCGGCGGCGGCGATCGACGGCGTCGCCGGCGGGTCGCCCGGCCCGGCGATGTCGCGCGCCGCCAGACAAGCCCACCAGACCGCCTCGCGCCGCGGCAGCGCGACGCACAGCAGCCGCAGCATGTCGAGCCGGGCCCCCTGCTCGGCCAGCTCGCGCAGCACGGTTTCGACCGGCGCGCTGGCCGGCGCGGCGAGCGGCGTCTGCAACCGGGTTCCGGCCGCAGCCAGCATCCGCGCCGCCGGCTGGCGCGGGATCTTGGCGAGATCGTCGAGATCGAAATCCATGCGGGCCTCCCTGGCCTAGTTGATCAGCGTCATGCCGCCCTTGAGGATCAGCGCGCCGCCGCCCTTCACCTCGGTCATCCCCGAGCCGTCGATCTGGATCATCGGCGCCTTGATCGTCACCCCCGCCGGGGTCAGCTCGATCGTGCTGCCGCCGACCTTGAGGGTGATCTTCGCCGCCGCCTCGAGGTCGATCGTGGTGCCGGCCTTGTGCGTGATGCCGGTGCCGGTCTCGAGCCTGTCCGAGGTCGCCACCGAGGTGTCGCGACCGGCGCCGATCTCGAGACTGTCCGAGCCGCCGATCTCGGTCTCGCGGTTGCCGCCGACGTCTTCGGCCTGCTTGCCCGAGATGCTGCGGCTTTCGTCGCCGGCCTCGACGGTGAAGCTCATGTTACCGGTCTTCAGCGTTTCGGTCTTGTGCCGGTGGATCGTCTGGGTCAGATCGCCGCCGTCCTGCTTTTCGACCCCGATGCTGATCTCGGCGTTGTTCTTGACGATCTGCTGGAAGTCCTTCTCGGACTGGAAGCGCACCAGCTCCTCGTCCTTCTTGTCTTCGAACATCAGCTCGTGGAAGCCGCCGCCGCCCTCCGAGCTGTTGGTCCTGATCCCCGACTGCGTCATGTTGTCGGGCAGCGTGAACGGCGGCATCGTCGCCGCGTTGTAAAGCATGCCGGTGCAGACCGGCCGATCCGGGTCGCCCTCCTCGAACTGGATCACCACCTCCTGGTCGACCCGGGGCAGCGCCACCATGCCCCAACCGCGGCCGCTCCAGGGCATCACCGTGCGCACCCAGCATGATGAATTGTCGCTACCCTCGCCTTTCCGGTCCCAGTGGAATTGCACCTTGATGCGCCCGTGCTTGTCGGTGTGGATCTCCTTGCCCGGCGGCCCGGTGACCACCGCGGTCTGCATGCCCGGGATCGCAGGCCAAGGCGTGGTCTGCGGCGCCCGGAACTGGGTGTCGCGCGACACCACGCCGAACACGCAGCGATAGGCGTCGCGGTTCGAGGCGTCGAATGCCAGACGGTTGCCGAGGATCGTCATCTCGGTGGTATCGGCGTCCTCGTAGTCGGTCTCGACCTGCAGGTAATGCGTCGCCTCGGTGACCAGGAACTGGCTGTCGTCATCGACCCGCGGATGACCGTCGAGCGTGAAGGTCGCGCCGACCGCCAGGGTGCGCAGGTTGCCGGCGCCGGACCAGCGCCGGTGCCGCGCCGCCTCGGCTTCCATCCGGACACCGGCGAGGTCGGTGCCGCGGCCGAGGTCGCGGTAATGGCCCGGGTAGCGGTAGATCTCCTGGTCGCGGTGCTGGTGCTTGCCGCTCGGTCGCGACTTCCGGGCCCGCAGCGCCGCGGTCGGGGTTTCGAAATTGTAGTCGGTCATCGAGACCTTGCCGCTGGTCACGTATTCGGTGGCCGCCCATTCGAAGACGTGGTCGTCGTCGCGCCGGTAGTTGGCCTCGCGGAACTGGAACGCCACCTTCGACCCGCCCTCTATCGGGTCGTGCCCGCCAAGCCCGTCGGCCAGCACCATGATCTGCCGGGCGTCGTCGGCGACGAAATAGTAGTAGATCCCCTCCTCCTCCATCAGCCGGCCGAGGAAGTCGAAGTCGCTTTCGCCGTACTGCACGCAGTACTCGCGCTTGGGGTAGGCGTTGCTCAGCCGCGACTTCAGGTTCGAGCTGAAGCCATTGTCGGCAAGGATGTCGGAGATGATCTCGGGCGTCGACCGATCCTGAAAGATCCGATTGTCGCGGTTGCGGGTCAGCATCCACAGCCAGGGGCGCAGCTGCGCGGTGAAATGGCCGAACCCCTGGTAGAGCCCGAGATACTCGGCGGAGACGCAGGTGCCCGGAAACCGGCGCAGGCGCTTTTCCTGGGTCTCGATCAGCACCTGCATGTCATAGCCGACCACGGTTTCGAGCTTCAGCGCCCGGTCGTTCGACAGAAACTCGACCGTGGTTTCGGTCAGCCGGCTCAGACCCTCGCGGACCACCGCCGACTTGATGAACAGGTCCGGCGCGGCATAGCTGCCTTCCATCCGCAGCAGCCGGTTCTCGAAGACGATCTTGTTGTGGGTCATCGCGGGTTCCTTCGGGCGGGCGCAGGCGGCGCGTCGGCGCCGCCGGGTGGGTCAGCACTGGTCGGGGTAGATCTCCTCGAGCTGGTCGGCGTCGCGCAACCGCGCCACCACGCCGGGGTTGATGCCCCAGAACCGGGTGATCGAGATCTCCTCGCCGAGGTGGCGCTGCATCGACTTCCAGTCCTTGAACACCAGGCAGCGGACCGGCATCGGCAGATCGCCCTCGCCGGTCAGCATCGCGTCGAGATAGGCGACGCCCTCGTAGAGCCAGTAGGCCTGATTGGTCGAAACCAGCGTGACCCGCGGCCGCGGCTGGTCCTGTATCCTCGAGTCTTTCATCACAGATCCTCCAGCAACGCCGCCCGGGCGGCGTCCGGTCGCGATGTGCTGCCGGTCATGCATCATCCTGCCCTCCCGCCTTGCCGCGCAGCTCGCGCCGCAGCGCCCGGATCTCTGCCTGTAGATCGAGCACGTGGCGGTCGACCTCGTTGGTCTCGTCGCGCACCAGCTGGCGCAGCCGCTCGAACTCCTGCTCGGACTCGTCCTCGACCGCCGCCTGCATGGTGTTGACCAGCAGGCCAATGAACAGGTTCAGCACCGAGAACGAGGTGATCACGATGAACGGCACGAAGAAGCTCCAGGAATACGGGAACACCTGCATCACCGGCCGCACGATGCCCATCGACCAGCTCTCGAGCGTCATGATCTGGAACAGCGAATAGAGCGACGCGCCGAGGCTGCCGAACCATTCGGGAAAGGCCGCGCCGTACATGATCGTCGCCATCACCGCGAAGACGTAATAGACGATCGACAGCATGATGATCACCGCGCCCATGCCCGGCAGCGCATCGAGCAGCGCCTGCACCACGGCGCGCATCTGCGGCACCACCGACAGCAGCCGCAGCGCCCGGATCACCCGCAACGCCCGCAGCGCCGACAGGCTTTCGGTCTGTGGCAGCAGGCCGACGCCGACCACCACGAGGTCGAACACGTTCCACGGGTTCCTGAAGAACGACAGGCGGTAGGCGTAGAACTTGATGGCCGGCTCGGCGACGAAAATCACCAGCACCACGTCGTCGACCCGGTCCAGCACCGCGCCGAAATGCAGATCGATCCAGCGCGACGTCGTCATCCCCAGCGTCACCGCGTTGAAGATGATGACGCCGAGGATCGCGTTGCGCACGCCGTCGCGCTCGATGAACTCGTGGGCGCGGTCGCGCCGCGTGACTTCGCCGACGATCTGCACCGTCGCGCGGTCCTCGGATCGATCTAGCCTGGTCAACATCGACGGCACCGGAAATCCGAGGGGCTTGGGTCACCGGGTCTCGTCGCCACGGGGCGGTAGGGCCTGTGCGCAGGGCGCGTATCGGCGCCGCCATGGACCGGCCCGACGCGGATGCCGGCCGGCCATTGCTGCCGGATGTCGCGCCCGGGTTCGATGCGCCCGCCGTTCCGGCAGACCGGCCGCAGGGCTGCGGCACGACCGAACCCTGGCGCGGCGCCGCACATCAGGCGGCCGCCTTCTTGATGACATCCAGCGTCGCCTTGATGGTCTTGATCGCCTCCACCATCGACTTCGCCTCACCGGCAACGGTCGTTTTCTCCATCGCCGAGATCTTCTGCAGCGTGGTGCGATCGTCGATCTCGAGACCGTTGCCCTTCATCAACTCCTGCATCTCGGCCAGGAATTTCTCACGCGTCTCGAGCTTGGCCGCCATCGCCGTGACGTTGCGCTTGACCGTCATGCATTCGGCCCCGATCCGGACGCCGTCCTTCAGGTTCTTTGCGGCCTTCATCGCCGTCTGCAGCTTGCCGGCCTCGATCGAGATCTTGTCGGTCTTGTGCCGCGTTTTCGTGGTGTGTTCGCGGTAGGCCGTCCGGGCCTTCTCGGCGTCTTTCATCCCCGCCTGGATCTTCTTGACCGCGAAATCGAGAAAGCTCGTGGCAATGGCGCTCGGCTTCTTGCCCTTGGTGACCTCGACCCCTGCGGCCATGATCCTGGCGGCGATGGCATCGACCGCCTTCTTCGGCTGTTTCAGGTCGATTCCCGAGAGATCGGTCATGTTGTGCCGCTTCGCGGCCTGCTGGATCGAGGTTTCGCGCAGCGTGAGATAGGCATTGATGGCGCCGATCAGGTCCTTGCGGAGCTTCTCTTCGTTCTTGATCTGCTGCGCGATATCCGACCCGAGTTCATGCAGCGTCTTGGCGATCGAGTAATACGAGCTCACGTCGGCCCCAGCGCTGGTCACCAGCTTGGTCACCGAGCCGGCGAGCGAAATCACCCCGATGGTCCATTTCAGGGCGGTGCGCACCCGGGCTTCCTTCAGGTTCTTGTCGCCCTGCGCTTCCTTCTTCAGCCTTGCCTCGATCGCCTTCTGAGCGGCGCCCTCGGCCGACCTCAGCGCGTTCTTGATCGACTGGTTGACGCCCTGGGCAAGCGCTTCGGCCGCCATCTTGCTGTCGGGCGTCGGGGAAGCCATCAGCTTGGCGATCTTCGCGTCCAGCAGCACAGCCTCGGAGGAGATCACCTTTTCGTAGCGTTCCAGCTCTGACCTGGCCGCCGTTTCCAACCGCTTGAAAAGAGCCGGCGGAATCTCCGGCGCCTTGGTCTTTCCGGAGGTGGTGACCTCGATATCGACATCGACCCGGTATTTCGGGATCTCGATGTACTGGGTCCTCGGCTTGTTGCGGACCAGATCCGCTACGCCGAACTTGCGCGCTTCGGTATTCGTCTTTGCCATCGTCACGGTCCCTCTTCGAAATCAAAGCGGTGAATGGTCAATCGAACGCGTAGCTGAAGGTGCCATCCTCCACGTCGACGGCGACCTTCTTGATCGATCCGCCCTGCATCATCCGGCGCAGGAATTCCGCCGAGATCTCGGGCAGCATGGTGTTGGTGACGATCGCGTCGATCATCCGGCCGCCGCTCTCGAGCTCCTGGCAGCGGTCGACGATGGTGCCGACCACCGCGTCGCTGTAGCTGAACGGCACGCCGTGGCGCTGCTGCACCCGGGCCTGGATCCGGCCAAGCTGCAGCCGGGTGATCTCGCCGATCATCCCGGGCGTCAGCGGGTAGTAGGGGATCGTCACCAGCCGGCCCAGCAGCGCCGCCGGGAAGATCTTCAGCAGCGGCTCGCGCAGCGCCTTGGCGATGCCCTCGGGCTCGGGCATCAGCTCGGGGTCGGCGCACAGATCCATGATCAGCTCGGAGCCGGCGTTCGAGGTGAGCAAAATCAGCGTGTTGCGGAAATCGATCCGCCGGCCCTCGCCATCCTCCATCACCCCCTTGTCGAACACCTGGAAGAAGATCTCGTGCACGTCGGGATGCGCCTTCTCGACCTCGTCGAGCAGCACCACCGAATAGGGTTTGCGGCGCACCGCCTCGGTCAGCACCCCGCCCTCGCCGTAGCCGACGTAGCCCGGCGGCGCGCCTTTCAGCGACGACACGGTGTGCGCCTCCTGGTATTCGCTCATGTTGATGGTGATCAGGTTCTGTTCGCCGCCGTAGAGCGTTTCGGCCAGCGCCAGCGCGGTCTCGGTCTTGCCGACGCCCGAGGTGCCGGCCAGCAGGAACACCCCGATCGGCTTCGACGGGTTGTCGAGCCCGGCCCGCGAGGTCTGGATCCGCTTGGCGATCATCGCCATGGCATGGTCCTGGCCGATCACCCGCCGCGCCAGCTGGCGGTCGAGGTCGAGCACGGTGCGGATCTCGTCGCGCATCATCCGGCCGACCGGAACGCCGGTCCAGTCGCCGACGACGCTGGCGATCGCCTGCGCGTCGACGATCGGCAGGATCAGCGGGCTCTCGCCCTGGATCTCTGCCAGGGCCGCGCCCTTGCCGGCCAGCTCGGACCGCAGCGCCTTTAGGTCGTCGGCCGGGGTGTCGATCGCCGTGTCGTCGACGGGAGCGCCCGCGGCGCGCAGCCGTCCGCGCAGCGCGATGATCTCCTCGACCAGCGCCTTCTCGGACTCCCAGCGCGTGGTCAGGCTCTCGAGCCGCGCCGCCTCGTCGCTCCGGGCGCTTTCGATGGCCTCGCGCC
>JBFGEI010000094.1:0-10036 GCA_041580155.1 Limimaricola sp.
AGGCTGAAGGTCGGCGATCTGGAGCGCTACGGCGACCCGGTGAAGCTGTCGATGATGCGCGCGATCAAGACGGCGCTCGATCCGCGCGGCATCATGAACCCGGGCGCGGTGCTGCGGCGCTGACCTTTCAAGCGGCGCGCCGGCGGCACCGGCGGGCCTGCGTATTTTCGGGACAAAGTAGACGCGGCTGCGCCGGTCGGGCCGGTCAGGCGCCGTCGTAGCTGCAGAGCGCCTCGACCTTGTGACCGAGGTCTTCGAGATGCTTGCGGCCGCCGAGATCCACGAGGTCGATCACGAAGGCGCAGCCCACGACGCGCGCTCCGAGCCGTTCGATCAGCTTGATCCCGGCCGCGGCGGTGCCGCCGGTGGCCAGCAGGTCGTCGACCAGCAGCACCGTCTGGCCGGGCCTTATCGCGTCCTCGTGCAGCTCGATCACCGCGCTGCCGTATTCGAGCTGGTAGGCCTGTTCGATGGTCTTGCCGGGCAGCTTGCCCTTCTTGCGGATCGGCACGAAGCCGGTGCCGAGCCGGTCGGCCAGCGCGCCACCGAGGACGAAACCGCGCGCCTCGAGCCCGGCGACGGCGTCGATCTGCAACCCGGCGCAGGCCGCGACCAGCCCGTCGATCGCCAGCCGCAGCCCGTCGCGGTCGCCGAACAGCGTGGTCACGTCGCGGAACATGATCCCGGGGTGCGGGAAGTCCGGGATCGTGCGGATGTAGTCGGTCACATGGGCCATCATGGCTCCTCAGTTCTGCGGGTAGAGTCGGTGCAGCGCCATGCGGTCCTGCACCCCGAGCTTGGTCACGCTGTTCGAATCCTCGGAGAACACCGACAGCGAGTCGTAATACGGGTTTCTGATGTCGGTGAGAAAGCCCAGGCTCTGGGTCAGCTCCTCGAGCAGCACCGGGTAGATCTCGTCGCGCGGGATGTCCTCGGCCATCACGATCGCCGCCTCGGTGATGTTGCGCTTGCCGTCCCAGCGCACCTGCACCACCGCCGCGCCGATCGATTCATCGTCGAGCCCGTCGACCCCGGTGCCGTAGACCAGGTCGCCCGACCGCACCGGCGCCAGGTGCAGCTGGATGTCCGAGGCCTCGGACTTGCCGACCCGGCGCATCCGCACCGCGGATCCGGCGCCGTTGATCTGTTCGATCGCCCGGTCGAGCGCCCGCGACACCCGCTCCGCGACCCTGCCCGGGTAGTCGCGCGGCGCCGGCAGCAGCGCCACCCGCAGGTCGGAGGCGCGGCTGTCGGTCCAGCGCACTTGGGTTTCACCGCAGGGGCCGCCGGGCGCCGCCGAACAGGTCACCAGGCGGAAGAAGTCGCTGTCCGACAACTTGCCATCGGTGGTGACGAATTCCTGCGCCGCCACCGGCGCGGCCAGAAACAGCGTCAGCGCGACCGGTGCGATGGCGCGGATCACAGCAGGCGGCCCGCCACCGCGTCGAGCCGGGCCAGCAGCTTCGGATCGCGGTTTTCGGGCGCGGTGAGAATCGCGTGGTCGAGCGCGTGGTCGCAGCCCTGCGGGCAGGGCGCGCGGTCGGGCCCGAGCCGGGCCGGCAGCCCGGCGACCAGCGCCCGCGCCGCGTCGGCGTTGCCGGCCAGCGTCGCGAGAATGCTGGAGATGTCGACCGCGCCGTGGCCGTCGTGCCAGCTGTCGTAATCCGTCACCATGGCGACGCTCGCGTAGCACAGCTCGGCCTCGCGGGCGAGTTTCGCCTCGGGCATGCCGGTCATGCCGATCACGTCGCAGCCCCAGGCGTCGCGGTAGAGCCGGCTTTCGGCGCGGGTCGAGAACTGCGGCCCTTCCATCGCCAGGTAGGTGCCGCCGCGGTGCACGGTGACGCCGGCGGCGCGGGCCGCGGCTTCGGCGGCGTCCGACAGCCGGGCGCAGACCGGGTCGGCCATGCCGACATGGGCGACGCAGCCGGGGCCGAAGAAGCTGGCGTCGCGCGACACGGTGCGGTCGATGTACTGGTCGAGCACCACGAAATCGCCCGGCGCCATCTCGTCGCGGAACGACCCGACCGCCGAGACCGCGACGACATCGGTGCAGCCCAGCCGCTTCAGCGCGTCGATATTGGCCCGGTAGGGTACCGAGGACGGGGCATGCGGGTGGCCGCGGCCGTGGCGCGGCAAGAACGCCATCGCGATGCCGTCGAGGCGGCCGGTCAGGATCGCGTCGGATGCCGGGCCCCAGGGGGTGTCGACGGTGGTCCAGCGGGCCGCCTCGAGCCCGGCGATCTCGTAGAGACCCGAACCGCCGATGACTCCGATCATGGTTGTCATGCTGCACGCCCTCGCCGCAGGTTTCGCCACCGCGCAAGCTATGCCGCGCCGCGACGGACCAAAAGGGCGAAAATGCGGCGCAATCGGCGCTGCCGCGCCGCTGCGCGGCCGATTGCGGGTTTCGATCTGGGCGGTTTTTGACTATCCCCCTGCGGATCCACACCGCCGCACCCGTCCGTTGCCGAGAAAGTGACCCGATGAGCCGTTCTCCCCTTGCCATGCTGGCCGACACCATCTCCTCGCCGAACGCGCCGGCGCTGCCGAGCTCGGCTCCGGCCTACAAGACCGAGATCCTGTCGGGGCTGACCGTGGCGCTGGCGCTGGTGCCAGAGGCGGTGGCCTTCGCCTTCGTCGCCGGGGTCAATCCGCTGGTCGGGCTTTACGCCGCCTTCATCGTCGGGCTGATCACCGCGCTGATCGGCGGCCGGCCGGGGATGATCTCGGGGGCGACCGGGGCGCTGGCGGTGGTGATGGTCAGCCTGGTCGCCGAGCACGGCGTCGAATACCTGTTCGCGACGGTGGTGCTGATGGGCATCCTGCAGGTGCTGGCCGGGGTCTTCAAGCTTGGCAAGTTCATGCGGCTGGTGCCGCATCCGGTGATGCTCGGTTTCGTCAACGGCCTCGCCATCGTGATCGGCCTCGCGCAGCTCGAGCAGTTCCACGACCCGGCCTCTGACGGCTATCTCAGCGGCCTGCCGCTGGTGTTCATGCTCGGGCTGGTGGTGCTGACCATGGTGATCATCTGGCTGCTGCCGAAATTCACCAAGGCGATTCCGGCGCCGCTGGCGGCGATTGCGATCGTCGCGGCGCTGGTGATCGGCCTCGGCATCCCGGTGCCGCGGGTCGGCGACCTGGCGCAGATCTCGGGCGGGCTGCCCGAGTTCCACATCCCGCTGGTGCCCATCAACCTCGAGACCTTGGCGATCATCTTCCCCTACGCCGGGATTCTCGCGGCGATCGGCCTGATCGAAAGCCTGCTGACGCTGAACCTGGTGTCCGAGATCACCGGCAAGCGCGGCGGCGCCAGCCAGGAATGCGTGGCCCAGGGCGTCGCCAACATGGTGACCGGGGTGTTCGGCGGCATGGGCGGCTGCGCGATGATCGGCCAGTCGATGATCAACGTGTCCTCGGGCGGCCGCACCCGGCTTGCGGCGGCTGCCGCGGCGCTGTTCCTGCTGTCGTTCATCCTGTTCGCGGCGCCGCTGATCGAACAGATCCCGCTGGCCGCGCTGGTCGGGGTGATGTTCATGGTGGTGATCGGCACCTTCGCCTGGAATACCTTCCGGGTGATGCGCCGGGTGCCGCGGGTCGACGCCGTTGTGATCGTGCTGGTGACCGTGATCACCGTGCTGACCGACCTCGCGACCGCGGTGGTCGCCGGTGTCATCGTCTCGGCGCTGGCCTACGCCTGGCAGAACGCCACCCGGATCGGCGCGCGGACCTTCCGCGACGAGGACGGCGCCAAGGTCTACAAGGTGCAGGGGCCGCTGTTCTTCGGCTCGGCCGACGGCTTTGCCGCGCTGTTCCAGGTCGAGACCGACCCCGATCACGTGATCGTCGACTTCGAACACAGCCGGGTCGCCGACCAGTCGGCTCTGGCCGCGATCGAAGGCATGGCGGCGCGCTACGAGGCGGCCGGCAAACGGCTGGTGCTGCGGCATCTGTCGCATGACTGCCACGCGCTGCTGAGCCGCGCCGGCCAGCTGGTGGTGGAGAGCGACGAGGACCCGAGCTACGGCATCGCGGTCGATTACGACATCCGCGCCGGGGCGCTTGGCGGCGGTCACTGAGACCGGCTGCCCCGGCCGCCCGATGTGGCGGCCGGGGGGGTGCACTACCACTTCGGGCTATTCGCCCGGGCGCGACAGGCTGAACAGTTCGGTGACGCGGGCGTAGTCGCGATAGCCCAGGCGGGCCAGCGGCTGGAATCGGGTGACGTCGAACCGGCCGTCGACCATGCAATCGTCGCGCATGTGAACCCCGACCACCTCGCCGATCGCCATGTGGTTGTTGTCGCCCTCGAGATCGACGATCCGCACCAGCTTGCATTCCAGCGACGCCGGCGCGGCGGCGACCCGCGAACAGGCGATGGTCTCGCAGGGGGCGCGGTCGATGCCGGCCTTGGCGTATTCGTCCTCGTCCGCCGGCCAGGGGCCGGAGCTCACGTTCATCACGTCGCGCGCCGCGTATTCGACGATGTTGACGCAGAACACCCCGGTTTCGCGGATGTTGAACATCGAATCCTTGGCGAAGGCGCGGTCGGTCTTGGCACCGGTCGAGGCGAACATCACCTGCGGCGGCGTGTAGGCGACGGCGTTGAAGAACGAATACGGCGCGAGGTTCTCGCGGCCGTCGCTGCCGCGGGTCGAGACCCAGGCGATCGGCCGCGGCGTCACGATGGCGTTGAACGGGTTGTGCGGCAGGCCGTGGCCTTCGGCCGGGCGGTAGAACATGGGGCGCCTCCTTGCGGTATAGCCCCAAGCGGTAGCGCCGCCGGGCCGGCGGGTCCAGTCCGCGAGCCGCAGCTTGCGGTTTGGCACGGCCCGGACCGCGTGCTACCTCGTCGCGGCGGCGCGCTGTGCCGCGCGGCCAGGAGTGACGGATGGCGGAGATTGCGCAGGAGGTGGCCGGGGACCGCCACGAGGTCGAGGCGCTCTACGACCTGTGCTTCGCGCCGGGTCGCGAGGCGCTGTCGTCGTATCGGCTGCGCGACGGGATCGCCCCGGTCGGCGGGCTGTGCCTTGCGGCGCGCGGCCGCGCCGGCGAGATCGCCGGCGCGATCCGGACCTGGCCGGTGCGGGTCGGCGGGGCCGCGGCGTTGCTGCTGGGGCCGGTCGCGGTGCACCCGACCCGGCAGGGGGAAGGCTTGGGGGGCTTGCTGATCCTCGAGGTGATAGAACGGGCCCGCGACGCCGGCCATCCGCGGATGCTGCTTGTCGGCGACGCGCCGTATTACCGGCGCTTCGGTTTCGAGCGGCTCGACGGGGTGCTGATGCCGCCGCCGACCAATCCCGACCGGGTGCTTGGGATCGAGCTGCAGCCTGGCGCCTGGCAGGGCCTGACCGGCGACGTGAGCCGCGACGCGGATTGAAAACCGCGCCGCGCAACCCACATTTCCAGCCATGAACCCACCGCCGATCAAAGAGATAAACCCGGCGCAGCCGCCAGCCCCGCTGGACGACGCGGCGCGCGACGAGATCACCGCCCTGGCGCAGCGGCAACGCCGCGCCGGCGGCGCGCTGATGCGGGTGATCAACATGGCCGGCAGCCGGGTCGAAAGCGGCATCAGGATGATGCCGGGCCAGATGCGCGGACGGGTCGAAGAGGCGGCGCGCGCCGCGCTGGCGCGCAGCTACGACCTTGCCAGCCAGTCGCGCACCGGGGTCGGCGCCGGGCTCGGGTCCGACCGGTCTCACCGGATCCTCGCGACGATTTCCGGCGCGGTCGGCGGCATCGGCGGGCTGGCCACGGCGCTGGCCGAACTGCCGGTCGCGACGATGATGATCTTCCGCGCAGTGCAGGGCGTCGCCGCCGCCAATGGCGAGGACCCGCTGTCCGAGGAAACCCGCGCCGAATGCCTGCGGGTGTTCGGCGCCGGCGGCCCGGAGGCGGGCGACGAGGCGCTCGATACGGCGTTCCTGGGCGCCCGGCTCGGCTTGTCCGGGGTCGCGGTGAATCGGCTGATCGCGCGGATCGCGCCGCGGTTCGCCACCGTTCTGGGCCAGAAGCTGGCGGGGCAGGCGGTGCCGATCCTCGGCGCCGCGGCCGGGGCCGGCACCAACTACGCCTTCATCGACTATTACGTCGAGGTCGCGCATGTGCATTTCGGCCTGCGCAGGCTGGCTCGCAGCCATGGCGAAGCGGCGGTGCTCGACGCGTTTCACGCGGCATTGGCCAAGGGCCGGATGCCGCGCGCGCCGGGCTAGCCCTTGCCGGCGTTGACCCTCTGCGACAGCTGTTCGGCGGTTTCGATGCGTTCCGAGTAGCGGTCGGTCAGCGCCGGCCGGCCGCGGGTCATCAGGGTGAACTTCACCAGCTCTTCCATGACATCGACGATGCGGTTGTAATAGGGCGACGGCTTCATCCGCCCCTCGGCGTCGAATTCGTCCCAGGCCTTGGCGACCGAGGACTGGTTCGGGATCGTCACCATCCGCATCCAGCGGCCCAGCACCCGCATCTGGTTCAGCGCGTTGAAGCTTTGCGAGCCGCCGCAGACCTGCATCAGCGCCAGCGTCTTGCCCTGGGTCGGGCGCACGCCGCCGAGGCTCAGCGGAATCCAGTCGACCTGCGCCTTCAGCACCCCGGTCATCGCGCCGTGCCGCTCGGGGCTGGACCAGACCATGCCCTCGGACCAGGCCGCCAACGCGCGCAGCTCGGCGACCTTGGGGTGATCGGCCGGGGCGCCGTCGGGCAGCGGCAGGCCGGTCGGGTCGAAGCTGCGGACCTCGGCGCCGAGATGGCGCAGCAGCCGCGCCGCCTCTTCCGAGGCGAAGCGCGAGAACGAGCGGTCGCGCAGGCTGCCATAGAGCATCAGGATGCGCGGCGGGTGGGTCGGGTCGCCATCCGCGGTGTAGAGCGCAGGCTCGACCGGCGGCAGCTGGTCGAGGTCGAGGTTCGGCAGATCGGTCATCGGGCCTCCGGGGGGCAAGCCAGGCATGTGGACGGGCGCGCCCATCATTTCCAATAATCTGGATATATCGAAATGATTGGCCCGGCGTCAACCGGGCCGGGTCACATCAGCCAGCCCTGCGTGGTCAGCCAGCTGACCACCGCCGGCCGCACCGACTGCTGGCCATCGGCGCGGGCGTTGCGGATCACCTCGCGCAGCCCGACCAGGTTGCAGTGCCGGATCAGGTGCTTGACCGGGCCGACCGAGGCCGGACGCATCGACAGCATCGGAAAGCCCAGCGCCGCGAGGCACAGCGCCTCGACCGGCCGCCCGGCATCCTCGCCGCAGAACGACAGCGGCGTGCCGGCGTCGCGGCAGCGCGTGACGATGTGCTCGAGGAACCCGAGAAAGCTGACGTCGAGCGTGTCGTAGCGGCGCCGCACCCGTTCGTTCTCGCGGTCCGCGGCGAAGAAGAACTGCTTGAGATCGTTGCCGCCGACCGACAGGAAATCGACCTCGTGGAAAAAGCTGTCCGGCGCGTAGGCCAAGCTCGGGGTTTCCAGCATGGCGCCGACCTCGACCTTCTCGGGCAGCGGATGGCCGAGGATGGTCTCGCGCTCCAGCGCCTTCTCGAGCTCGGCTCGGGCGTCGTAGAACTCCTTGGGCAGCGCGATGAACGGGAACATCACCGTCAGCGGCCGGCCGTTGCAGGCGCGGATCAGCGCCTGCAGCTGCATCCGCAGCACCCCGGGCTTGTCGAGCCCGACCCGGATCGCGCGCCAGCCCATCGCCGGGTTTGGCTCGTCGTTGGGCTTCATGTAGCTCAGCACCTTGTCCGAGCCGATGTCGAGCGTGCGAAACGCCACCCGGCGGCCCTTGGCGCTGTCCATCACCCTTGCATAGAGCTTCGACAGCTCGGCCCGCTTCGGCATCTTGTTGCGGATCAGGAACTGCAGCTCGGTGCGGAACAGCCCGACGCCGTCGGCGCCGGAGCCCTCGAGCGACGGCAGATCGGCCATCAGCCCGGCGTTCATGTGCAGCGCCACCGTGGTGCCGCACAGCGCCGTCGCCTTCAGGTCGCGGATCGAGGCGTAGCGCTCCAGCGCCCGGGCCTGCATCGCGATCTTGTCGCGGAACGCGGTCTTCACCGTCTCTTCGGGGCGCAGATGCGCGATGCCCTGATCGCCGTCCACCAGGATCACGTCGCCGTTCAGCGCTTCGCGGGTGATGTTCTTGGCGTGCACCACCAGCGGGATCGCCCAGGCCCGGGCGACGATCGCCGCGTGGCTGCCGACCGAGCCGTCCTCGAGCACGATGCCGCGCAGCCGCTTGCCGTATTCCAGCAGTTCGCCCGGGCCGATGTTGCGCGCCACCAGCACCGGGTTCTCGGGCATGTCGGCGCCGGTGTCGCGGCCCTGGCCGGTGAGAATGCGCAGCAGCCGGTTCGACAGGTCGTCGAGATCCGACAGCCGTTCGCGCATGTAGTGATCGCCCGAGCGGCCCATCCGGCTGCGCGCCAGCGACTGTTCCTTTTCCACCGCCGCCTCGGCCGACAGCCCGCTTTCGATGTCCTCCTCCATGCGCCGCATCCAGCTGCGCGAATTGGCGAACATCCGGTAGGTTTCCAGCACCTGGGTCTGGTCGGTGTTGACGCTGTGGGCGCCGGTCAGCATCTCGTCGACGGTCAGTCGCAGCTCGTCGACGGCAGCGCGCAGCCGGGCCAGCTCGGCCACCGGGTCCTCGGCGATCGGGTTGGTGACCACGACGCGCGGCTCGTGCAGCCAGACCTGGCCCTCGGCGGCGCCCTCCTGGCCCGAGGTGCCGCGGAACAGCACCGCCTGCTGGTGCCGCGCCGACAGCGCCGCGCCGGTATCGATGAAGGCGCCAAGCTCGGTCATCTCGGCCAGCACCATGGCCACGACCTCGAGCGCGTAGACCTCGTCATGGGTGAATTCGCGCGCGTCCTTGGACTGCACCACCAGCACGCCGAGCGGTTCACCAAGCCGCTGGATCGGCACGCCGCAGAAGGACGAATAGCGCTCTTCGCCGGTCTCGGGCATGTAGCGGAAGCCCGGCTCGCCGGGGGCGTTGGCGGTGTTGACCACCTGGCGGCTGCGGGCGACCCGGCCGACCAGGCCTTCGCCAAGCCGCATCCGCGTCTGGTGCACCGCCTCGGGCATCAGCCCTTCAGTGGCGCAAAGCTCCAACGTCTCGGTGTCGCGGAACAGGTAGATCGAACACACCTCGGTGCGCATCGACGATGCGATCAGCCGCACGATGCGATCGAGCCGCGCCTGGCCGGCGCCGCCCTCGGCCATCACCGCCGCAAGCCTGCCCAGAAGCTTGCGGCTTTCGCTCTCTACCTTCGTATCGGACATCCGCGCCCCTTCGCGGCGGCCCTACCGGGGGGAGTGGTCCCGGTCAGGCAGCCTTGTCCAGCCCGAAGGCATCATGGAGGGCCTGCACGGCGAGTTCCATGTATTTCCGATCGATCAGCACCGAAATCTTGATCTCTGAGGTGGTGATGACCTTGATGTTGATCCCCTCTGCGGCGAGCGACCGGAACATCTGCGCCGCGACGCCGGTGTGGCTGCGCATGCCGATGCCGACCACCGACACCTTGGCGACGCCCTCGTCGCTGACCAGGTCGTGGAACCGGATGTCGCCGCGCTCCTTGGCGGCGTTCACCGCCATCTCGGCGCGCTTCACCTGGTCGGTGGGGCAGGAGAAGGTCATGTCGGTGCGACCCTCTTCCGAGATGTTCTGCACGATCATGTCGACGTTGACCCCGGCATCCGCCAGCGCCCCGAAGATCGCCGAGGCGATGCCGGGCCGGTCGGCCACCGAAATGAGCGTCATCTTGGCTTCGTCGCGCGAATAGGCGACACCGGCGACCACGTTGCTTTCCATGATATCCTCCTCGTCGCAGACGAGCGTTCCCGCCTCGTCGGACTGTTCCTCGAAGCTCGACAGCACCCGCAGCTTCACCTTGTAGCGCATCGCCAGCTCGACCGAGCGGGTCTGCAGCACCTTGGCGCCGAGCGACGCCAGCTCGAGCATTTCCTCGAAGGCGATGCGGTCAAGCTTGCGCGCCTTGCTGCAGATCCGCGGGTCGGTGGTGTAGACCCCGTCCACGTC
>JBFGEI010000095.1:0-10033 GCA_041580155.1 Limimaricola sp.
CGCCGGGTCGATGGCGATCACCCGCAGCGGCAGCGCGGTGTCGGGCGCCGCCGCGCCGGCGACCAGGATTTCGCGGGCCGAAAGCCGGGTCGCCAGCCAATCGACGAGCACCGCCGGGTCGGTTCCGGCCGGCGGTTCGACCGCGTCGGCCACCATCCGCGCCGGCGCCCAGACCGTCGGCGCCCCTTGGCGCAGCGCCCAGTCGATCTCGGTGCGGCTGTCGCGCACCGCGAGCCCAGGATGCATCGCGGCCAGCGCCCAGGCCGCCTGGTCGAGCGCCAGCAGGTCGATCCGGAGCTGCGCCGCCGGATCGGCGCTGCGCGGCGCCGGCGCCAGCGGCGACGGGCACAGGACAAGCGGCGCGGCATCGGCCAGCAACGGCTCGAGCCATGGCCCCAGCGCCACGTCGGCGCCGACCAGCAGCAACCGCGGCTGCGGCGACGGCGACGCGGGGCGCGGCAGCGCGCTGCCCTCGCGCATGATCTCGACGCCAAGCGCGCCGGGACCGCGGTCGAGCTTCTGGATCCGCACGAACACCCGCTCGGCCCGCGGCTCGGCGAGGATCCGCGCCGCGACGCCCTCGGCCAGCGTCTCGAGCAGGTTCAGCCGCTCGGCCGCCAGCTCGGCGGCGACGGCCTCGGTCAGCCGGTCGTAGGACAGGATCCGGTCGACGTCGTCACCGGCTGGCGGTTGCGGCCGCAGGTCGACGACGATGTCGAAGGCCAGCCGCTGGGTGACGCCGCGCTCGGCCTGGAACGCGCCGATCTCGACCGACACCACGTGGTCGCGCAGCGAGATCCGGTCGCGCGGTGCCGTGGCAAGCGCCCTGGCCCGGTTCTCGGGGTGGTCGAAGGCAGAGCTGGTGTCGTCGATCATTACGGCGTCCCGGTCAGGCTGCGGCGGGTCTAGCGCCGGGGCCGCCCTCCGGCAAGCCTAGCCCAAGGCTAGTTCGACGCGGTGCGGGTGGCTTCGCGGTAGAACAGATGCGCGCCGATCGCCGCGGTCTGCGGGATCCGGCCGGCCCAGGACGGGCTGACCGCGCGGGTGTGGTAATGGGTGGCGCCGGCAGTCAGGCTGCGCGGCGTGCCGTCGAGCATGATCTCGGCGATCTTGCCGACCTCGGCCCAGGCGCCCGGCTCGTTCACCCGGTCGGCGATGCCGTCGCAGGTGTAGGAGAACTGGCAGGCGTATTTGCGGCCGGTGCCCTGGTTGACGACGCCGCAGACGCTGCCGGGATAGTCCGGGCTGTCGACCCGGTTCAGGATCACCTCGGCGACCGCGAACTTGCCGCGGGTGGTTTCGCCGCGGGCCTCGAAGTACAGCGCCTCGGTGAGGCAGTGCCATTCGGCGTCGCCCTCGACCTTGGGCTGCGACGCCAGCAGCGCCGCGTGGTCCAGCACGGCGACCGAGGCGACCGCGACGCCACGCTCGGCGGCAGCGGGCAGTGCTGCCAGATCGGCGCTGGTGGCGGAGGGAACGATCTCGCTACCGTTGCGTTCGACCCCCAGCAGCGTGCCGAGCCGCGACTTGAGACCGGCGGTCTCGGACCCGGCGGAGGCGACCATCTCCGTGGTCTCGGTGCCTTGGTCTGCAACAGCTGCGGTCGCGGCGAAAAAAGCCGCAAGAGTAACCATTGCGCCAGGTGCCACCAGGCGCACGAAGTCGGATCGCTTCATTCGACATATCCCCGTTAACGCGGTCTGCCCCGCGCCGGCGAGAGAGGGGGTACGGGATGCGTCCCAACCTGTCTACCGAGGCAGCCGGAACCGGGCCGGAACCGGCGGTTCCTTGCCAAAAACGATCTTTTATAAAGACATATCAGGCGTTTAGGGGGTGCGACATCACGTCGCAATTGACCGGGTTTCGGTCGATGATCGCCAGCTGGGCGGCGGAAAGACGCGCAACCGGAACCCGGAATGGCGAGCAGGAAACATAATCGAAGCCCTGCTTGCGGCAGAAATCGATGGCGCTGCGGCTGCCGCCGTGTTCGCCGCAGATCGACAGGGTGACGTCGGGGCGCCCGGCGCGGCCGCGCTCGGCGCCGATCTGCAGCAATTCGCCGACGCCATCAAGGTCGAGCGTGTGGAACGGGTCCTCTTCGTAGACCCCGTTCTTGACGTAGATCGACATGAAGCGACCGGCGTCGTCGCGCGACAGACCGTAGGTCATCTGGGTCAGGTCGTTGGTGCCGAACGACAGGAAGGCGGCATGCTGCGCGATGTCGGCGGCGCGCAGCGCGGCGCGCGGCGTTTCCACCATCACCCCGAGCCGGTAGTCGAAATCGACGCCGGAATGCGCCCGAACCATCGACGCCACCGCGTCGACCCGGCCCTTGACCAGTTCGACCTCGCGCATCGCGCTGACCAGCGGGATCATCACCTCGGGCACCACCGGCACGCCGTCGCGGCTCGCCAGCACCGTGGCCTCGAAGATCGCCCGGGCCTGCATCTCGTAGATCTCGGGAACGGTGATGCCCAGCCGGACGCCGCGCATCCCGAGCATCGGGTTGTATTCGGACAGCGCCGCGACCCGTGCTTCGACCACCGACAGCGGCAGCGCCAGCCCGTCGGCCAGATCGCGCATTCCGGTGCGGTCCGAGGGCAGGAATTCGTGCAACGGCGGGTCGAACAGCCGGATGCAGACCGGCTGGCCCTGCATGATCTCGAACAGCCGCCCGAAATCAGCGCGCTGCATCGGCAGCAGACGGACGAGTCCGGCGCGGCGCGCGCCAGCGTCCTTGGCGAAGATCATCTCGCGCATCATGCCGATGCGGTCGCCTTCGAAGAACATGTGCTCGGTGCGGCACAGCCCGATGCCCTGGGCCTGGAAATTGCGCGCGGTCTGCGCGTCGGCCGGGGTGTCAGCGTTGGCCCGCACCCCGATGTCGCGGAAATCATCGGCCCAGTCGAGCAGCGTGCGGAACGCCCCGTCGAGCACCGCCTCGAGCATCTCCGGCTCGCCGGCCAGAACCTGGCCGCTGGTGCCGTCGAGCGTGATGATGTCGCCCTCGAAGAGCCGCCGGCCGCCGGTTGTCAGCACCACGCCGCGCTTGCGATCGATCGTCAGGTCCGAGGCACCGACCACGCAAGGCAGGCCAAGCCCGCGGCCGATCACCGCGGCGTGGCTGGTGATGCCGCCGCGCACCGTCAGGACCGCTTCGGCGGCGTGCATGCCGCGGATGTCCTCGGGAGTGGTTTCGCGGCGCACCAGGATGCAGGCCTCGCCGCGCGCGGCGCTGGCCTGCGCCGCCGCGGCGGACAGCACGATGCGGCCGGTGGCGGCGCCGGGCGACGCGGCGATACCGGACACGATCAAGTCGCGCTTGGCGCCCGGATCGACCTGCCGGTGCAGCAATTCCGACAGCGCCTGCGGTTCGACCCGCATCACCGCTTCCTCGCGCGGGATCACCCCGTCCTCGGCCAGCGCCACCGCGATCCGCACGCTGGCGCGCGACGATCGCTGCACCCGCACCGCGTCGAGCACCTTCAGCGTGCCCTCGTGCAGGGTGAACTCGATCTGCATTTCCTCGCGCAGCTTCTCGCGGCACAGCGCGCCCATCTCCAGCAGCTGGGCGAAGGCCCCGGGGCACAGCTCCTCGAAGCTTTCGCCGCGCGCGTCGCGGGTCAGGTAGATCGCGCCCTGCGCCACCTTCAGCGCCTCGCGGCCCTGGCTCTGGCTGAGGTAACGGCCGGTGATCTGCGGCTGACCGGTGACCGGGTCGACGAACTGGATCACCCCCGAGCCGCATTCGCCTTGGCCGACGCCAAGCGCCATCTGCTGCACCACCAGCCCGAGCCCGGCGTCGGCCGGCGCGCCCTTGGCCTGGCGCAGCAGCCGCGCCGTCGTGCCCTCCCAAGCCCGCGCCATCGAGCGCAGCACCTCGGCCAGCTGCACCGCCGGATCTTGGGGAAACGGTTCTTCGGCCTCGGTCTCATAGGCGGTGAGTGCCGCGCGCAGGCTGTCGGGACCGGGCCGGTCGGCCACGTCGAAGCTGTCGGGATCGAGCCGCGCGACATGCACCGCCCAGGACTGGATGAAGCGCAGGTACAGCGAGGTCGCCGCCTCTTCGCCGATGGTCTCGCACATCGCGGCGTGGCGCTCGTCGGTCATGCCGATGTTGAGGATCGCGCCCGGCCCGCCCCAATCGGGGTCCTGGCTCGAGGGCCGGACCGACAGCAGCGGCGCCGGGCCGAAATGCTGCATGATCGCATCCATGTCGGGCATCCGGCCCTGCGCGATGCCGTGCACCGCCGAGAACGACAGCGCCACCATCGTCGGCAGCGGCAGATCGAGCCGGACCAGCCGCTGCAGGCATTTCGCACGACCGCCGTGCCACTGCGCCGACATTTCGGCGGTGGCGGTGATCAGCGTGGCCTGTGGTCTTGGCGGGAGTTGCTGCACTGCGGCATGTTCCTTTCGTGCCGCAACATAAGCCGCGACACGGGTTCCGCCAAGTGCGGCGATGCGTTGGGCGGGCTCAGCCCTCGATTTTCGACAGATCCGCCACGTCGCGGCAGGTGGCGCGGATCCGCGAAAGCAGGTTCAGCCGGTTGCGCCGCAGGATCTGGTTGTCGGAATTGACCTGCACCGCCTCGAAGAAGGCGTCTATCGGCGCCCGCAGCCCGGCCATCGCCGCCATCGCGGCGGCGAAATCCTCGGATGCCATCGCCGCGTCGATCTTGGGCTGCGCCGAGTCGAGCGCCGCGAACAGCGCCTTTTCCTGCGGTTCCTCGGCGAATTTCGCGTCGGCGCCGTAGGAGTATTCGACGCCGTCCTTGTCCTCGGCCTGCGTCAGGATGTTGTTGGCGCGCTTGAACCCTTGCGTCAGGTTCTCGCCATCCTCGGTCTTGAGGAACTCCGCCAGCGCCTCGGCGCGGCGCACCAGCAGCGTCAGATCGTCGTTGCCCGGCATCGCGATGCAGGCGTCGATCACGTCGTGGCGGACGCCCTCGGCCTTCAGGTGAACCTTGAGACGGTCGTGGAAGAAGGCCAGCAGCTCGGCGGCGTCGGCGCGGGCGTCGGCCTTGCCGAACAACGACAGCAGTCCGATCCGCAGCCCGTTCGACAGAACCAGCCGGATCACCCCAAGGGCTGCGCGGCGCAGCGCGAACGGGTCCTTCGACCCGGTGGGCTTTTCGTCGATCGCCCAGAACCCGGCCAGCGTATCGAGCTTGTCGGCCAGCGCCACCGCGATCGACACCGGCGCCGACGGCACGTGGTCGGACGGGCCGAGCGGCTGGTAGTGCTCCTGCGCGGCGGCGGCGACGGCGGCCGACAGCCCGGCGGCCTCGGCGTAGTAGCGGCCCATCAAGCCCTGAAGCTCGGGGAACTCGCCGACCATCTCGGACCGCAGGTCGGCCTTGGCGATCCGCGCCGCCTGCGCCGCCTCGTCTGGATGCGCCTCGACCAGCGGCGCGATCTCGCGCGCCAGCGCGGCGATCCGGGCGATCCGGTCGGACTGGCTGCCAAGCCGGTTGTGGAAGGTCACGTTGGACAGGCCGTCGGCCATGCCCTCGAGCCCGTGCTCCTTCACAACCCGCAGGTCGTTCTCCCAGAAGAACTTCGCGTCGGACAGCCGCGCCGCGAGCACCTTGCCGTTGCCGGCCAGGATCGTGGCGCCGTGGTCGCGGGTCTCGATGTTGGCGACGGTGACGAAGCGGGTTATCTGCCCCGATTTCGGATCGCGCACCGAGAAGAACTTCTGGTGCTCCTTCATCGAGGTCTGCAGCACCTCGGGCGGCAGCCCGAGGAACGCCGCGCCGATCTCGCCCATCAGCACCACCGGCCATTCGACCAGCCCCGCAACCTCGTCGAGCAGGCCGCGGTCCTCGACCAGCTCGAGCCCCTGCGCGAAGGCCTGGCTCGAGGCGTCGGACCAGATCGTGTCGGCGCGTTCGTCGGCGCGCAGCACCACATGGGCGCGCTTCAGCCGGGCCTCGTAATCCTCGAAGCCGGTCACGCTGAAGGCATCCGGCGCCATGAAACGGTGGCCGCGGGTGGTGTTGCCGGCGACGATGCCGTCGATCTCGAACGGCACCACCTCGGCGCCCTGCTCATCGCTCAGGATGCACAGGATCGACTGCAGCGGCCGCACCCAGCGCAGGTCGCCGCCGCCCCAGCGCATCGACTTCGGCCAGGGGAAATCGCGGATCGTGCGGCTCAGCACCTCGGCGATGATCGCGGAAGCGGCGCGACCGGGATGGGTGATCGTGGCGACGTAGACCTGGCCCTTCTTCTCGTCGCGGATCTCGAGCTGGTCGCGGGTCAGCCCGACGCCGCGCAGGAAGCCGTCGATCGCCTGCTCGGGCGCGTCGACCCGCGGGCCCTTGCGCTCTTCGCGGGTCTCGCGGCTGGCGCCGCTCAGACCTTCGAGGGACAGCGCCAGCCGGCGCGGCGTGTGGAACGCGGCGGCGGCGGCATAGGTCAGCCCGGCCTCGACCAGCCCGTCGGTGACCAGACGCTTGAGGTCGGCGGCGGCGCGCGGCTGCATCCGGGCCGGGATTTCTTCGGAGAACAGTTCGATCAGCAGGTCGGGCATCAGCTTTGGCTTTCGGGTGGCGGCGGGCAGAAGTCGGGCGCGGGGCTGCCGTCGAACACGACGGCGCCGCAGGCGTTGATCTGCTGCCAAGCAAAGGCGCGCCCGTCGGGCATCACCGCGACGACGCGGTCGATGCCGTAGGGCTGGTTTTCGCGCCACAGATAGGCGCGGGCGGTGCCGTTCTCGAGCGCGGCGCCGATCTCGTCGGCGTCGAAGCAGTCGAACCAGCGCGGTGCGACCAGCGGCTCGGCGGCGGCATAGGGCTGGGCGCTGGCGGCGAAGGACTGCGGTTCCGGCAGCGTGAAGCAGGCGCGGAACCGGATCGGCGACGAGCTGCCGTCGATCGCCTGGAAATCGTCGAATTCGACCGGCATCACCGCGCCGTTGGCGCCGAGGATCTCGACCGGGCCGGTCTGCTCGATGCCGACCTCTTCGTAATAGGCGTAGACCTGCTGGTAATACAGCAGCCCGCCGCCGATCAGCGCCGACACCACGATCAGGATCGCCGCGATGCGCGCGGTCATGATGCGGCGGCCTCGGCGGTCCATCCGGCGGCGGCGGTGGTGACGAAGGCGTCGGCGCAGGCTTTCGACAGCGCCCGGACCCGGCCGATATAGGCCTGGCGTTCGGTGACCGAGATCACCCCGCGGGCGTCGAGCAGGTTGAACAGATGCGACGCCTTGATCGCCTGGTCATAGGCCGGATGCGCCATCACGATCCGCTTGCCGCTGCGCGGATCCTCGGCCGGGGCGGCGAGGATCCGGGCGCATTCGGCCTCGGCATCCTCGAAATGCCGCAGCAGCATCTCGGTGCTGGCGATGTCGAAGTTGTGCCGCGAGTATTCTTCCTCGGTCTGCTTGAACACGTCGCCATAGGTCAGCGGAATCGGCGCGTCCGGGTCGTTGAACGGCATCTCCATCACGTGGTCGACGCCCAGCACATACATCGCCAGCCGCTCGAGCCCGTAGGTCAGCTCGCCGGTGACCGGGCGACAGTCATGCCCGCCGACCTGCTGGAAATAGGTGAACTGCGACACTTCCATGCCGTCGCACCAGACCTCCCAGCCAAGCCCCCAGGCGCCCAGCGTCGGGCTTTCCCAGTCGTCCTCGACGAAGCGGATGTCGTGCAGGCCGGTGTCGATGCCGATCGCGTCGAGCGACCCCAGGTACAGCGCCTGCAGATCCGGCGGCGACGGTTTGATCACCACCTGGTACTGGTAGTAGTGCTGCAGACGGTTCGGGTTTTCGCCGTAGCGCCCATCGGTCGGCCGCCGCGACGGCTGCACGTAGGCCGCGGCCCAGGGCCGGTCGCCCAGCGACCGCAGCGTGGTCGCCGGGTGGAAGGTGCCGGCGCCGACCTCCATGTCGTAGGGCTGCAGAACGGCGCAGCCCTGCCGGGCCCAGTAGGACTGGAGCCGCAGGATGATCTCCTGGAAGGAACGGGGTGCTTCGGTCATCGCGGGCCTCGATGGAGGGTTTCCGGGTCGGTCTTGATCGCGGGACTGCTTATGCCCCCCACCCTGCCGGGTCAATCATGCCGCGGTTCCGGCCTCACCGCGCCCGTCGGGCGCATTCGCTCTCGCGCCACCGGCGTGGTCTGTTAGATCTGGCGGTCGACACACCTATCGACGGGACGCGCTGCTGATGAAGAAACGGATGATCGCCACGCTGCTGGCCAGCGCGCTGCTGAGCAACACCGGCTGGGCGCAGGAACAGGGCGTCTGGATCCAGGTCGAGGCGCTGCCGACGCTGAGCCGGGCGCAGGACCGGGCCCGCGCCTATGACGGCCGGCTGCCGGATGTGAACGGCTACGCGCTTGGCACCGGCTGGTACGGCATCGCGCTTGGGCCGCACCCGGTCGACGAGGCGCGGCTGCTGCTGCGGCGGCTGGTGGCCTCCGGTTCGGTGCCGGCCGACGCCTTCATCGCCGACGGCAGCGAATACCGCAGCCGGTTCTGGCCGATCGGCGCGCCGCAGCCGGCGCCGGCCGCCTCGGTCCCGGTCACCGCGCCGGTGGTGTCCGGCGCCGCGTCGACCGCGGTGACCGCCCCCGAACCGGCGCCTGCGCCCGCCCCGGAGCCGGTCGCCGCACCGATCCCCGACGAGTCGCCGCGCCAGGCCCTGGAGTCGGAAACCCGGCTGAGCCGGTCCGAGAAGGAAAAGCTGCAGACCGCGCTGCGCTGGTCGGGGCATTACGACGGGCCGATCGACGCCGCCTTCGGCCGCGGCACCAGGTCGGCGATGGCCAGCTGGCAGGGCGCCAACGGCCACGAGCCGACCGGTATCCTGACAAGCCGGCAGCGGTCGGAGCTGACCGGCGCCTACGACTCGGTGCTCGACGGGCTCGGGCTGGCGACGGTGGCCAACCGCGCCGCCGGGATCGAGATCGCCCTGCCCGGCAAGGTCGTGGACTTCGCCAAGGACGAACCGCCGTTCTCGCGCTACGACCCGGTCGGCAAGATCGACGCGCAGGTGCTGCTGATCTCGCAGAAAGGCGACCGCGACCGGCTGGCCGGGCTGTACGAGATCCTGCAGACGCTGGCGATCGTGCCGCCCGAAGGGCCGCGGAGCCGGCGCGAGACCGGCTTCGTGATCGAGGGCGCCGACGCGACCCGCGCCACCCATGTCGAAGCGACGCTGCAGGATGGCGAGATCAAGGGCTTCGCGCTGGTCTGGCCTGCCGGCGACGAGGCGCGGCGGCTGCGGCTGGTCGACGAGATGAAGGCCAGCTTCGTGCGGCTGCCCGGCACGCTCGACCCGGCCGAGGCACTGCCCGACGAAGACCAGGCGATCGACCTGGTGTCGGGGCTGGAAATCCGCCAGCCGCTGCGCGAGGCCTCGGGGTTCTTCGTCGACAACCGCGGCGCCGTCGCCACCGCCTCGGCCGCGATCGCCGATTGCGGCGACCTGGCGATCGACGGGGTCCGCGGCGCGACCGTGCTGCGCGACGACGCGGCGTCCGGCCTGGCGCTGCTGCGCCCGGCGTCGCCGCTGGCGCCGCTCGGTGTCGCGGTGTTCCAGACCGCAGTGCCGCGGATCCGCGACGAGGTCGCGGTCGCCGGCTTCCCCTATGGCGGCGCGCTGTCGATCTCGGCGCTGACCTTCGGCAGCCTCGCCGACATCCGCGGTCTCGGCGGCGAGGACACGCTGAAACGGCTAGATCTAACGGCGCAGCCGGGCGATGCCGGCGGCCCGGTATTCGACCGCGGCGGCGCGGTGCTGGGGATGCTGCTGCCGCGACAGCCGAAGGACGGCCAGGTGCTGCCGCCCGAGGTCGGACTGGCGCTGGAAACCGACGCGATCCTGACCACGCTGCGCGCCGCCGGCATCGAGCCGCAGACCACCGAGCTGCCGGCCGACACCACGCCCGAGCTGCTGACCCGCCGCGCCGCCGAGCTGACCGTGCTGGTCAGCTGCTGGGAATAGCTCAGCGGGCGCCGGTCTCCGGCGTGACATGGATCAGCGTCGGTCCGGGCGTGATCAGCGCCCGGGCCAC
>JBFGEI010000096.1:0-9866 GCA_041580155.1 Limimaricola sp.
CTTCGGCATCATCAGCCACGTCATCGCCACCTTCTCGCGCAAGCCGATCTTCGGCTACCTGCCGATGGTCTACGCGATGGTCGCGATCGGCGTGCTCGGCTTCGTGGTCTGGGCGCACCACATGTACACCGTCGGCCTGTCGCTGACCCAGCAGTCGTACTTCATGCTGGCGACGATGGTGATCGCGGTGCCGACCGGGGTGAAGATCTTCTCCTGGATCGCGACGATGTGGGGCGGCTCGGTCGAGTTCAAGACGCCGATGCTCTGGGCCTTCGGCTTCCTGTTCCTGTTCACCGTCGGTGGCGTCACCGGCGTCGTGCTCAGCCAGGCCGGGGTCGACCGCGCCTATCACGACACCTATTACGTCGTGGCGCACTTCCACTACGTGATGAGCCTCGGCGCCGTCTTCGCGATCTTCGCGGGCATCTATTTCTACTTCCCGAAGATGTCGGGCAAGATGCTCCCGGAATGGGCCGGCAAGATCCACTTCTGGACGATGTTCATCGGCGCGAACATCACCTTCTTCCCGCAGCACTTCCTGGGACGTCAGGGCATGCCGCGGCGCTACATCGACTACCCGGAGGCCTTCGCCACCTGGAACTTCGTCAGCTCGATCGGCGCCTTCCTGGCCTTCGGCTCGTTCCTGTTCTTCATCGGCGTGCTGTTCTACACCATGCTCTTCGCCAAGAAGCACAACATGGCCAACCCGTGGAACGAGTATGCGGATACGCTGGAGTGGACGCTGCCGTCGCCGCCGCCGGAGCACACCTTCGAGACTCTGCCCAAGCAGAGCGACTGGGACCGCAGCCCCGCGCACTGAGGTGGCCCCCGTCAAGACCAAATGAACGGGGCCCGGCGGCGACGCCGGGCCCTTTTTCGTTCCCCTCACCGCCGCGAGTGCCCGCGATGCCGCACGACTGGATCAGCCGCCCCGACAGCCGCCGCCGCGGTGGCGGCCCGCGGCCGATGCCGCCGGCGCTGCGCCACGCGCCGCCCCCCGACGCCGAGATCCTGGCCGAGCTGCACCTGTGGCCTTACCGATCGCTGCCCAAGCGCGGTTTCGTCACCTTCATCGGGATCACGCTGGGGCTGGTGTCGCTGCCGCTGCTGGCGGTGCTCGGCTCGCCGGTGCTCTGGGCGCTGCTGCCGTTCATCGGCGGCGCGATCGCTGCGATATGGTGGGCCTTGATGCGCAGCTACCGCGACGGCACGGTGATCGAGGTGCTGCAGCTCAGCCCCGGCAAGCTGCGACTCACCCGCTACAATCCGCGCGGCACGAAACAATACTGGGAGGCCGACCCGTATTGGGTCCGGCTGAGCGTCGATCCCGAGTCCGGCCCGGTGCCGCACTATCTGACGCTGCACGGCGGGGGTCGCGAAGTCGAGATCGGCGCTTTCCTGCCGGAAGAGGAACGCATTGAAATAGCTGAGGAATTGCAGGCCCTGCTGGTGCAGTCCCGGGATGGGTGACCACCGCGTCGTCACGTCGCAGTGGAACTCTGTCCGCAAGTTAGGCATTTTCATGGCAACGGAGGACTCGTCATGAATATCCAGACCTCGCTCGCAGAGCTCGGACGCAGCCTCGCCCAACGGGGCAAGGCCATTCTGTCACAACTCGCCGATGTGCTGCTGCCGCAGCCGACGCCGGAGTACCGACCGATCCCGATTCGCAGCGACGACCGCCGCCGCTGAGACCCGCCGCGCCCGGCGCGGCCCTCATCCCGATCGGAAAAGGCGGCCCCCGGGGCCGCCTTGCTTTGGTTGATCGGTCGTCCTTGCGTCACTCTGCCCTGTCGGGCAGGTCCTTGCGCTTGGTCGCGGCCAGATCCTCGAGCTCGCTCTCGCTCATCTCTTGATACATTTCCTTCGACGCGCCCCTGAGGTCCTTGACCTTGGTGTCGCCACGCTTCGCGGACATCGCCGCACCTGCGGCCTTCTGCTGCGCCTTGGAACTTGCTGGCATCGCTTGCCTCCATCGCTACCGGATGCGCAGGACAAACGCCAAGGCCCGGCGCCCCGTTCCGGAGTGCCGAGCAGGTCG
This sequence comes from Limimaricola sp., assembly GCA_041580155.1. GTDB lineage: Bacteria > Pseudomonadota > Alphaproteobacteria > Rhodobacterales > Rhodobacteraceae > Limimaricola. Next base: position 2,042 of record JBFGEI010000096.1, read on the forward strand.
GCCAAGCCTAGCTCAGACGGTCGCGCACCACCGGCCCGATCCGGCCGAAATCCATCTGCCCGGTGTAGCGCGACTTCAGCGCCGCCATCACCTTGCCCATGTCGCGGATGCTGGTCGCCTCGGTCTCGGTGATGGCGGCGGCGACAGCGGCTTCGGTCTCGGCCTCGGTCAGCTGGCGCGGCAGGAATTCCTCGATCACGCCGATCTCGGCGCGCTCCTTCTCGGCCAGCTCGAGCCTTCCGCCCTCGTCGTAGGCGCGGGCGCTTTCCTGGCGCTGCTTGACCATCTTGCCGAGGATCGCCAGCACCACGTCGTCGCCGACGATGCCGTCTTCGACCGAACCGCGCGCCGCGATGTCGCGATCCTTGATCGCCGCGTTGATCAGCCGCAGCGTGGACAGCCGGTCGGCCTCCTTGGCTTTCATCGCCGCTTTCATCGAGGCGGTGATCTTGTCGCGCAGGTCCATCGGGATTCGTTTCCGGGTTGTGAGTAGAGACAAGCGCGCAGACTACTCCGTGGCCCCGGTGCTGACAACCAAGGCCCACGGGTTCCGCTGCGGCCACCGTATCGGCTTGAATCTTTCCGCCCTTGCCCCTAGGTAGCGGCGGGTTTCAGAACAGGAGCAAGCCATGTCGACAACCGTTTCGGGCAAGCCAACCGCCTGCCTCGCGCTCGCCGACGGCACCGTGTTCTACGGCACCGGCTTCGGGACGCCGGGCCGGGTCAGCGCCGAGCTGTGCTTCAACACCGCGATGACCGGCTACCAGGAAATCATGACCGACCCGTCCTACGCCGGGCAGGCGGTGACCTTCACCTTCCCGCATATCGGCAACACCGGCACCACCGACGAGGACGACGAGGCCGCCGACCCGGTGGCCGAGGCGATGATCGTCAAGTGGAATCCGACCGAACCGTCGAACTGGCGCGCCACCGAGCATCTCTCGGCCTGGCTGGCGCGGCGCGGCCGGATCGGCATGGGCGGCCTCGACACCCGCCGGCTGACCCGGGCGATCCGGCAGCAGGGCGCGCCGCATGTGGCGCTCGAGTTCAACCCCGAAGGCAATTTCGATCTCGAGGCGCTGGTGGCGCAGGCGCGCGGCTTCGCCGGGCTGGTCGGCCGCGATCTTGCCAAGGACGTGACCTGCGCCCAATCCTACCGCTGGGATGAAACCCGCTGGGCCTGGCCGGAGGGCTACGGCACTCAGGATGCACCGCGCCACAAGGTCGTCGCGATCGACTACGGCGCCAAGCGCAACATCCTGCGCAGCCTCGCCTCGTCGGGCTGCGACGTCACCGTGCTGCCGGCGACCGCCACCGCCGACGACATCCTGGCGCTGAACCCCGACGGGCTGTTTTTGTCGAACGGACCAGGCGATCCGGCAGCCACCGGGGTCTACGCGGTGCCGGCGATCAAGGCGGTGCTCGACCGCTCCGACATCCCGGTGTTCGGGATCTGTCTCGGCCACCAGATGCTGGCTCGGGCGCTCGGGGCGCAGACCATCAAGATGAACCACGGCCACCACGGCGCCAACCATCCGGTCAAGGACCGCGACACCGGCAAGGTCGAGATCACCTCGATGAACCACGGCTTCACCGTCGACAGCCAGTCGCTGCCCGCCAACGTGGTGGAAACCCACGTGTCGCTGTTCGACGGCTCGAACTGCGGCATCCGGATGACCGACCGGCCGGTGTTCTCGGTGCAATACCACCCGGAGGCCAGCCCCGGCCCGCAGGACAGCTACTACCTGTTCGAACGCTTCGCCGCGGCGATGGACGCCCGCGGCCGCTGACCCGACAGGACCCGGTCGACAGCGACCGGGCCCTTAATCGGTCGTTAACCACGCGCCGCGCAGCATCTGGGCGAATTCGCCGCGTCGGGTGCCGCCATGTCCAACATCCTCGTGCTGCCAAGGCCGGAACCGCGCGACGCGCGCCCGTCGGGGCGCCACCGCTTCCAATGGATCACCCCGCAGCCCGACGGGATCGACGCGCCGGACCCGCTGCTGGTGCGCGGCTTCGGCGCCGAACGCTGTCTGCGGCTCGGGCTGCTGCCCTGGCGCCGCTCGGGCGGCGCGACCCTGGTGCTGTCGCCCGACCCCGAGGCGGCGTCGCGCCACCTGCCGATGCTCGAGGCCGAGCTTGGCCCGGTGCGGCTGGCGCGCTGCCGCAAGCACCGGCTCCGCGATGCGCTGATGCCGCTGGTCGGCCCGGCGATGGTCGCCCGCGCCGAAGCGCGGGTGCCGCTGTCGCACAGCTGCCGCGGCTGGGATCCGCGGCGGCTGCGGCGCCGCGCCGCCGGCCTCGGCCTCGGGCTGGCGCTGGCGCTGGCGCTGGCGCCGGGCTGGGTGCTGGCGCTGATCTGCGCCTGGGTGGTGCTGACCCTGGCGCTGAGCGCGGCGCTGAAGCTGGCGACCGCGGTGATCGCGCTGGCCACCCCGCCCGCCATCGCGACGCCGACCGCCGCCGCGGTGCGGCAGCCGGTGGTGTCGCTGCTGGTGCCGCTCTACCGCGAGCGCCAGATCGCCGAGCATCTGCTGGCCCGGCTCGAGCGGCTCGACTACCCGCGCGACCGGCTCGACCTGTGCCTGATCGTCGAGGATCACGACGCGATGACCCGGGCCGCGCTCGACGCGGTGGCGCTGCCGCCCTGGGCGCAGGTGATCTGCGTCCCCGAGGGCACGCTGCGCACCAAGCCGCGGGCGCTGAACTTCGCGCTGGAATTCGCCCGCGGCACGATCATCGGCATCTACGACGCCGAGGACGCGCCGGCGCCGGACCAGCTGACCCGGATCACCGGGGAATTCGCCCGCTGCGGCCCCGAGGTCGCCTGCCTGCAGGGGGTGCTGGATTTCTACAACTGCCGCAGCAACTGGATGGCGCGCTGCTTCGCGCTGGAATACGCCACCTGGTTCCGGGTGGTGCTGCCAGGCCTGCAGCGGCTTGGGCTGGCGGTGCCGCTGGGCGGCACCACGCTGTTCCTGCGGCGCCACGCGATCGAGGAGGTCGGCGGCTGGGACGCGCACAACGTCACCGAGGACGCCGACCTGGGGATCCGGCTGGCGCGGCACGGGTATCGGACCCGGCTGGTCGACACGGTGACCGAAGAAGAGGCCAACGCCCGCGCCTGGCCCTGGGTCAAGCAGCGGTCGCGCTGGCTAAAGGGCTACGCGGTGACCTGGGCCGTCGCGATGCACGACCCGCGCCAGCTGTGGCGCGATCTCGGGTCCTGGCGGTTCTTCGGCGTGCAGCTGCTGTTTCTCGGGGCGTTGACCCAGTTCCTTATGGCGCCGCTGCTGTGGTCGTTCTGGCTGGTGGCGCTGGGGCTGCCGCACCCGATGACGGCGCTGCTGCCGGCGCCGGTCTGGACCGGGCTGGTGGCGCTGTTCCTGGCCTCCGAGGCGGTGATGCTGGGCTGCGCCGCGCTGGCGGCGCGACGCGCCGGCAAGCCCTGGCTCGGGCTTTGGGCGCCGGCGCTGATGCTGTACTTCCCGCTGGCGACGCTGGCGGCCTGGAAAGGGCTGATCGAGGTGATCACCAAGCCGTATTACTGGGACAAGACCGCGCATGGCATCTTCGCCCCGGCCACCGCGCCCGCCGCGGCTACTCCGCCGCCTCGACTTTCGCCGCGTCGAGCTTCAGCCGGGTGATGAAGGCCTTGGAGATATGCTCGCGCAGCGCCGCGTCGGCGGCGTCGCCGTCGCCCTGCTCGATCGCCCGCACGATCGCCGCGTGCTCCTCGAGCGCGCCGCGGCCGCGGCCCTCGGCGGCCAGCGAGGTCGAGGCCAGCAGCGCCATCGACCGATGCACCAGGTCGAGCTGACGCACCAGGAACCGGTTGTGCGACGCGAGGTGGATCTGCTTGTGGAACCGGCGGTTGGCGCGGGCCAGCGCCTGCGGATCATCGACCAGGCTGCGGTCGCTTTCGACCATGTCGCGCAGCACCCGCACCTCTTCGGGCGCCGCGTGCCGCGCCGCCAGCCGCGCCGCCAGCCCCTCGAGTTCGCCGCGCACCACGTAAAGCTCGGCCAGCTGGGTGTGGTCGAGCGAGGCGACGATCAGCGACCTGCCGTCGCGGCTCAGCATGCCTTGGGTCTCGAGCCGCTGCAGCGCCTCGCGCACCGGGGTCCGCGACACCCCGAACCGGTCGGCCAGCTCGCTCTCCACCAGCCGGTCGCCGGGGCGGTAGATGCCGCCGTCGATCGAATCCAGGATCAGCCCGTAGGCATCCTTCTGTGACGGTCGGGTGTCCTGCATCGCCGGACCCTCCCTTGCGATCCGGCTGAACAGTAGCCCCGCCAAGGGTCTGGGTTCAAGCGCCGCCCCCCGCTTCGCGGTTGCCGGCCCCGCGGCGCCGATCTAGGGTCGCGCATGACCAGCCCCCTCGCAGACCCGCTCGCCGCAGATTTCGCCCATGTCCGGACCTGGGTGTTCGATCTCGACAACACGCTCTACGCCCCCGAAGCGCGGCTGTTCGACCAGATCGAGGTCCGGATGACCGACTGGGTCGCGCGCAGCCTCGGTGTCGCCCCGGCCGAAGCCGAGCGGCTGCGGGTCGACTACTGGGCCCGCTACGGCACCACGCTGGCCGGTCTGATGGCCGAACATGCGGTCGACCCCGAGCCGTTCCTGATCGACGTCCACGAGATCGACCTCGCGCATCTGGAACCGGACCTGGCGCTGGCCCGGGCGATCGCCGCCCTGCCCGGCCGCCGCATCGTCTACACCAACGGCTCCGAGCCCTACGCCCGCCGTGTGCTGGCGGCGCGCGGGCTGACCGAGTGCTTCGACGCGGTCTACGGCGTCGAGCACGCCGGCTTCCTGCCGAAGCCGCAGCAGGCCGCCTTCGAGGCGGTGTTCGCGCTCGACGGGCTGGCGCCGCAGCAGGGCGCGATGTTCGAGGACGATCCGCGCAACCTGTCGGCGCCGCACGCTATGGGAATGCGGACGGTGCTGGTGGCGCCGCAAGGCGCGGCGCGGCAGGATCACATCCATCACCACACCGACGATCTGTCGGGCTTTCTGTCGCAGCTGCTCTGACCGGGCTTCCCGAGCGCCGCCCCTCGGCCTATCTCGGGGACATGACACGCGAAACCACCGATATCCTGATCTCCGGCGGCGGCGTCGCCGGGCTCGCGGCGGCGGCGGCGTTCGGCGCGGCCGGGTTTTCGGTGATCTGCGTCGACCCCGCGCCACCGGTCACCGAGGCCGCGGCCGAGGGCGCCGATCTGCGCAGCACCGCCTTCCTGCAGCCGGCCCGCGACCTGCTCGACGCGGCCGGGCTCTGGGGCCGGCTCGGGGCGCATGCCACGCCGCTGCAGGTGATGCGGATCGTCGAAAGCCGGCCCGGCGGCCCGCTGCGCCGCGACTTCGACGCCGCCGACCTCGGGGCGCTGCCGTTCGGATGGAACCTGCCGAACTGGCTGCTGCGGCGCGAGATGGCGGCGCAGATCGACACGCTGCCCGGGGTGACGTTCCGCCCCGGCATCGGCTTTGCCGGGCTTCTGGCGCGCGACGACACGGCGCTGGTCACGCTCAGCGACGGCGCCCGGGTTTCGGCCCGCCTGGTGATCGCCGCCGATGGCCGCGCCTCGCCGGTGCGCCGCGCCGCCGGCATCGAGACCCGGACCCGGCGCTACGGCCAGAAGGCGCTGGCCTTCGCCGTCACCCACGAGGCGCCGCATGGCAACGTCTCGACCGAGATCCACCGCGCCGGCGGGCCGTTCACCCTGGTGCCGCTGCCCGACCACGACGGGCGCCCGTCCTCGGCGGTGATCTGGATGGAGCGCGGCGCCGAGGCCAAACGGCTGGCGGCGCTGACCGAGGCCGCCTTCGAGGCCGAGGCGACCGAGCGGTCGGAACGGGTGCAGGGCGCGCTGCGCCTGGCCACGCGGCGCCAGATCTGGCCGATCGTGACCCAGAGCGCCGACCGGCTGGTGGCGCGGCGCACCGCGCTGGTCGCCGAGGCCGCGCATGTGCTGCCGCCGATCGGCGCGCAGGGGCTGAACACCTCGCTGGCCGACATCCGCTGCCTGCTCGACTTGGCGAAGGCGCGGCCCGAGGGACTGGGCGACGCGGCGATGCTCGATGCCTACGCGGCGGCGCGCGGCCCCGACATCAGGCTGCGGATCGCCGGGATCGACGCGCTGAACCGGGCCGCGATGTCGGGCGCCCCGGTGATGCAGGAGCTGCGCGGGCTGGGGCTTGGGATGCTGCATGGCATCGCGCCGCTGCGGCGCGGGCTGATGCGGCTCGGGCTTGGCGCCAAGGGTTAGAGCGGACCGGGCAGCCGTTCTTCCGACAACAGCACGTTGGCCTCGACCGGGCCGATGCCGGGCAGCGTCATGATCCGGCGGCGCAGCACCCGTTCGAAATCCGCCAGGTCGCGCGCCACCACCCGCAGCCGGTAGTCGTAGAGCCCGAGCACGTGCTCGACGGTCTGCACCTCGCGGATCGCGCAGACCGCGCGTTCGAAATCCTCGAGGCTGGCGCGGCCGCGGCTTGCCAGCTTGACCCCGAGAAACACCGTGACCCCGAAGCCCAGCGCCGCCGCGTCCAGATCCAGGCGCCGCCCCGAGATCGCGCCGAGATCGCGCAGCCGCCGGATCCGGCGCCAGGTCGCGGGTTGCGACAGCCCGAGATCGCGGCCCAGATCGCTTGCCGGACGGGTGGCGTCGGCGGCCAGCGCCCGCAGCAGCCGCCGGTCGATGTCGTCGATCTCGATCACAGCGGCAGCGCCTCGTCGGACTTCACCACGCTGACCGTCATTAGGCTCTCGATGTCGGCGATATGCGGCAGCGCCAGGATCTTGTCGCGGTAGATGTCGCGGTATTGCGCCAGGTCGCGGGCGACCAGCTGCAGCCGCACGTCGACCCGGCCGAGGAAGGTCTGGATCTCGATCACCTCCGGGACCCGCCGGGCCGCGGCGAGGAATTCGTCGAAGGCGCGCGGCTGGGTCTTGTCGAGCGTCACCCGCAGGCTGACCGCGACGGCAAAGCCCAGCGCCTTCCAGTCGATCACCGCTTGGCTGCCGCGCAGGATGCGGGCATCCTGCAGCCGCGCCAGCCGCCGGGCGCAGCGCATCGCGGTCAGCCCGGCGCGGTCGGCCAGCTCGGCCGTGGTCAGATCCGGGGTGTCCTGCAACAGCCGCAGCAGCCGGCGATCGGTATCGTCTTGCATGAAAATATCACTAGCAGCAGGTCTGGCGCATGACCACCGCGATATTTCCGCGATATTCACCGGCTGGGCTCCTCGCGTCACCCGGACCAATCGCTAAGGTGCCCTCAGAACAACGCCTGCAACGCATCAAAGGACCAGCCCCATGCGCGTGTATTATGACCGTGACTGCGACGTGAACCTGATCAAGGACAAGAAGGTTGCCATCCTCGGCTACGGCAGCCAAGGCCACGCCCACGCGCTGAACCTGCGCGACTCGGGCGCCAAGAACCTCGTCGTGGCGCTGCGCGACGGGTCGCCGTCGCGGGCCAAGGCCGAAGCCGAAGGCCTGCAGGTCATGGGCATCGAGGAAGCCGCCGCCTGGTGCGACCTGATCATGTTCACCATGCCCGACGAGCTGCAGGCCGAGACCTACCGCAAGCACGTGCACGCGCATCTGAAGGAAGGCTCGGCCATCGCCTTCGCGCACGGTCTCAACGTGCATTTCGGCCTGATCGAGCCGAAAGCCGGCGTCGACGTCATCATGATGGCGCCGAAGGGTCCGGGCCACACCGTGCGCGGCGAGTTCGTACGGGGCGGCGGCGTGCCCTGCCTGGTGGCGGTCAACAACGACGCCTCGGGCCGGGCGCTGGAGATCGGGCTCTCCTACTGC
>JBFGEI010000097.1:0-9836 GCA_041580155.1 Limimaricola sp.
CTTGCCGTCGCCTTTTTTTGACGCGGTGTGGCCTCAGGTGTTGCCCCAGCCCCTGAGGTTGTCCTCGATGACCGCGGTCAGGGCGTCGATATGGGCGTCGTCGTCGTTGAGGCACGGGATGTAGGTGAAATCGGTGCCACCGGCCTCCTCGAAGCTCTCCTTGATCTCCTCGTTGATCTCCTCGAGCGTCTCGATGCAGTCCGACGAGAAGGCCGGCGCGATGACCGAGATCTTGCGCTTGCCCTCTTCCTCGGCCAGCCGCGCCACCTCCTTGACGGTGTAGGGCTTCAGCCATTCCTCGGGGCCGAACTTCGACTGGAAGGTGGTGACGATGTCGGTGCCGTCCCAGCCCAGCTCCTGGCGCAGCAGGCGCGTCGTCTTGGCGCATTGGCAGTGATAGGGATCGCCCTCGAGCAGGTAGCGCTTGGGCAGGCCGTGGTAGGAGCAGATCAGCACCTCGGGCCGGCTTTCCGGGGTCGGATGGGCGCGCCGGACCGAGTTGGCGAGCGCGGTGATGTAATCGGGCCGCTCGAAATACGGCTCGACGATGCGGGCGACGGGCTGCCATTTTTCCTTTTGCAGAGCCGAAAAGAACGCGTCGTTCGCAGTGGCCGAGGTGGCGCCGGCGTAATGCGGGTAGAGCGGGAAGAACAGGATCCGCTGGCAGCCCTCGTCGAGCATCTTCCTGACCACCGAGCGGGTCGAGGGATTGCCGTAGCGCATGCAGAACTCGACCCGCACCTCGTCGCCGTACGCGGCCGCGAAGCGCTGGCGCAGTGCGTCGGTCTGGGCCCGGGTGATGGTGCGCAGCGGGCTTTCGTTCAGCTCTTCGTTCCAGATCGAGCGATAGGCGGCGCCAGATTTGCTTGGCCGGGTCGACAGGATGACGCCCTGCAGCAGCGGCTGCCAGAGCCAGGGGCTGTAGTCGACCACCCGGCGGTCGGACAGGAACTCGGAGAGGTAGCGGCGCATCGACCGGTAATCGGTGCCGTCGGGGGTGCCGAGGTTGGCCACCAGGATCCCGACGCGGCGTTTCGGCAGTGCCGGATGGTCGGCGGGCGCGTGGGCGGGTCGGGTCCGTTCGGTCATGCGGTCTGTCCTCGGGTCTGGCGGCGGAATGCGTATTTCAGGAACAAAGTAGCGGGGGCGCGGCGGACCGGGTCGGTCGCCGGCGCCAAGCGAGGCATAGTGGTGGTGGCGCGGCGGTCAATCGGCGGCATCGTCGCGGGCCTGGCGCAGCGCCTGTTCGAGGCTGTGGCTGGCCGAGCCGGGGCGCAGCGGCTTGGGCTGGTCTTCGGAGGGCGCCCAGCCGGTCAGGGTGATCACCTCGAAGGTCGCCGGGATCCTGCCGTCGGCATCGGCGTGGTCCTCCGCATAGAGCCGCGCCGCCTCGGCGATCACCGCGCGCGCGGTCGGGCGCCGCAGCCGCGACGCCATGGAGTTGGTTTCGCCCATCGCGCGCAGGTCGCGCATCAGGTGCAACGGCGTGGCGTAGTTGACGGTGAACGGCGTGCCGTCGGCCACCGGCAGCGCCAGCCCGGCCCGCTGCAGCAGCGCCCCGAGATCGCGGATCTCGCCCATCGGCGCCACCCGGGGCGACAGCCCGCCGGTCACCCGGGTTTCGGCGCGGGTCAGCGCGCTGCGCAGCTGGTGCAGGGTTTCGCCGCCGAACAGCGTCGCGATCAGCAGCCCGTCGGGGCGCAGCGCGCGGCGGCACTGCACCAGCTGGCCGACCGGATCCTCGGCCCAGTGCAGCGCCAGCGCATGGATCACCAGGTCGTGCGCGCCTGGGTCGAGATCGAGCCGGTCGTCGTCGGCGACGATCCGGGCGCCGGGTCGCCGCGCCGACCAGAGCCCGGGCCAGGGGGTCACCACGGCGGCGTTGCTAAACACCCGGTTAACCTCCGACAGCCTATCCTCGATCTCGTCAGCGACGCGTTCGTGCAGGAACAGCGCCGGGTCGCGGCCGGCGCGGGCGCGGTGCCGCAGCAGCGCTTCGCGGTCGAACAGGGGCGGTCGGTCGGGGCGGGGCGTGATGTCCTGGGGCATGCCGACCAGATAGGGGGCCGCGATGCGGTTGCAAAGCGCGTTGCGACTGATCTACCCGCCGCAATGCATCAGGTGCGGCGATATGACCGAGGCCGAGTTCGCGCTTTGCGCCGACTGCTGGCGCGACACCGGCTTCATCGACGGCATGGTCTGCGATCGCTGCGGCACGCCGCTGCCGGGCGACGACGCGGAGGAGATCGCGCAGTGCGACGATTGCCTGGCCGGCGCCGCGCTGGGCCGGCGGCCGTGGCGCCGGGGACGGGCCGCGGCGCTGTATCGCGACACCGCCCGTAAGCTTGTGCTGGCGTTGAAGCATGGCGACCGCACCGATCTGGCGCGGCCGCTGGGTGGCTGGCTGGCGCGCGCCGCGGCGCCGCTGATCGGACCCGACACGCTGCTGGTGCCGGTGCCGCTGCACCGCGGCCGGCTCTGGCGGCGGCGCTACAACCAGGCGGCGCTGCTGTCGGGCTGGCTGGCCCGGCTGACCGGCTGCGACCATTGCCCCGACGCGCTGCAGCGGATCGTCCCGACGCGGCCGCTCGAGGGGCACGACAAGGCGGCGCGGTTCGAGGCGCTGGACGGCGCGATCGTGCCGCATCCGCGGCGCGGCGGCGCGATGGCGGGCCGGCCGGTGCTGATCGTCGACGACGTGATGACCTCGGGCGCCACCTTCGCGGCGGCGGCGCGGGCGGCGCAACGGGCCGGTGCGGAAGATCTGTGCGTCGTTGCACTGGCTAGGGTGGCCAAGGACACCTAGATCATGGGGGAAACTAGACAAACGGAGGCACCATGCCCGACGCGACCCCCCGGATCGAGATCTACACATCGCCGACCTGCGGCTATTGCCATGCCGCCAAGCGGCTGCTGGCCCAGAAGGGCGTGAGCTATACCGAGTTCAACGTCGTGGCGCAGCCGGCCAAGCGCAGCGAGATGACTCAGCGCGCCAATGGTGGGCGCACGGTGCCGCAGATCTTCATCGGCGAAACCCATGTCGGCGGCTATGACGACATGGCCGCGCTCGAGCACCGCGGCAAGCTCGACCAGCTGCTGGGCCGCTGAGATGCGCGCCGCGCTGCTGCAGACCAGCGCCTCGGACGATCCGCAGGACAACCTCCGGATCCTGGACGAGATGCTGTCGGATGCGGTGGCGCATGGCGCCGAATTCGTGCTGACGCCAGAGGTCAGCAATTGCGTCTCGGCCAGCCGGGCGCGGCAGGCCGAGGTGCTGCGGGTCGAATCCGAAGACATCGTGCTGGCCGGCCTGCGCGACGCGGCGGCGCGGCACGGGATCTGGCTGTCGATCGGGTCGCTGGCGCTGAAGACCGGCGATCCGGACGGCCGCTTTGCCAACCGGTCGTTCCTGGTCGGACCGGACGGCGGTGTCGTGGCGCGCTACGACAAGATCCACATGTTCGACGTCACCCTGTCGGACCGCGAGAGCTATCGTGAATCGGCGGGGTTCCGGCCCGGCGACCGGGCGGTGGTCGCCGACACACCGTTCGGTCGGGTCGGGATGTCGATCTGCTACGACCTGCGGTTTCCGCATCTCTACCGGGCGCTCGCCCGGGCCGGGGCCGAGATCCTGCTGGTGCCCTCGGCGTTCACGCCGGTCACCGGCGCCGCCCATTGGGAGCCGCTGCTGCGCGCCCGGGCGATCGAGACCGGCTGCCACGTGCTGGCGGCGGCGCAGACCGGCCGGCACGTCGGCCGCAGCGAACCGCGCCGCGAAACCCACGGCCACAGCCTTGCGGTGTCGCCCTGGGGCGAGGTGCTGGCGGATGCCGCGACGGCGCAAGGCGTTTGCATCGTTGATCTGGACCTGACCCAAGTGGCAGAAGCGAGACGACGCATCCCGTCGCTGACCCATGATCGAAGCTTCGAAGGACCCTGATGGCGCATGTGACCGACAGCCTGGCCGTGACACTGTTCAGCGAGATTCTCGCGGTCGACCAGCTGGCGCGCAACACCATGTCGAAGGTGCTGCCCAAGGGCATGGAGCTGTCGCATTTCTCGGTGCTGAACCACCTGGCCTACAGCGGCAGCGAACGCACCCCGGCGCAGCTGGCCAAGACCTTCCACCTGACCCGCGGCGCGATGACCAACACGCTGGGCAAGCTGGAATGGGCCGGCTGGGTGCATATCCGCCCCGATTGGGACGACGCCCGCCGCAAGCTGGTGGCGATCAGCCCGGCCGGGCTGTCGGCGCGCAACGCCGCGGTCGCGGCGATCACCCCGATGATCGCGGACGTGGTCGACCGGGTCGGCGCCGACCGGGCGCGCGCCGCGTTGCCGGTGCTGCGCGAGATGCGGCTGCGGCTGTCCGAGGCCGACTGAGCCTCAGTCGGCCGGGCGCTGGCTGGCGGTGACGTAGTTCACCGACAGGTCGCGTTCGGACAGCCGCCAGCTCCAGCTGATCGGGTTGAACACCATGCCGCGGCGATCCACCGGGGTCAGGCCGGCCCGGCGCAGCAGGTCGTAAAGTTCGTCCGGGGTGATGAACTTCTTCCAGTCATGCGTGCCCTTGGGCAGCCAGCGCATCACCCATTCGGCGCCGAGGATCGCCATGCCGAAGCTTTTCGGGTTGCGGTTCAGGGTCGAGCAGATGTGCAGCCCGCCGGGCCGCAGCAGGTCGTGGCAGGCGGTGAGATAGTCGATCGGCGAGGCGACGTGCTCGACCACCTCCATGTTCAGCACCACGTCGAACTGCTCGCCCGCGGCGGCCATGTCCTCGGCGGTGGTGTGGCGGTAGTCGATCGTCAGCCCCGATTGTTCGGCGTGCAATTGCGCGACCGGGATGTTGCGCGGTGCCGCATCGGCGCCGACCACGGTGGCGCCAAGCCGCGCCATCGGTTCGCAGAGCAGCCCGCCGCCGCAGCCGATGTCGAGAATCCGCAGCCCCTCGAACGGCTTTTGCGCCGACAGGTCGCGGCCGAACTCGCCGGCGATCTGCTCGGTGATGTAGCCGAGCCGGCACGGATTCAGCATGTGCAGCGGCTTGAACTTGCCATCGGTGTCCCACCATTCGGCGGCCATCGCCTCGAACTTGGCGACCTCGGCCGGGTCGATGGTGCTGCGGGCTGGGTCGCGTCGGTCTTGCGTCGGCATCGGAGCGGTCCTTCTGTCCGTCGGGTCGTGGCGGCCCGCCGGTAATGCATATATAGATCTGTCATGGACAAGGTCTCAGGTCAAAAGCGCGCAGGCGCACATCTCCACCCGCATATCGAGCCTTTCGATCAGCGGATGATCGACGTCGGCGACGGCCATCGGGTCTATGTCGAGCAATGCGGCAACCCGGAGGGCAAGCCGGTGGTGGTGCTGCATGGCGGCCCCGGCGGCGGCTGCAGCCCGGCGATGCGGCGCTATTTCGATCCCGCGGTCTGGCGGGTCATCCTGTTCGACCAGCGCGGCTGCGGCCGGTCGCGGCCGCACGCGAGCGTCGAGGCCAACACCACCTGGCACCTGGTCGCCGACATGGAGCTGATGCGCGAGACCTTCGGCATCGAGCGATGGACCCTGTTCGGCGGCAGCTGGGGCGCGACGCTCGCGCTGATCTACGCCCAGACCCACCCCGAGCGCGCCGCGGCGCTGGTGCTGCGCGGCACCTTCCTGATGACCGAGCCCGAGCTTCAGTGGTTCTACGGCGGCGGTGCCGGCCAGTTCTGGCCCGAGCTGTGGCAGCGCTTCGTGTCGCTGATTCCCGCCGACGAGCATGACGACCTGATCGCCGCCTACCACCGCCGGCTGTTTTCCGGCGACTCGGGGCTCGAGCTGCGCCACGCCAGGGCCTGGGCGGCGTGGGAGAACGCGCTGGCGTCGATCGACAACGACGGGCCGATGGGCGAGGGGCCGGCGGAATACGCCCGCGCCTTCGCCCGGCTGGAAAACCACTACTTCCAGAACCGCGGCTTTTTGGCGCCGGGCCAAGGCATCCTCGAGCGGATGGACCGGATCGCGCAGATCCCCGGGCTGATCGTGCAGGGCCGCTACGACATGATCTGCCCGCCGGCCAGCGCCCATGCGCTGGCGGCGCAGTGGCCGGCGGTGCGGCTGAAGATGATCTCCCGCGCCGGCCACGCGCTGTCCGAGCCAGGGATCAGCGCCGAGCTGGTGCGCGCCACCGACGCGCTGGGCCGCGGCGGCGACGGTCCGATCTTCGGCTGAGCGGAATCGCGGGGCTTTACAGACCTCTGCGATCCGCTACGCTAAGTTCAGGAAATTGCCCGGTGATCGGGCCGGATCGCCCGTCTGACGGGCGCAACGACGGAGACTTCCACAACTTGGGACCGGTGCTCACGATCATCCTGCAACGTCTGGCGCTGGGCCTGGTGACGCTGCTGGTCGTTTCGATCGTGATCTTCGGAGCGGTCAACATGCTGCCCGGCGATTTCGCGCAGGCGATCCTCGGCCAATCCGCGACGCCCGAGGCGGTCTCGGCGATCCGCACCCAGCTCGGGCTCGATCAGCCGCTGCCGACGCGCTACGTCGGCTGGCTCTGGGGCGCGATGCGCGGCGATCTCGGGATCAGCTTCGCCCAGGCAAACTTCGCCAGCTTCGCCGGCAGCACCGCCAACCCCGGCGCCAGCGTCGCGGCGCAGATCGCGCCGCGCTTTGCCAACACCATGTTCCTGGCCGGGGTCACCGCGGTGATCGCGGTGCCGCTTGCGGTGGGTCTGGGGATACTCGCGGCGCTGTATCGCAACACCGCCTTCGACAAGGGCGCCAACATCTTCACCCTGTCGTCGATCTCCAGCCCGGAGTTCTTCGTCGCCTACATCCTGATCCTGCTGCTGGCGGTGGTGAACCCGCTGCTGCCGTCGCTGTCGAACATCTTTCCGGGGATGAGCTTCGGCGAACGGCTGGAAAAGACCCTGTTGCCGGCGCTGACACTGACCCTGGTGGTCACCGCGCACATGATGCGGATGACCCGCGCCGCGATCCTGAACCTGATGGCGCAGCCCTATATCGAGATGGCTCGGCTGAAGGGCATGAAGCCGTCGCGAGTGATCCTGCGCCACGCGCTGCCGAACGCGCTGGCGCCGATCATCAACGTGGTGGCGCTGAACCTGGCCTATCTGGTGACCGGCGTCGTGGTGGTCGAGGTGGTGTTCGTCTACCCGGGCATCGGCCAGCTGTTCGTCGACAGCGTCAAGCTGCGCGACATCCCGGTGGTGCAGGCCTGCTGCCTGATCTTCGCCGGCGCCTACATCCTGCTGAACCTCAGCGCCGACATCCTGTCGATCCTGTCGAACCCGCGGCTGAGGCATCCCAAATGAGCGCCTGGATCTGGGTCCTCGTGGCGTTTCTGGCGATCGCCGGCCTGGCGCTGCCGTTCCGCCGCGCCGGCCAGGCGCTGACCGGCAACGCGCCGCGGTTCCGCGACATGTCCTACGGCGTCGCCTTCGGCTACGTCTTCGCCGCCGCGGCGCTGATCGGCGCGGTCTGGCTGTGGCTGCTGCCCGGCGCGGTGTTCTTCCGCTGGGCGGTGATCGGCTTCCTGGCGCTGTCGCTCTGCGCCTTCGCGTTCCGGCTGGCCGGGCGCCACATCGGTCCCGAGCCAAGCAAGCGGCTGTTCCGGGCGATGCCGCTGTCGGCGGCCTTCGGCATCCTGGTGATCCTGGTCTACGCCTTCGTGTCGGTCTTCGCCGCCTGGCTGGCGCCGCATGGCCAGGAGGCCGTGCTGGCCGCCGCCAACCTGGTGCCCGGTGGCGACCCGGCGCTGGGCGGCGACCCGGCGTTCCCGCTCGGCACCGACCGGATCGGCCGCGACATCCTCAGCCGGTTGATCTTCGGCGCGCAGAACACCGTCGGGATCGCCTTCGTGACGACGCTGCTGGCGTTCTTCCTCGGCGGATCTCTGGGGCTGCTTGCGGCGGTGCTCGGCGGCTGGATGGACCAGTTGCTGAGCCGCGGCGTCGACGTGCTGATGGCGATCCCGTCGCTGATCTTCGCGCTGCTGCTGCTGACCATCGCATCGGTCTGGGCCGAGGGCGCACGCGGCCAGATGACGGTCTACATGGTGCTGATCATCGCGGTTATCGACAGCACCCGGGTGTTCCGCCTGGCCCGGTCGGTCGGCATCGGCATCGTGGTGATGGACTACGTCGAGGCCGCCAAGCTGCGCGGCGAGGGCATGGGCTACCTGGTGTTCCGCGAGATCCTGCCCAACGCCGCGGCGCCGCTGCTGGCCGAGTTCGGGCTGCGGTTCTGCTTCGTGTTCCTGACCATCGCGTCGCTGTCGTTCCTCGGGGTCGGGATCCAGCCGCCGCTGGCCGACTGGGGCACCATGGTCCGCGACCTCGCGCCGTTCATCAACTTCGCCGCCTTCGCGCCGATGGTGGCGCTGGCGCCGCTGCTGCCGGCGATCGCCATCGCGCTGCTGACCGTCGGGGTCAACTTCGTGGTCGACTGGATGCTGCACCGGTCCTCGGGGCTGAAGGAATGACCATGCAGACGCCGCTTCTCGAAATCCGCGACCTGCGCATCGAAGGCCGCAGCGACGAATCCTGGCACCCGATCATCAACGGCATCGACCTGACGCTGAAGCGCGGCGAGGTCCTCGGGCTGATCGGCGAGAGCGGCGCCGGCAAGTCGACGCTGGGCCTGGCGGCGATGGGCTACGTTCGCGACGGGGTCCGGGTGTCGGGCGGCAGCGTCAGCTTCGACGGCATCGACCTGCTGGCCGCCTCGGCCGAAACCAAGCGCCAGCTTCTGGGCAAGCGCATCGCCTATGTGGCGCAGTCGGCGGCGGCGAGCTTCAACCCGGCGCACCGGCTGATCGACCAGCATGTCGAGGCGCCGGTGCGGCACGGCGTGCAAAGCCGCGACGACAGCGTCCGCGACGGCATCGAGCTCTATGCCAAGCTGCGGCTGCCGGACCCGGACCAGATCGGCTTTCGCTATCCGCACCAGGTTTCCGGCGGCCAGCTGCAGCGGGCGATGACCGCGATGGCGATGTCGTGCCGGCCCGACCTGATCATCTTCGACGAACCGACGACCGCGCTCGACGTGACGACGCAGATCGAGGTGCTGGCGGCGATCCGCGACATCGTCGAACAGTTCGGCACCTCGGCGATCTACATCACCCATGATCTCGCGGTCGTCGCGCAGATGGCCGACCGCATCAAGGTCCTGCTGAAGGGCGACGAGGTCGAGACCGCCGAAACCCGGACCATGCTGTCCAATCCGCAGGAGGATTACACCAAATCGCTCTGGGCGGTGCGCAGCTTCGAGCGGCCGCAAAAGCCGGCGGTGGCGCCGGGCAGCGTGCCGGTGGTGTCGGTCGAGGGCATCACCGCGGCCTATGGCAAGATCGACGTGCTGCATGACGTCAGCTTCGACATCCATCCCGGCCGCACCGTCGCGGTGGTCGGCGAAAGCGGTTCGGGCAAGTCGACCTTGGCGCGGGTGATCACCGGGTTGCTGCCGCAGCGCGGCGGCACCGTGTCGTTCGAAGGCTCGGCGCTGCCGGCCGGCTACCGCAGCCGCTCCAAGGACCAGCTGCGGCAGGTCCAGATGATCTACCAGATGGCCGACACCGCGCTGAACCCGCACCACACCGTGGGCCGGATCATCGGTCGGCCGGTGCAGTTCTACTCCGGGCTGCGCGGCCGCGCGCTGCGGGCCCGCGTCGACGAGCTGATGCAACAGATCGAGCTGGACCCCGAGACCTTCTACCACCGGCTTCCCGGCGAGCTGTCGGGCGGCCAGAAGCAGCGCGTCGGCATCGCCCGGGCGCTGGCCGCCGAGCCGCGCTTCATCATCTGCGACGAGGTCACCTCGGCGCTCGA
>JBFGEI010000098.1:0-9820 GCA_041580155.1 Limimaricola sp.
GATGCGTTGGGCGGTGTTTGCCGGGGCGCAAGGCGATCTGCTGGTGCGCGAAGGCGATCTCATCGACGATACGGCGCGGGTCGCAAGGATTCACGCCGGGGGCGTCGATGTCTCGGTCGGCGACGACATCGTCAGCATGACCTTCGGCGACGGCGCGCCGGTCGAGGCGACCAGCATTGCCGCGGTGCGTATCCCCAGCGCGACCGACCGGCGGCCCGACGTCCTGCCTCGCCCCGAGCCGCAGGAGATGATCTACAAGAGCATGTCCCGCGCCGAGGTGCTGGCGGTGCTTCAGGACGCGGAAGCGCAGCGGCAGGCGCGCGGCTGGGTCACGGTAACGCAGTGATCGCGGGCAACTTGAGACTCCAGACGACGGCTCCGGCCAGGGCGAGATAGCATCCGAACGGCACCGGCTGACCCGCCACGAAGCGCCGCTGCCGAACGAGCGTCACCGCCAGCGCCGCGACCGCCGCGACCAGCGTGATCCAAGGGATCGCGGCAAGACCGACCGCGGCGGACAGCCCCGCCATCATCTTGACATCACCGAGGCCGAGCCCGGTCCGCCGCCGCCGTCGCGCATAGATCGCGGCCAGCAGCCAGAGCGCGCCCGACCCGGTGGCCGTCGCCAGCAACGACAGCATCAACGAGCCGCCAATCGCGCCCAGCACCAACCCGACCACGAGCAGCGGAAACGTCAGCATGTCGGGCAGCCGAAAGCACCGCCGATCCGACTGGAAGAGCCCGATGAGAAGCCAGAAGTACACGGCAGCCGCCAGCTGTTCGACCGCCCCGTTCCCGACCGCCAGGGCCAGCGCGGCAGCGCCCAGTCCGGCCCATTCCCCAAGCCAGACATGCAGGCCGATGGTTTCGTGGCACCCCCGGCATCTTCCTCGCAACAGCGGCCAGGACAGCAGCGGGAACAGGTCGGTCGCGGCAACCGCATCGCCACAGCCGCGACATCTCGACCGCGCGGCCAGAACGGCGCCGCCGTCGCAATGACGATCGGCAAGGGCCGTGACGAAGGACCCTGCAATCGGCCCCAGCAAAACCAGCCAGAGCGAAAAGGCTATTTCAGGAGTCATGGGAATGCCGAGTTCCAGTACCGATACGACAGATTGTCAGCCCGTCTTGTCGATCGCAGATCCGCTCGCTAGGGTTTGCGGAAAAGCAGGTCGGGGTGGGTGAAACGTGAACAAATCGGTGCGGCAGGCGGATCAGCATTTCGACGAAGACGCGGGGTTTTCCCTGCTTGAACTGATGGTTGTCGTCGTCATCATGTCGATCCTCGCCCTGGTCATCGTGCCGCGTGTCATTGACCGCCCGGATCAGGCGAGAATTGCCCGCGTGCAGTCCGACATCGCCGTTCTCGAGAATGCATTGCAGCTCTACAAGCTGGATAATTTCCGATACCCGTCGACGGAACAAGGGCTGAGCGCCCTGACCGAGAAACCGTCGCGCGACCCGGTCCCCGAAAACTGGTCCACGGGCGGTTACATCGAACGTCTGCCCAGTGATCCCTGGGGCGGCGAATACCAGTATCTGTCGCCCGGCGTATATGGCGAGATCGATGTCTTCAGCTATGGCGCGGACGGCGCGACCGGTGGCGAAGGAGTCAATGCGGACATCGGCTCGTGGTCGTTCAGCTGACCACAAGACGTGATGCGGGCTTCAGCCTGATCGAGTTGCTCGTCGTCGTCGCCGTTACCTCGGTTCTCGCCGTGTCGGCCACGCTTGCGGCCAGCCGGAGCGGCAATGCGGCCGACGCCGCGGCGCGGGCGTTTCAGGCCGAAGCGGCCTCGCTCAGAAGGCTGGCGATGACGACCGGCGCGGACCACGCGGTTCGCTTCTCGGCCGACGGGTGGCAGCGGCAGATCCGGACCGGCGCAGAGTCTTGGCGCGACCTGCCGGCGCAGCGATCGGTTTCGGTGCCGGTAACCGCCGATACCGACCGGGTGGTGTTCCGCAACGATGGCAGCCTGACCGATGCCGCTATCAGCTTTGGCGACGGAATGCTCTGCCGAACGGGGCGGTCGGCGCGGCCATCCTGCGAGCCTTCGTGAAGCAGGGCGCGCAGGATGGCGTGTCGTTGGTCGAGCTGGTCGTTGCCGTGCTGATCCTGTCGATCGCCGTGATCGGCCTGTTCCGGGTCTTCGATCAGGCTGCCGCGTCGGTCGCGTCGAACCGGGACCGCCAGATCGCCGGGCTGGTGGCTCGCAACGTCGCCGAGGGCATCCGACTTGGCATCGAGATCCCGGTCCGGACCCGGTTCGGCGGTCAGGAGTGGCAGATCGAGGCCGAACCCCGCCGCACCTCCGGCGGGTTCGACGAGCTGATCATCCGCGTCGCCCCGGCCGCCGGTGGCCCGGGCGCCGTCCTGACCACCTATCGTGCGCCGGACGCGTCCTGATGGCGCGGTCGCAAGGTGACGAGGGCATGACCCTGCTGGAACTGACCATGGTGATGGCGATCTTTTCGCTGTTGGCCGTGATGGCGCTGCAGTTGCTTTCCGCGGCGCTGCACAACCGCACCCGGATCACCGCGGCGAGCGTCGCGGTTGCCGATGTCGTCGCGGTCACCTCGCTGATGCGCCGCGACCTTGCGACGGCAGTTCCGGTCAGCGACGACGACAGCCGGGCCTTCGATGCGACCCGAGAATCGCTGAGCTTCGCCATCGCCGACCGCGACGGGCTGCAGCGGGTCACCTGGCAGCTTGAAGAGCGCAGGCTCAGACGCGCGAGCCGCCCCTGGCTCGAAACCGGCGACACCCCGGCGAGCGTCATGCTCGAGGACGTCGACGACCTGCAACTGCGGCTGATGACCGACAGCGGCCGCTGGATCGACGCCGCGTCATGGCAAGGGCCCGAGCCTTGGGCCCTGCCTGCCGCGCTCGACGTGCGGTTCGATACGGCGGAGCTGCCCGACATCCGTGTGCTGGTGGCCCGATGATAGATCGCCGCCCCCGGGAGGCGGGCTTTGCCCTGGTCAACGTGCTGGTCATCCTGCTGGCCCTGTCGGCGGTGGCGGTGCAGCTGCTTCAGGATGCGACCCGCGGCACGGAAAATGTGCGGATGTCGCGCACTGCGGATCAACTGGAGCTTTTCTCACAGGCCGGTGTCGCATTCGCGACGCGGCTTCTGGAACGGGACATGAAGGCAGGCGACAGCGATCACCGGGGCGAAGCCTGGGCGCTGGACCGGTTTCGCGCCGAGACGGCCGACACCGCGGTGACCGTCACCGTTCGCGATCTCGAGGCGCGCTTCAACCTGAACCTGCTGATCTCGCAGGCGCCGTCCGCCCCGGAGGCCGCGTTGCGGGCCCTGATCGACGCCACCGGCGCCGCACCGGAACTGGCGGGCCTGCTGGTGGCGCGCCATGCCGCGTTCCAACCAGGCCCTGCGGCCGTGGACCGCGGCCTGGCGGACCGGACGTATCTGGACGGCGACCTGACGCATCTCGGCAGCTTCGCGCCACTGGTCGACGACCGAGCCCGCGCCCTGGCCGATCACGTCGCGGTCTTGCCGCGCGGACGAGGCGTCAACGCCAACACCGCCGACGCGACCGTGCTCGGGGCGGTGCTGGGGATCGAAGCCCCGGCCGCGGCAGCCATGGTGGCGCTGCGCGACCGCAGCCCGTTCGAGACGGTCACGGATCTGGAGGCCGCGTTGACGGCGGTCGCCGGTCCGGAGGCGGTGGTGCCCGCCGGCCTGCTCGGCGTAAGCTCGAACTGGTTCGAGATCGAAACCGAAGTCACCCTCGACGGGCTGACGCATCGGGCACAAACCATGGTTTATCGCGATCAGACCTCGGACGAGGTCGTGGTCTTCAGACGACAGGCGGACGTGACCGGATGAGCAGTGCCCGCCCCCCCAACCAGCTGCAGGTCGTGACACTCGATGCGCCGCCGCCCGAGGACCGCTTCGTGTTGGTGGTGCCGGGGCAGCAGGCGCCGCTTTACAGCTTCGACCTGCCGAATGGCGTGACCGGCCCGGCGCGGGTTCGCATCGCGACCCAGCAGCTGGCCGACCGCATCGGCAGCGGGCCCGATGCGATCGACCTGGTGCCCTTCGGCCGGGACGAGCTTTGGACCCGCGCCATCGTGTTCGATGGGGCCAGCCGTGGCGAATGGGCGGCGCAGGCCGCTGCACGCAGCGGGCGCTGCCGCGCCATCCTGCCCGACTATCTTGCCCTGCCCGCCGCCGACGGCCATGTCAGCCTGCGCCGCTCCGGCGACGCGGTGCTGGCGCGGATCGGGCTTCTGGACGGCTTCAGCGCACCGGTCGCGCTGGCCGCGCCGTTGCTCGACCGCGCGTTGAGAACGGCGCAGGCCAACACCGTCTCGCTGGATGGCGATCTGCCGACGGACGTCGCCGCGGTGGTTGCGCGGGCCGGCCTGGTGACCGGGCCGGCGCCGGATGCGGCATTTTCCAACGGGGAGGTGTCGTCCGATCTTCGCCAGGGCGGCGGGTCGACCGAGGGCGCGCGGACCACGCTGAAGCTCTGGCTGATCGGGGTGGCCTTGGCGCTGCTGTCGTTCGGGCTTTGGGCGGGTTCCGTCGCGATCGAGACCGGCGTCATCCGCGCCGACACCGCGGCGCTGCGCGACGAGACGACCCGGATCCTGCGCGGCGGGCTGGTTCCCGCTGGTCCGATCCTCGACATCCGCCAGCAGGTGACGCGGGCCCTCGAAGACGCCGGTGCGGCGGGGGCGGAGCCCCGACCGACCACGCCGATGGCCCTGCTCAGCGACGCCACGGTCGCGCTTTTCGGCAAGGCGATCACGGTGGAGACGGTGGCATTTTCCGCCGAAGACGGGCTGAACATCCGCATCGTCGCCTCCAGCTTCGCCGAGATCGACGCGCTGGTCGCCGAAATGCGGGAATCCGGTCTCGGCGCGACGGCGCAGAACCTGCGCGCCCTCGACAGCGGCGGGGTCACGGCGCGGATCGACGTGGCATCGTCGCAAGGAGAGCAGCCATGACCCGTATTTTGGAGCTGCTCGCTCGGCTCAACCGACGCGAAAAGACGCTCGTCGCGCTGCTGGGTCTGGCGGTGATTCCGCTGGCGCTGGTCTTTCTCGTGGCGTTGCCGGCGCTCGAGGCGCGCGACAGCGCCGCCCGGCAGAACGCCGAAGCGCAGGTCCTGCTGGCCTGGACGGTCGCGCGCGACGCGGAGTGGCAAAGGCTGGCGCCGACCGCGGCTTCTGCGGTCTCGACCGGACCCATCGGGTTGTCGGGGTTGGAGTCGGCGCTTGCCGACGCCGGGCTGCGCGACGGCGTCACGGCGTTGGAAACCGCCTCGGGCGGCCGGGTCGTCCTGAGGATGAAGGACGTGCCCTTCGTGGCGGCGGCAGGATTTCTCGACACGCTCGGCACGACGTCGGGCTACGAGATCGGGCGGCTCAGCCTCAACGCCGGAGACACCTCGGCCAGCGTCGCGGTCGACGTGGAACTGCTGCCGGCGCCCTAGCCGAGGTTCGCCAGCGCCGCCTTCACCATCTCCAGACGGCCGGCCATCGACCCCAGCGGGTCGAGATCCGGCGCCTTGGCCAGCATCTCGGTAAGGGCCGCGTCGGACTTGCGCAGATGCGCAACCGTTGTCGGGCCGAAATCGCCCGACGACATGGCTTCCTGGGCGATCCGGTGTTCGGCGGTCCCCACCACCGCCAGCGCGGCCGCGCGGCGATTGTCCTGATGCGCGGCGGCCACGAAGGCCGCTTCCTGCGAGGCGAGCGCATAGCTGTCGGCCCTGAGCAGCGCATGCGCCTTTTCCAGGCGCAGCCGGGTTTCAAGCGGGCCGGCGCTGTCGATCATCGCGTCGTAATGGCTCACGGCCGTCTTGTAGTTGCCGCTTTCGAGGGCCGATCTCGCGGCGAAGTAATTCGCCTGAAATCCCTTGGCGTCGTTTCCGCCCATCTGGGAACAGGACGCGAGCGCGAGCGAAGCCGCGCAGACCCCGATCAATGCAAATCTGGTCGCCATCATGCCCTGCCCTCACCCGGAAATTGTATGCCGCAGCTAGGAGCAAGCCGCGATTTTCGTCCAGCCCATGTTTTCCTTGGACCGCGGAACGTTGCGGCGATGCACCTCTGCGGCTTGCGGCAAGTCCTTGCCGAAGCAGAGGCAATGTCAGCGAGATAGTCGGTATACATCTCTGCGGCGAATGTGTGTTAGATGGCGGCTAATAAAATGAGGCAGGGCCGGACAGCAAATGTTCAGACAAGTCGCGACAGCGCTTTTCATTCTACTTGCGGCAACAGGGGTGACGCGGGCGCAATCCGGCCTCGACCTGCGAAACGTGGATCTTGAAGGATTCGTGCGAATTGTCTCGGAAGAGACGGGCCGCACCTTCGTGCTGGATCCGGCGGTGGACGGGCGGGTGAACGTGGTCGCGCCGCAGGACGTCAACGACGCGGCGCTCTACGAGATCTTCCTCAATGTTCTCGAGGTAAACGGCCTGACGATCCTGTCCGGCATCGATGCCGACCGTATCGTGCCGATCAACAGCGCCAGCGGCCTGTCGGTTCAGGACACGGTGATCAGCCCCGGCGGTGGTTTCGAGACCCGGGTGATCCAGCTGAACAACGCCGACGCGGCCGAAGTCGCCACGGTGATTCGTCCGCTGCTGCCGGCCGAGGCCGTGCTGTCGACGGTCGAGGACTCGCAGCTTCTGATCATCTCGGATCGGGCGCAGAACTTCGACAAGATCAACGGGGTCATCGCCAGCCTCGACCGCAACACCGGCCAGTCGGTCGAAACCATCCGGGTCCGCAACGGCAACGCCGCCGACCTGGTGACGACGATCACCAATCTCGGCATCGCGCCCACCGGGGCCACGCTCTCGGCCGATGCGCGGGCCAACACGGTGGTGGTCGCCGGTCCGATCGTGTTCCGCAACCGGGTGCGGCAGCTGATCAACGAGCTGGACACCCCGCAGCGCACCATCCTGACCCGGGTCGTGCGGCTGGCCTATGCCGACGCGGCGCAGCTGGCCGAGGTGATCAGCAGCAGCTTCGGCAACCCGGTCAACGCGGAGGGCGAGGCCCAACCCGGACCGGTGACGGTGGTGGCCGACACCCAGTCCAACGCGCTGATCATCACCGCGCCGAACGACCGGATCGAGCCGATCGTCCAGTCGATCCACGCGCTCGATTCCCGTCCGAACCAGGTGCTGATCGAAGCGATCATCTTCGAGCTGTCGGTGCAGACCTTCGCCGACCTGTCGGTGCAGTTCGGCGCGGTGCTGAACGAGGCGGTGGCTGGCGGCGCCCAGTTTGCCTTCGACGGTCGCCAGACGCTGAGCGGCGTGCTGAGCGCGGTCGGCAGCGGCCGCGATCCAGGCGTCGGCAACGGCGGCATCCTCGGGGGCCGGGCCAGTTCGAACGACGGATCGTTCTCGGCCTTCCTGACCGCGCTCAGCCGCCAGACCAGCACCCGGGTCCTGTCCACCCCGTCGATCATGACGCTGAACAACCAGGAAGCCGAGATCATCGTCGCCCAGAACGTGCCCTTCGTGACCGGGTCGTTCTCAACGGTGGGCGACAGCGCGGTGCCGAACCAGCCGTTCCAGACGATCGAACGGCAGGATGTGGGTCTTACCCTGCGGGTGGTGCCGCAGATCACCATCGACGGCACCGTGCGCCTGAACATCAACCAGGAGGTGTCGAACCTGACCAGCGCCTCGTCGGACGCCGGCGGCGAGATCACCGCGAAGCGGTCGGTGCGCACCAATGTCATCGTCCGCGACGGCCGGGTGATCATGCTGGGCGGGCTGCTCGAGGATGGCAACGGTTCGGTCGGCCAGCGGGTGCCCGGCGCAAGCAACCTGCCCATCGTCGGCAACCTGTTCCGCGGCCGCAGCGCGACCGAGGACCAGCGCGTGCTTCTGGTGATGCTGCGGCCGCGCATCGTGTCGACCGACGAAGACGCGCAGGCGCTCAGCCTCGAGGCCGCCCGCGACGCCAGCCGCGCCAGCAGCCTGATCCAGCCAGTGTCCGACGGCCGCTATCCGGCGGTGCCGGACGGCCGGCTGCCCTTCGACGGCGCCGATCTGAACCAGCCCTTCGATGCCGGCTTCGTCGACAGCCTTGCGCAGGAACGGATGTTCCCGCCGCTGCCCTCGCCGCTGCGGTTCGGGGAGGGCCGGCTTGACCAGTAACCGGGTCAGCTTCGGCTTCGCCCAGGCCGAGCAGGTCGCCCGCGACGGGGACGACCTGCTGATCGGCCCCGAGGCCACCGATCTTGGCCTGCGCGAGATGCTGCGACGCCACCCTGACGGGCTGAACCCGCGGCCGCTCGATGCCGCCGCCTTCGCCGCCGCGATCGCCGAGATCTACGGCAACGCGCCGGCGGATGCCTCGGAGGTGTCGTTCGACCTTGGAAAGGGCGATGGCCAGCCGCTGCGCAGCGCCGACCTGCTCGAGGATACCTCGGACGCTCCGGTGATCCGGTTGGTGAACCAGCTTCTGCGCCGGGCGGTGCAGTCCGGCGCCTCGGACCTGCATTTCGAACCGCATGAATCCGGCCTGCGGGTGCGGGCCCGTGTCGACGGTTTCCTGCTGAGCATCTTCGATCAGACGGACGTGCCTGTGGCGCGGGTGGTGTCCCGGCTCAAGGTGATGGCCGGGCTCGACATCGCGGAAACCCGGCTGCCGCAGGACGGGCGGATCGCGCTGCGCATCGGCGGACGCGCGATCGACACCCGCGTCTCGACCCTGCCCAGCAGTTTCGGCGAGCGGGTGGTGCTGCGAATTCTCGACCGCAACGCGGGGCTGATGCCGCTGCGCGCGCTGGGGCTGTCGCCCGAGCGAACGGCGCTGCTCGAGCGGCTGGCGGCCCGGCCCGACGGGATCATCCTCGCCACCGGCCCCACCGGCAGCGGCAAGACCACGACGCTCTACAGCCTGCTGAAGCTCGCCAACCGCGCCGAGCGCAATCTGATCACGGTCGAGGACCCGATCGAATATCACATCGCCGGGCTGAACCAGACGCAGATCAACTCAGAGATCGGCATGACCTTTGCCGCGGGGCTGCGGGCTGCGCTTCGACAGGACCCCGACGTGATCCTCGTCGGCGAGATCCGCGACAAGGAAACCGCGACGATCGCCGGACAGGCCGCGCTGACCGGTCACCTGGTGTTTTCGTCGCTCCACGCGAACACCGCCGTGGGCGCCGTGGTCCGCCTGCGCGATCTCGGCGTCGAGGACTACCTGATCGCGGCAACCCTGCGCGGCGTCATCGCGCAGCGGCTGCTGCGGCTGCTGTGCCCGCAATGCGCCGAGCGCAGGGCACCGACCGCCGCCGAAACCGCCCGGTTCGAGGCCGCCGGAGCGGCCGCCCCCGAGACCGTCGGGCAAGCCCGTGGCTGCGACGCCTGCAGCAACGCCGGCTACAAGGGGCGGATCGGCGTCTACGATATCGTCGAGGTGGACGAGACGCTGCGCGACGCCATCGATCGCACGGCCACCGAAGCCCAGATGCGCACCCTGGTCGTCGATCGCGGACCGACGCTGATCGACGAGGCGCTGCGCAAGGTGGCGGATGGCCTCACCGACATGGCCGAGGTGGACCGCGTTCTCGGGGCCGCCCGGTGAAAAGCTTCAGCTACCGCGCCTACACCGCCGACGGCTCCAAGCGCAGCGGGATGATCGTGGCCGAGGATCGCGGCGACGCCGCCAGCCAGCTGCGCAAGGATGGCCTGTTTCCGGAATCCATCGAGATCCAGGCGACGGCGGGCGGATCCTTCACCCGCAGGGCGCGGCGGCTCGACAACGACATGCAGGCCGTCTTCGCCAGGCAGATGGCGGTGCTGCTGTCGGCCGGCC
>JBFGEI010000099.1:0-9732 GCA_041580155.1 Limimaricola sp.
ACCCCGGATGCCGCGACCGACGCGGCCGCCGACCCGGTGGCGACAGAGTGACACCGGGCCGGCCGGGTCTGCCCGCAGGCGGACAGCAGGGACGCGAAGAACGAGGGGCGACAATGCTGCGCAACGGGTTGATCGGGATCGGGGCTCTGGCCCTTCTTGCGGGCTGCGGCGAGCCCGACGTGGTGCTGCCGGGCGAACGGCTCGGGCTGCGCGCCGGGATGGCGGGCGCCGACCCGGTGACCTCCAACGCGGCGCTGCCGCTGGCGCTGCCGGCCGCGGTGCAGAACCCCGACTGGAGCCACCGCAACGGCGGCCCCGATCACGCCATCACCCACCCGGCGCTGGCCGGGTCGCTGCAGCCGTTGTTCCGCACATCGATCGGGTCGGGCGACAGCCGCGCGGCGCGGATCACCGCCGAGCCGGTGGTCGCGTCGGGCCGGGTGTTCACCCTGGACGCCGGCGCCGGTGTCACCGCGCTCACCACCGGCGGCGCGCCGATCTGGAGCCGTGACCTGACCCCGGCCACCGACAACCGCGGCGACGCCTCGGGCGGCGGGCTGGCGGTGGGCGGCGGCACGCTGTTCGTGTCGACCGGATTCGGCGAACTCACCGCGCTCGATGCCGCGACCGGCGCCGAGCTGTGGCGCCAGGATCTCGACGCGCCGGGCAGCTCTGCGCCGACGGTGATCGGCGGGCTGGTCTACGTGGTCGGCCGCGACGGCCAGGCCTGGGCGCTCGACGCCGGCACCGGCCGGGTCGCCTGGCAGCTGCGCGGCATCGGCTCGATCGCCAATTTCGACGGCGGCGCCGGCGCCGCGGTCACCTCCGACATCGCGGTGTTCCCGTTCCCGTCGGGCGAGGTGCTGGCCGCCTTCCCGGATGGCGGCCTGCAGCGCTGGTCCAGCGTCGTCGCCGGCGGCCGCAGCGGCCAGGCCGCGTCGCTTGCCGCGACCGGCATTTCCGGTGACCCGGTGATCGACGGCGACCGGGTCTATGTCGGCAACGTCTCGGGCCGACTCGCGGCGCTCGAGCTTGCCACTGGCGAAACCCTCTGGACCGCCCGCGACGGTGCGCTGAGCCCGGTCTGGCCGGCCGGCGGATCGCTGTTCCTGATCAACGACCTGAACCAGCTGGTCCGGCTCGATGCCGCGAGCGGCGCGCCGATCTGGCGCGTGGTCCTGCCGGACGAAACCCGCGGGGGCTTTCTGCGGCGCGACAGCCGAGTCGCGAACTACGGCCCGGTGCTGGCCGGCGGCCGGCTGATCGTCGCCTCGTCGGATGGTGCGATCCGGCAGTTCGACCCGGTGTCGGGCGCGGCGCTGGCGCAGCTGGATCTGCCCGGCGGCGCGGCGTCGAACCCGGTGGTCGCGGGCGGCGTTCTCTATGTCGTCACGAGCGATGGTGCGCTTGCCGCTTTCCGTTGACGGCTGTTCGGTGTATGGCCGCGTCTTCCGTGCGCGAAAGACCCAGACATGAGCTTTACCCTCGCCATCGTCGGCCGACCCAATGTCGGCAAGTCGACCCTGTTCAACCGCCTCGTCGGCAAGCGGCTCGCGCTGGTCGACGACCAGCCCGGCGTGACCCGCGACCTGCGCGAGGGCGCGGCACGTCTGGGCGAATTGCGCTTCACGGTGATCGACACCGCCGGCCTTGAAGAGGCGACTGACGAAAGCCTGCAGGGCCGGATGCGCAAGCTGACCGAGCGCGCCGTCGACATGGCCGACGTCTGCCTGTTCGTGGTCGACGCCCGCGCCGGCGTGCTGCCGGCCGACGAGGTGTTCGCCGAGATCCTGCGCAAGCGCTCGGCCAACGTCATTCTCGCCGCCAACAAGGCCGAGGGCCGGGCCGGCGAAAGCGGTCTGCTCGAGGCCTATTCGCTGGGTCTGGGCGAGCCGATCCGGCTGTCCGCCGAGCACGGCGAAGGCATGACCGACCTGCTCGAGATCCTGCGGCCGCTGGCCGAGGGCTTCGAGGAACGGGCGCTGCGCGACGCCCCCGAAACCGACGTCGAGGTTGGTGACGACGACGAGGACGCGCCACGCGTCCCGACCCGCGAGCGGCCGCTGCAGATAGCGGTCGTGGGCCGGCCCAATGCCGGAAAATCCACGCTTATCAACAAGATCCTCGGCGAAGAGCGGCTGTTGACCGGCCCCGAGGCCGGCATCACCCGCGACGCGATCTCGGTTGCGACCGACTGGGACGACGTGCCGGTGCGGATCTTCGACACCGCCGGCATGCGCAAGCGCGCCAAGGTGCAGGAGAAGCTCGAGAAGCTGTCGGTGTCCGACGGTCTGCGCGCGGTGAAGTTCGCCGAAGTCGTGGTGATCCTGCTCGACGTCGACATCCCGTTCGAACAGCAGGACCTGCGGATCGCCGACTTGGCCGAGCGCGAGGGCCGGGCCGTGGTGATCGCGGTCAACAAGTGGGACCTCGAGGGCGAGAAGCAGGACAAGCTGAAAGAGCTGCGCGAGGCGTTCGAGCGGCTGCTGCCGCAGCTGCGCGGCGCGCCGCTGGTCACCGTCAGCGCCAAGACCGGCCGCGGCATCGACCGGCTGCACGGCGCGATCATGAAGGCGCATGACGTCTGGAACCGCCGCGTCACAACGGCGCAGCTGAACCGCTGGCTGACCGGCATGCTCGAGCAGCACCCGCCGCCCGCGCCCGGCGGCCGCCGCATCAAGATGCGCTACGCGACCCAGGTGAAGACCCGGCCGCCGGCCTTCGTGGTGATGACCTCGCACCCCGATTCGGTGCCCGAGAGCTATTCGCGCTATCTGGTGAACGGCCTGCGCAACGATTTCGACATGCCGGGGACGCCGATCCGCCTGTTCCTGCGCGACCAGGGCACCAGCAACCCGTTCAAGGGTCGCAAGAAGGCGCAGCCGTCGCGGCTTCGCAAGCATCTCGACAAGTGACCGCTCGGGCGGCGTCGCATCCGCGGCGCCGCCCGGATCGACCTAGCGGCCGAACACCCGCGCCATCGCCAGCGCCGCAAGGATCGCCGCAAGGCTGGTGGCGGCGAACAGGCCGGGCAGGGTGCTGCCGTTCTGCATCCAGATCGCGAACAGCGCCCAGGATACCGTCAGCCCGTATTCCGCGGCCCGCGGCCGGCGCGACTGCACCAGCAGCGCCAGCGCCGTCGCCGCGATGATGCAGAACAGCGCCCAGCCGGTGCTGTCGAACACCAGCCCGTAGCCGGCCGAGGTGACCCCCAGCGACACGAAGGACGCCGCCGACAGCCAGCCGGCGAACAGCCCGAGCGGGATCCGCAGCCAGCCGCGATCATCGTCGGGCGCGGCAAGAAACGCGGCGATCGCGCCGCCGGCCATGATGAAGATCGTCAGCGAGGCCCAGATCGCGCTGGCCTGCGCGATGGCGAGCCAGGGCGTGCCGACCGCCAGCGCCAGCAGCAGCCAGCGCCGCGCCGGGCGCCAGGCCGGCGCGTCGGCGCGGCGAATCACCCCGTAGAGCGCCGAGACGATCAGCCAGCCGTAGATCAACCCCCAGATCGAGAAGGCCCAGCCCGCCGGCTGCACCGGCGGGTCGGTCTGCGGGATCGGCAGTTGGTCGGCGGTGAAGCCGGTGAAGGGCGAAGTCACCAGCGGCGCGGCCGCGAAGCTGATGGTGAGACCGAGCACGGCCCATGCGAGAAGCTGTTTCATGCAGCTTCTACGCGCGGTCCGTGCAACTGGTTCAATCGCGGGTCAACGTGCCGTCGGCCGCGAGCCGGGTGCGGCCGCCGAGGTAGGGGTGCAGCACCGCGGGGAGGCTGACCGAGCCGTCCTCTTCCTGGCCGTTCTCGAGCACCGCGATCAGGGTGCGACCGACCGCCAGCCCCGAGCCGTTCAGCGTGTGGACGAATTCGGGCTTGCCGCCGCCCTCGGGGCGGAACCGGGCGTTCATCCGACGCGCCTGGTAGTCGCCGCAGGTCGAGATCGAGCTGATCTCGCGGTAGCGGTCCTGGCCGGGAAGCCAGACCTCGATGTCATGCGTGCGCCGGGCGCCGGCGCCCATGTCGCCGCCGCACAGCAGCATGGTGCGATACGGCAGGCCCAGCTTTTCCAGGATCGCCTCGGCGCAGCCGGTCATCCGGGCGTGTTCGGCCTCGGAGTCGTCGGGGTGGGTGACCGAGACCATCTCGACCTTCTCGAACTGGTGCTGCCGCAGCATGCCCGAGGTGTCGCGGCCGGCGCTGCCGGCCTCGGAGCGGAAGCACTGGGTGTCGGCGACGTAGCGCCGCGGCAGGTAGGACGCCTCGATGGTGGCGCCGGCGACGAGGTTGGTCAGCGTCACCTCGGCGGTGGGGATCAGCCACCAGCCGGTGGTGGTCTGGTAGCTGTCCTCGCCGAACTTCGGCAGCTGGCCGGTGCCGATCATCGCCTCTTCGCGCACCAGCACCGGGGTCATGGTCTCGACCAGCCCGTGCTCTTCGACATGGGTGTCGAGCATGAACTGCGCCAGCGCCCGGTGCAGCCGCGCCACGCCGCCCGACAGCACCACGAAGCGGGCGCCGGACAGCTTGGCCGCCACTTCGAAATCCATGCCGTCTTGCACCGCGGGCAGCTGGTAATGCTCTTTCGGCGCGTAGTTGAAGCTGCGCGGCGTGCCATGGCGCTTCAGCTCGACGTTGTCGTTCTCGTCGCGGCCCATCGGCACGTCGGCATAGGGCAGGTTGGGGATCGTCAGCATCAGCTCGGACAGCAGCGCATCCTGCGCCGCAGCCTCGTCGCCCAGCCGGGCGATCTCGGATTTCTTCTCGGCGACCAGCGCGCGCAGCCGTTCGAACTCGGCGTCGTCGCCGCGGGCCTTGGCGGCGCCGACTTCCTTCGAGGCGAGGTTCTGCTCGGCCTTGGCGGTTTCGGCGGCGTGGATCTTGGCGCGACGGGCATCGTCCAGCGCCAGGATCTCGGGCGATTGCGGCGACAGTCCCCGGCGGGCGAGGGCGGCGTCGAAGGCGTCGGGATTTTCGCGGATGGCGCGGATGTCGTGCATGAGAACGTCCATGATCGGAAGGGGATGGCGGGCCCGGGGGCCGCCCCCCGTATGACCGCAAACCGACCGGCTGTGAACCGCCAAACAAAGCCGCGGCGGACCCGGTCCGGACCCGGTGGCGCGCGGTTGCCAATCACGGGGGGCGGAAGTAGTGTGCCGCGACTTTTCAACGGGGCGCCCACCGGCGCCATCGACACGAGGCGGGGCCGAAGGTCGCGCCCAGGGCAAGATACAAAGGACCGTCATGCAAGGCATCGAATCCCTTATTCCGCTGATCCTGATCTTCGCGATCATGTGGTTCTTCCTGATCCGCCCGCAGCAGAAGAAGCTGAAGGAACACCAGGCGATGGTCGCGGCACTGCGTCGCGGCGACCAGGTGATCACCCAGGGCGGCGTGATCGGCAAGGTGGTCAAGGTTCGCGACGACAACGAGGTCGAGGTCGAGATAGCCAACGGCGTCATCGTCCGCGTGGTCCGTTCGACCATCGCCACCGTTACCAGCAAGACCGAACCGGCCAAGGCCTGATCCGGCCCCAGGCTCGAGGACCACACCGATGATGCATATCTCCACCTGGCGCCGGATCCTGATCTGGCTCGTCTGCCTCGCGGGGCTGGTCTTCGCGCTTCCGAACCTGTTCTACAGCCGGGTCGAGACCGCCAACGACGCCCGTGAGGTGATCGAAAGCGGCCAGAGCAACGCCGAACTCGAGGCGGCGGCGTCGCTGTGGCCGTCGTTCCTGCCGTCGGGGCTGGTCAACCTCGGGCTCGACCTGCGCGGCGGCGCGCATCTGCTGGCCGAAGTGCAGGTTGCGGATGTCTATGCCGCGCGGATGGAAAGCCTTTGGCCCGAGCTGCGCGACACCCTCGCCGTCGAGCGTGACACGCTGGGCTTCGTGACCCGCGAGGAGAGCGCGGACGACGAGCTGCGGGTCAGGATTTCGAACCCCGAAGCCGCTGCCCGGGCGCTGGAACTGGCGCGCGGGCTGTCGCGCCCGGTGACCAGCCTGACCGGCGCCGGCACCAGTGACATCGAGGTGCGCGCCGACGGCGCAGAGCTGATCCTGACGCTGAGCGAAGCCGAGCGCGCCGCCACTGACGATCGCACCGTGCGCCAGGCGCTCGAGATCGTGCGCCGCCGGATCGACGAGGTCGGCACCCGCGAACCGACGATCCAGCGCCATGGCGCGGACCGGATCCTGATCGAGGTGCCGGGCGTCGGATCGGCCGAGGAGATCAAGCAGATCATCGGCACCACCGCGCAGCTGACCTTCCAGCCGGTGGTCTCGACCGCGTCGAGCGCCGAGGAGAACCCCGGCGCCAACAACGAGATCCTGCCGTCGCTCGACAGCCCGGGCGTGTTCTACGTGCTCGAGCGCAGCCCGGTGGTCACCGGCGAAGAGCTGGTCGACGCGCAGCCGTCGTTCGATCAGAACGGCCGGCCGGCGGTGAACTTCCGCTTCAACCCGCAGGGTGCGCGCGCCTTCGGCGACTACACCGCCGAGAACATCGGCAGCCCCTTCGCCATCGTTCTCGACGACGAGGTGATCTCGGCCCCGGTGATCCAGAGCCACATTCCCGGCGGCTCGGGCATCATCACCGGTGACTTCAGCCTCGAGGAATCGACCAACCTCGCGGTGCTGCTGCGCGCCGGCGCGCTGCCGGCGGGTCTGAACTTCCTTGAAGAGAGGACCATCGGCCCGGAGCTTGGCGCCGACAGCATCGAGGCCGGCAAGCTGGCCGCGTTGGTCGGGTCGCTGGCCGTGGTGGTGCTGATGATCGCCAGCTACGGCATCTTCGGCGTGTTCGCGACCATCGCGTTGAGCTTCAACATCGTGCTGATCTTCGCGGTGCTGTCGCTGCTTGGTGCGACGCTGACGCTGCCCGGCATCGCCGGCATCGTGCTGACCGTCGGCATGGCGGTCGATGCCAACGTGCTGATCTACGAGCGGATCCGCGAGGAGCTGAAGACCGCGCGCGGTCCGGCCCGCGCCATCGACCTTGGCTATGAAAAGGCGCTCTCGGCGATTCTCGATGGCAACGTCACCACGTTGATCACCGCGATCATCCTGTTCCTCGTCGGCTCCGGCCCGGTGCGCGGCTTCGCCGTGACCCTCGGCCTCGGCATCCTGACCTCGGTGTTCACCGCGATCTTCGTCACGAGACTGCTGATCGTGATCTGGTTCGAGCGCCGCCGTCCCAAAACAATCGAGGTCTGACATGCGGCTGCGCATCGTACCTGACAATACCAACATCAACTTCTTCGCAATGGCCCGGGTGACCTTCGGCGGGTCGCTGGTGATGCTGGCCGCCTCGGTGGTCGTGTTCTTCGTCATGGGGCTCAACTTCGGCATCGACTTCAAGGGCGGGTCGACGATCCGCACCGAGTCCGAGAACCCCGTCGATGTCGGCGCCTACCGCACGGCGATCGCGCCGCTCGAGCTTGGCGACGTGATCATCACCGAGGTGTTCGACCCGACCTTCGGCGACGACCGCAACGTCGCCTCGGTGCGGATCCAGACCCAGGGCGACGCCGAGAGCATCAGCGCCGAAACCATCGCCGCGGTCGAAGCGGCGCTGGTCGGGATCGACCCGACGATCACCTTCCCGTCGGTCGAAAGCGTCGGTCCGAAGGTCTCGGGCGAGCTGATCCAGTCGGCGATCGTCGCGGTGCTGGGGTCGCTGGTCGCGATCCTGTTCTACATCTGGCTGCGCTTCGAATGGCAGTTCGCCGTCGGCGCGATCGTCGCGCTGATCCACGACGTGGGCCTGACCATCGGGCTGTTCTCGCTATTGCAGATCAAGTTCGACCTGGCGATCATCGCGGCGCTGCTCACCATCGTCGGCTATTCGATCAACGACACCGTGGTGGTGTTCGACCGGGTCCGCGAGAACCTGCGCAAGTTCAAGACGATGCCGCTGGTCGAGGTGCTGAACCTGTCGGCCAACGAAACCCTGAGCCGGACCGTGATGACCTCGGGCACCACGCTGCTGGCGCTGCTGGCGCTGCTGGTGCTGGGCGGCGACGTGATCCGCGGCTTTGTCTTCGCGATCTTCTGGGGCATCATCGTCGGCACCTATTCGTCGATCTACATCGCCAAGAACGTGGTGCTGATGCTCGGGGTGAAGCGCGACTGGACCCCGAAGGATCCGAAGGCCGGCACCAAGTTCGCCGACATCGACGCCTGAGCCCGCCACCGCGGGCACGGGCACTGTTTGTGGAATGACGAAGGGCGGACCGCGCCATGCGACTGACCGAGATCACCTATGACGATTCGATGCCGATCGACGGTTACGGCCCGGGCTTCTTCCGGATCGGCGGCAAGGTCGTCGAAGGTCCGCTGACGCTGCTGCCGACCGGGCTGAAGCCCTGGGGCGGCTACGAGGACACCGAGGCGCTGCTGGCGGCGGCCGGCCGGATCGACGTGTTGTTCGTCGGCACCGGCGCCGAGATCGCGCATCCGCCGGCGGCGTTCCGCGCCGCGCTCGAGGCGGTGGGCATCGGCGTCGAGACCATGGCCAGCCCGGCCGCCTGCCGGACCTACAACGTGCTCCTGTCGGAAGGGCGGCGCGTCGGAGTCGCGCTGATCCCGATCTGACCGACCTGGTCGTCAGCGATCTCGCGGTCGCGCGCGGCGGCGCGCCGGTGCTGGAGGGCCTCGGCTTCCGGCTGTCGCCCGGCCAGGCGCTGGTGCTGCGCGGCGCCAACGGCATCGGCAAGACCACCTTGCTGCGCACCCTTGCAGGGCTGCAGCCGCCGCTGTCGGGCAGCATCGACGGCGCCGGCGAGGCCGCCGGCTATGCCAGCCATGCCGATGGCATCAAGCCGGCGCTGAGCGTCGCCGAAACCCTGCAATTCTGGGCCGACCTCTACCAGCAGCCGCTGCCCGACGGGGTGTTCGACTGGTTCGACCTCGAGACCCTGCGCGACCGCGCCTCGGGCACGCTGTCGGCCGGGCAGGCGCGGCGGCTCGGGCTGGCGCGGCTCGCGGTGATCGGCCGCAAGGTGCTGCTGCTAGACGAGCCGACGGTGTCGCTCGACCGGTTCTCGGTGAAGCTGTTCGCGGCGTTCCTGCGCGACCGGCACCTGGCGTCCGGCGGCATCGCGGTGATCGCCACCCATGTCGACCTTGGCCTCGAGTTGCCCGAACTGGATCTCGAGACCTACCGCGCGGCGCCTCGGGCGCTTGGCGGGTCCGACGCGGCCTTCCTGTGAGGGCGCTGCTCTGGCGCGACCTGCGGCTGGCGGTGCGGGCCGGCGGCGGCTTCGGGCTCGGGCTGGCGTTCTTCCTGATCGTGGTGATCCTGGTGCCGTTCGGCGTCGGCCCCGAGACCGCGGTGCTGGCCCGGATCGCGCCCGGCATGTTATGGGTCGCGGCGCTGCTGGCGGCGCTGCTGTCGCTGGACCGGATCTTCGCGCTGGATCACGAGGACGGGTCGCTGCCGCTGCTGGCGACGGCGCCGCTGCCGCTCGAGGCGCTGGCGCTGGTCAAGGCGCTGGCGCATTGGATCACCACCGGGCTGCCGCTGGTCGTCGCGGCGCCGGTGCTCGGGGTGCTGCTGCATCTGCCGGGGCCGGCGATGCCTTGGCTGTTGGCGTCGCTGGCGCTTGGCACCCCGGCGCTGTCGCTGATCGGCACCTTCGGCGCCGCGCTGACCGTCGGGCTGCGCCGCGGCGGGCTGCTGCTGTCGTTGATCGTGCTGCCGCTCTACGTGCCGGTGCTGATCTTCGGCGCCGAGGCG
>JBFGEI010000100.1:0-9718 GCA_041580155.1 Limimaricola sp.
CGCGCCGCACAAGCCGTATCTGAAGACCGGCGCCTACCGCGAAGTGAAGGCGGCGGTGAAGAAGTTCCACGCCGCCGGCATCGAGGTGATCCTCGACGTGGTCTACAACCACACCTGCGAGGGCAACGAGAACGGCCCGACGCTGTCGTTCCGCGGCATCGACAACGCCAGCTATTACCTGCTGTCGCCCGAGAACAAGCGCCACAGCTACGACACCACCGGCACCGGCAACACGCTCAACGTCGAACACCCGATGGTGCTGCGCATGGTGCTCGACAGCCTGCGCTACTGGGTCCAGGTGATGCATGTCGACGGTTTCCGCTTCGATCTCGCCTCGACGCTGGGCCGCGAGGCGCTGGGCTTCGAGCGCGAGGGGTCGTTCTTCGCGGCGATCCGGCAGGACCCGGTGCTGTCGAAGGTCAAGCTGATCGCCGAGCCCTGGGACATCGGCGACGGCGGCTACCAGGTCGGCGGCTTCCCCTGGCCGTTCCGCGAATGGAACGACAAGGCGCGCGACGACACCCGGGCGTTCTGGCGCCGCGACAAGGGGCTGGTGCCGAAGATGGCCGAGCGGCTGACCGGCAGCCCGGTGCAGTTCAACCACTCGAACCGGCCCGCGACCTCGTCGATCAACTTCATCGCGGCGCATGACGGCTTCACGCTGTGGGACACCGTGTCCTACAACGACAAGCACAACGAGGCGAACGGCGAGGACGGCAAGGACGGCCACTCCAACAACCTCAGCGACAACATGGGCATCGAGGGCGCGACCGACGACGCGTCGGTGAACGCCAGCCGGGTGCGCCGGGTCAAGGCGATGTTGGCGACGCTGCTGCTGAGCCAGGGCGTGCCGATGATCCTTGGCGGCGACGAGATGGGCCAGTCCCAGGGCGGCAACAACAACGCCTATTGCCAGGACAACGAGATCGCCTGGCTCGACTGGAAGAACGGCCGCGAGGAGATCACCCGCGCGGTGTCCGACCTGATGGCGTTCCGCAAGGCGCGCGGCGGGCTGGCGCAGCTGCGCTTCGTCGCCGCCCCCGACGAGGCGCAGAACGGCGCGCCGACCGTCACCTGGCGGCATCCCGAGGGCCGGTCGATGCGGCCCGATGATTGGGAGAACGCCGATCTCGACTGCTTCGGAATGCGGCTGGTGCCGATCGAAGCCGGGCGCGACGTGCTGGTGGTGCTGAACTCGGGCGACGACACCGACTTCCGACTGCCGAAGGGCGGCTGGCTGCGCAAGATCGACACCACCCGCGACCCGGTTGCCTGCGACATCGCCGAGCGCGGCACGGTTGCGGTGGGCTGGCAGAGCGTCGCGGTCTTCGTGCTGGACCCGGATGCCGAGCCCGAGACCAAGGAAGAAGCCGCCGAGGAAGAGGCGCTGGCCAGCGCGGCAGAAGCTGCCGAGCAGACCGAACAGGCCGAGCAGGCCGAAGTGGAACAGCCGGACGCCGAGCCGACCGACGAGGCTGCGGCCAAGCCGGCCGACCCCGAGGCCGGTGAAGACACCAGCCGCGGCTGAGCCGGGCCACGCGTCATGCAAAGGCGGCAGGGGGACCTGCCGCCTTTGTCGCACCCGGTCCCCGTCAGGGAACCGGCGCCGATCTGGGGCATTGGCTGTGAAGTCCTATCCCGGAGTTCCCGATGCAGATCCTGTTCCTCTACCTCGCCACCGCCGTGATCTTCCTGGTCGCCGACGCGATCATGCTGGGCACGGTGATGAAGCCGCTGTTCCAGCGCCATCTGGGCGACTGGCTGATCGAACCGATCCGCTTCGGCCCGGCGATCGCCTTCTACCTGGCCTATGTCGCCGGCCTGATCTGGCTCGTGTCCTGGCCGGCGCTGCGCGACGGCACACCCGGCCTGGCGCTGTTGAACGGCGCGATCCTCGGCGCGGTGGCCTATGGCACCTACGAGTTCACCAATCTTTCGACGCTGGAACGCTGGAGCTGGCAGCAGGTCGCGGTCGACGGGCTGTGGGGCACCGTGCTGACCGGCGGCGCGGCCTGGGCCGGGGTGATGGTCGTGCGCGCGCTGGGCTAGCGGCCCGGCGTATCACCTTCCCGGGGCGTGCCGGATGGGGGGCATATCCGCCCCTCACGCCCGTGGCGCGGGCCTCAGCCCAGCGCCTCTTCGACGGTGCTCGGGTGCACCCCGAGCGCGTCGCGCATCCGATCACGGCTGGGGCGCGCCAGCACCGTCTCGGCGGCCCAGCCGATCGCCTCATGCGCACCATCGGCGACCAGCGATACCGCGGTCAGACCCGAGGCGCTGCCACCCAAGCCCCAGTAGTGCTGCACCGAGTCGCCGCGCAGCGTCGCCGACAGCGGTGCCACGGCCGCGTCGTCGAAGATGTCCTGCGGCTTGGGCTGGCCGACCTCGGCCAGCGGCGGCAGCACGAAGGCGGTGGTCGCGACATGCGCTAGGTCGACCGGGGCGCGGTGAATGCCGAACAGCTGCGCCGCCAGGGTCTCGCCATCGGCGGTCGCCACCGGGGTCAACGGCAGCCGGTCGGCGCAATCGCCGATCGCGTGCAGGCCGGGCACCGAGGTCTCGAACCGGTCGTCGATGCCGACCACGCCGCGGTCGGTCAGGGTCACCCGGTCCTTCAGCGCCCCCAGCGCCGTCAGGTTCGGCGCCCGGCCGGTGGCGACGATCACCTTTTCGGCGCGGACCGGGTCGGCGTCGCACAGCACGAGCTCGAGCTCGTCGTCGTGCCGCTGCAGCGACTCCGGAGCGCAATTGGTGACGATCCGCACGCCCTGCGCCTGAAGGTTGGCCTGGCCGACCTTCGCCGCGGCCTCGGAGAACTCGACCAGCACCCGGTCGGTGTCGGTGACCAGCGTCACCCGGCAGCCCAGCGCGGCGTGGATCGCCGCCATCTCGCAGCCGATGTAGCCGCCGCCGATCACCACGATCGACCGGGGCAGGGCGGTCCAGCCAAGCACCTCGTCGCTGTCGCTGGCCATCTCGATGCCGGGG
This sequence comes from Limimaricola sp., assembly GCA_041580155.1. Taxonomy (GTDB): domain Bacteria; phylum Pseudomonadota; class Alphaproteobacteria; order Rhodobacterales; family Rhodobacteraceae; genus Limimaricola. The sequence continues at coordinate 2,989 of JBFGEI010000100.1, forward strand.
ATGTCGGGCCGCACCGGGTGGCCGCCCGTCGCCAGCACGATGCGCGGCGCATGCACCTTGGTACCGACGACCGCGACCTCACCGGGGGCGGTCAGCTCGGCGTCGGACGCGATCACCGTCACCCCGGCCTTGTCGAGCTTGTCGCCATAGCTGTCGCGGATCTGTTGCAGCTTGTCGCCGCGCATCGCGCAAAGCCGCTCCATGTCGACCTTCGGTGTCGCGTCGAGCACGCCCGACCGGGTCAGAGCCGCGCTGCGCCACAGCGTGTCCGCCACGGTCCACAGCAGCTTTTTCGGCACGCAGCCGCGGTTGACGCAGGTGCCGCCAAGCTCGGCACGTTCGATCAGCAGGATGCTGGCGCCGGTGTCGGCCGCGTGGCGCGCGAAGGACACCCCCGCCGATCCGCCGCCGATCACGATGGCGTCGTATTCCGTCTGCATAGGGTACCCTTCCTGCCGCGCTTCGTCCCGACAGAACCGGGGGCCGCCTGCAATGTTCCGTCGGTCGCCGGCGGAACCGTTGCGGGCGCGGCGCGTTACCGCAGGACTCACCCCGCCCCGCGCCCGCCCGGACAGGACCGCAATGACCCCCACTGACAGCATCCTCTATCTCGAGGACGAGATCATCGTGGCGCTCGAAACGACCATGATCCTCGAGGACATGGGGTTTGGCGTGGTGCGGTCCGCGCATTGCCTGGCCGAGGCCCGGCGGCTGGTCGAGAGCGAGCAGTTCTCGCACGCGCTGCTCGACGTGAACCTCGGCCATGGCGAGACCAGCTGCGAGCTGGGCCGCGACCTGATGCGGATGGGTGTGCATGTGGTGTTTGCTTCGGGCTACAGCCGCAAGGACATCGCGTCGCAGATCGACTGCGCCGGATATGTCGACAAGCCGATCCAGCAGCACGCGCTGCAATCGGCGATGCGGCAGCCGGCGGCGCCGATCTACGCCGCCGAGTGAGATCCGACGCCTTGCTCTGGCGAACCGTCTGGCCGTGTCCCACGGCAGCCATGCCGCTGCGCGCGATCGTCGCAGCCGCCGATGACCGCCCTATTTCGCGGAAGATGACCGCCGTATTTCGCGGAACCAGCGCGCCGGGCCGCCCGTTGTTGCGGCGACGGGCGGCGACGCCCGACAGTATGAGTTGCGAAGGAACAGTAGCATGTCCGATACCCACAACGTAAAACCGACCACCGACGACGTCGACACCGGCGTCGACAAGGCGAAATCGATCGCCGAAGGCCTGAGCCAGGCCGTCGCCGACACCTACCGCCTGGTGTTCAAGACCCACGCCTATCACTGGAACGTCGAAGGCCCTCTGTTCTACTCGGTGCACAAGCTGACCGAGGAGCAGTACGAGGAGATGTTCCACGCCGCCGACGAGATGGCCGAGCGGATCCGCGCGCTGGGCCAGCTGACCCCGTCGACGCTGCGCCATCTCGAGGACATGTCGATCATCAAGGACAAGGACGAGCTGCCCTCTGCCGTCGAGATGTGCGAGGACCTCGCGCAGAGCCACGAGAAGGTCGCCAAGCGGATGCACAATCTGATCGAGCTGGCCGACGAGAACAGCGACCCGGTGACCGCCGACATGATCACCGCCCGGTCGCAGTTCCACGAACAGGCGGCCTGGATGCTGCGCGCCATCGCCAAGTGATCCGGTCGGCCCGGCGCTGAACGGAAAGATGCCCGGCGAACGTCTCGCGTTCACCGGGCATTCGGTCTCAAGCAATCGACCGGGCGTTCCGATCTCGGAAGCCCATGACGGTGCTGCCCTCGCGGGCCGGTTCGGGCGCAACCCCGATCCTGTGCATCGCCTCTGCGTCAGGAGCATCAATCCTGTACCAGCCGCTCGCACAGAGCGGCGCATCCGGGCCACCAGTGGCGGGCCGCGTTTGCCCTGTCAGACTATATTGGAAACAATCGCGGGGAAGCGGTTCGCTAAAATGTGAACGACATCGCCGAGGGTTGTGGCATCCAAGCCGCAATTGCAATTCAGGGCTGCATATGTCGGAAGACATGGCGCCGATTCGAAAACAATCCTCGCGGCGTCGGTCTGCCGAAGATCAGAAATCGACGTCGACGCCCGGCAATTCCAGCGACCGCAGCAGCTCGCGAAGCTCCTGCCGCGCCGCGACGTTCGAGATGTTCAGCTGGCCGACGCCGATGTCGCGCAGATCGAGCAACGTCAGCCCGCGCGGGAACAGCTCGCGGAAGATCACCCGTTCGTTGAAGCCCGGGGCCGAGCGGAAGCCGATCCGTTCCGACAGCCGGCAGATCGCGCTTTCCATCTTCTGCTTGTTGACCATGGCCTGCGCGCCCATCCGGTTGCGCAGCACCACCCAGTCGATCGGGTCGAGCCCGGCCTGCGCGCGCAGCTGCCGCGCGCTCCAGACCATTTCCGAATAGACCGAGGGGCCGATGATCGTCTCGCCGTCGTTGTCGACCTTGGCCAACAGGTCGAAGTCGACGAAGCTGTCGTTCAGCGGCGTGACCAGCGTGTCGGCCAGCGAATGCGCCACCTGGCTCAGCCTCGTGTGGCTGCCGGGGCAGTCGATCAGGATGAAATCGCTGTCCGGCTCGAGGCTGGCAACCGCGGCCGACAGCCGGTGATCCGAGAGGTTCTCGCCGGGGGTCAGCTTGCTGGCGTCGATCTCGGGCAGGTCGACATGCGCCGGGGTCGGCAGCACCAGCCCTTCCCGGGCGCAGAACCGGCGCCGGTTCTCGATGTAGCGGCCCAGCGACTTCTGCCGCAGGTCCAGGTCGAGCGTGCCGATCTTGTGCCCCATCCGGGACAGCGCGGTGGCGATGTGCATCGCCACGGTCGACTTGCCGGCGCCGCCCTTTTCGTTGCCCACGACTATGATATGCGCCAATTTATCCGCCCCCCCGGCCGTCGCCGGACCGTCCCCCGCATTGCAATCCGGGGTAGGGGATGGCGGGTTCCTGCGCAAGTCCTGCGGCGCAAGCTGCGTCACGACCATTGACTTGTGCGTCTTCAAGGTCCATCTGCCCTCCAAGACCGAAGCGCTTGGCCCGCGTGAGCAGCCGCGCCGCCCCGCACCCCGCGCAGGCGCCCGCACCGCTTCGGATCCCAAAGGTTCCCATTTCACGCAAGGGGCCGCGTCCTGTCGGCGCGTGGGCAATCGCCCGCCCGTCAGTACATGGCCGCAACCCGACCGCTGTCCTGCCGCCATCGGCAGGGCCGCATCCATGCCGCGGCCGCGTTGCGCGCCGTAGAGAAGGATATTCATGGATTTCGACATGCTGGGCCTCGCGCCCCGTCTTGTGGCCGCACTGGCCGAACAGGGCATCACCGACCCGACTCCGATCCAGGCGCAGGCGATTCCGCATGCGATGAACGGCCGCGACGTGCTGGGCCTGGCCCAGACCGGCACCGGCAAGACCGCGGCCTTCGGCCTGCCGATGATCGACGCGCTGCTGAAGAACGGCGCCAAGGCGGCGCCGAAATCGGCCCGCGCGCTGGTGCTCGCCCCGACCCGCGAACTGGCCAAGCAGATCGCCGACAACCTGACCGCCTACACCAAGGGCAGCCACCTGAAGGTGGCGCTGGTGGTCGGCGGCGCCGGCATCACCGGCCAGATCAAGCGCATGGAGAATGGCGTCAGCCTTCTCGTCGCGACCCCCGGTCGCCTGATCGACCTGCTTGATCGCCGCGCGATCAACCTGTCGGAGACCGAGTTCCTGGTGCTCGACGAGGCCGACCAGATGCTCGACCTCGGCTTCATCCACGCGCTGCGCCGGATCGCGCCGCTGCTGCCGAAATCGCGCCAGACCATGCTGTTCTCGGCCACCATGCCGAAGCAGATGGAAGAGCTCGCCTCGGCCTTCCTGACCGACGCGGTCCGGGTCCAGGTGAACCCGCCGGGCAAGGCGGTCGAGAAGATCGACCAGTTCGTGCACTACGTGTCGAAGGCCGCCAAGACCGACCTGCTGATCGAGCTGCTCGACCAGCACCGCGACGAGCTGGCGCTGGTCTTCGGCCGCACCAAGCACGGCATGGAAAAGCTGTCCAAGCAGCTGGCCAATGCCGGCTACGCCACCGCGTCGATCCACGGCAACAAGAGCCAGGGCCAGCGCGAGCGGGCAATCCGCGACTTCCGCGAAGGCCGGGTCCGGGTGCTGGTGGCGACCGATGTCGCGGCCCGCGGCATCGACATCCCGGGCATCCGCCACGTCTACAACTACGAGTTGCCGAACGTCGCCGAGAACTACGTGCACCGGATCGGCCGCACCGCGCGCGCCGGCGCCGACGGCCGTGCCGTGGCGCTGTGCTCGCCCGATGAGATGGGCGAGATGAAGGACATCGAGAAGGCGATGAAGGCGACGATCCCGGTCGCCTCCGGCACCCGCTGGGAACCGGTGGCCGCGGCCTCCAAGCCCAAGCGCGGCGGCGGCGGCAACGGCGGCCGCAGGTTCGGCGGCGGCGGTCCCAAGCCCGAGGGCGCCAAGGCCGGTCGTCCGCAGCAGCAGCAGCGCCGGCGTCGGCCCGCCAGCAAGGCGGCCTGAGCGAAAACGGGGCGGGGCGGTGTCGCCCGGCCCTGACCCGCGCAGCACCAACGAAAACGCCGCCCCTCGGGGCGGCGTTTTTCATTCCGGTGATCGGTTGGCTTGCGGTCAGACCGCCATGTCGAGCGTCGGCGCGTCCGCGACGTCGGAGGCTTGCAGCCGGTCGCGCAGCGCCCGGGCCCGCGAGACCGGCTTGATCTCGAAGCCGGCCTGCGCGGCGCGGCTCATCAGGTAGGTCTCGAGCGCGCCGCCGGGATGGCTTGCGCGGGCCTCGGCGAACTTGGCCGGCAACGAGGCCCAGGCGTCGCTGGCGACCAGCTCGTCCCACTTGGCCAGCAGCCGCTGGCCGCGGCCCATCTCGAGCGCCTTGGTGACCAAGTTCGCGGCCGGGGTCAGCGCCCACTGCTCGGGCGGCAGCCGGTCGGTGCGCGGTGCCGCGCCGAAGCCCTGCGCGGCCGAGGCATAGCCGCGCGGCGTCGCCGGCTTCACCGATTCGGCGGTGCCGGTGTAACGCGGGATCCACCAGGCGGTGTCGGCGGCGCGCTTCTCGGGCTGCGCCGGACGCTGCTTTTCCGCCACATTCTCGGGGCGCGGCGCCTTATTCAGGATCCGCCGAAGTTCGTGATGATCAATCAGATAAGACGGGATGGCGGCGGAGGCGCTGCTGGTCGTTTGCATGAAAAAGCCTCCAAGTTGCCACATTTGACCCGAAGCTAGCAGCACAATTGGGGCAAGTGAATGCCCTTATTTGGACACAATCGGGTCGCGACTGTTTCCATCGCCGGGGCGTGGCGGCAATGCCGCGGCGCGGCGTCGCAAACGAAAAACGCCGCCCCGAAGGGCAGCGTCTGACCGGTCTGCAATGCTGCGGCGTCTTAGAAGCCGAGGCCTGCGTACTTGTTCTTGAACTTGGAAACGCGGCCGCCGGCGTCCATCAGGCGCGACGTGCCACCGGTCCAGGCCGGGTGCACCGTGGGGTCGATGTCGAGCGACAGCTGGTCGCCTTCCTTGCCCCAGGTCGATTTCATCTTGAGGATCGTGCCGTCGGTCATCTTGACGTCGATCTCGTGGTAGTCGGGATGGATATCCGCTTTCATGGCTCTCGTCCTTACGCTTCGGCCGCGGCCTTACCGGCCTTGGGCTTGTAGTTGCTGACCTCGGCGATACGGGCCGATTTGCCGCGACGGGCGCGCAGGTAGTACAGCTTGGCGCGACGCACCTTGCCGCGACGCACGACCTCGATGGTGTCGATGTTGGTCGCGAACAGCGGGAACACGCGCTCGACGCCCTCGCCGAACGAGATCTTGCGCACCGTGAACGACCCGGCGATGCCCTTGCCGTTCTTGCGGCTGATGCAGACGCCTTCGTAGTTCTGAACGCGGGTGCGGGTGCCCTCGGTCACCTTGTAGCCGACGCGGATCGTGTCACCGGCCTTGAAATCGGGAATCGTCTTTCCCAGCGCAGCGATCTGCTCCGCTTCGAGTTGTGCGATCAGGTCCATGCCTGTCACTCCTTGGTTGCTCGTGGTTTTTCCACGAAGTTTCCGCTACCTCAGAGCTCTCGGTCTTCGTCCGGGTCCGTGCCGCGCCTTGCGCAATACGCCCGCCAGAGATCAGGTCGCCGTTCCTTTGTCAGCCTTTCGGCCATCGCCCGTCGCCAGCCGGTGATCTTCGCGTGGTGACCCGAGAGAAGCACTTCGGGGATCGCGCGACCGTTCCAGACGGCGGGTTTCGTGTACTGGGGATGTTCGAGCAGCCCGTCGGAGAAGGATTCTTCTTCGGTGGATGCCTGATTCCCAAGCACGCGGGGTATAAGTCGAACCGTCGCGTCAATCAAGGCCTGCGCCGCGATCTCGCCGCCGGTCAATACGAAATCCCCAAGCGACACCTCGATGACGTCATGCGCCTCGAGCACCCGTTCGTCGACGCCCTCGAACCGGCCGCACAGCAGGATCACCCCGTCGGCCTGGCTGAGTTCCCGGGCCAGCGCCTGGTCGAAGCGGCGGCCGCGCGGGCTGAGGTAGATCACCGGGGTCACGCCCTTGGCCCGCGACTTCGCCTCGGTCAGCGCCGCGCCGACGATGTCGGGCCGCAGCACCATGCCGGCGCCGCCCCCCGCCGGGGTATCGTCGACGTTGCGGTGCTTGCCCTCGCCAAAGCCGCGCAGGTCGATCGGCTGCAACTGCCAGAGCCCGTCGGCCAGC
>JBFGEI010000101.1:0-9677 GCA_041580155.1 Limimaricola sp.
CTCCGAGTTGCTGGCGCTGGCCAGCGGAGACACCTCCGACGCCCGTTTCGAGGCGCTGTTCGCCGGTCTCGCCGAGGCCCCTGCCCCGGCGCCCGAGGCGAAGCCAGCCGCGACCACCGAACCGCTGACCGGCGCCGACGGCGCTGCGCTTGGCGACATCCGGCGGCGCAAGGACGGCACCGTGCTGACTTTGCGCGGCACCCAAGGTTTCGACGACTGGCTGCTGTCGCGGATCGAGGATCTGCACCGCGCCTGGCTTGAAGACCGCAACGACTGACCCACCCAGCAACCAAGGAGGCACACCCGGCACGGACATAAAAAAAGCCCCCCGAGACATGACATCCCGAGAGGCCGTTTTCGATCTAGCACCTCGTTAATACGGTCCACGTTGACAGCTGTCAACAGGCGTCGGTTCCCGGCGGGCACCACAGTCTTGCCCAGTGACATCATATGAACAGATTGACCGCGACGCCCCATGGGCGGCGAGCGATGGCTATTGCCTGTCCGGCACTGCCCCGCCCGTTGCAAACCGCTGCGCCACAAGCCTCCTGCGACAAATGGGCGGTCCTGCGCGACCTCGGCTGCGCCCGCGCCGGCTTTGGCCTTTCGGACCGCGACCTGCTGATCCTGCAGGTGCTGCTGTCATTCCATCCCGAGGCCGAGCTACGCGACGGCCAGAGCCTGATCGTGTTCCCGTCGAATCGCACGCTGAGCGACCGGGCGCATGGCATGGCCGAAAGCACGCTGCGCCGCCGACTGGCGCATCTGGTGGAATCCGGGATGCTGCAGCGCCACGACAGCCCCAATGGCAAGCGCTATGCCGCGCGCGGAGCAGCCGGTGCGATCGACCGCGCCTTCGGCTTCGACCTGCGACCGCTGTTGCTGCGCGCCGTGGAAATCGCCGATGCCGCCGAGGCCGAGCGTGCTCGCCTGGCCGAGGTGAAGCGGCTGCGCGAGGCTGTGGTCCTGGCGCTGCGCGATATCGAGACGGTTACGGTCTGGGGCCGCGCGCATCAGCTTGGCGATTGGGACGCGGCCGACGATCTGCTGCTGCTGAGCCGCCGCGCGCTGCGCCGCAAGCTCGACCTGCCGGCGCTCGAGGCGCTGCTGACCGAGGTCGACAGCTGCCGCGAGCAGCTTCTGACCCGGGTCGACGCAACGCAAACGAGCGGCTGTGACAGCCAGAATGAGCGGCACATTCAGGATTCAAACAAACTCAAGCTTGAATCCTTGAAGCCCGATCAGCCGGAAGCCCCCTGCCCCGACGAGGCGCCGGTGGCGGCGTCACGACCTGCTGAGAAACGGGAAGCGCGACCCGGTAGCGCTGAACGGCCAACCCTGGCGCAGGTGCTGCAGGCCTGTCCCGACATGCTCGACTACCTGCCCGACGGCGTCCGGCACCCGCACGAGCTGGTGGCTGCGGCGACGGTCATCGCCGGCTACCTCGGCATCGACGCGGCGACCTGGACCGCGGCGCAACGCCAGATGGGCCCCGAGGATGCCGCCTACACCCTGTCGGCCTTGCTGCAGTCGGCGCCACGGATCGCCAAGCCCGGCGCCTATCTGCGCAGCCTGTCGCGGCGCCATGCCGAAGGGCGGTTCACCCCGGGGCCGATGATCCGGGCGCTGGAACGCGCGTCGCCTCGGGCGGCGGCGTGATGTTGACGGCTGTCAACTTGGTCGCGCGGTGGAAAGTTGACAGCCGTCAACCGGTCGATGGCGGCAGGCGACTTCGGCGCGACCGGACCGAATTGGCCGCTACACGCGCACGCCTCGCGCATCATTGCGGTCAATCGGAAGGATCGACACATCTGCGTCGACTTGGCCTGAAGACCTCGGGCGCGACGCTCTCTGCAAGAAAGGTCGCAACCGAGGACAACAAGACCGTTACGTGGGCCAGGGCGCGGCGGTCGACCGGTCGCAGTCCTGCAGTCAACGACGCAGCGACGAGCCATCTACGGCAATCACGGAGGAATGCGGCGGTCCTTCGATACGACGCTGGCATGCAGGCAAGCGATCCGGGTGCCGCCGCCGCAACGGGTGGCTCAGATGATCTGCATTGCCCGGAGCGTGTCGCGGCACAGGGCCAGCCACGACGCCACTCCGGCGGTGTCCGGGATGGAAGCGCGGGCCACTTCACCGTGCCGTCGCATCGGCACCCCGGGCACCGAGCCTTGAACGGAAAACCCCCGGGCCGATTTCTCGGTCCGGGGGCTGGGTCGCATTGTCTGAAAGGGCAGGGAAGGTCAGTCGGCCTGCTTGAACTCCATGCCGGAGAACAGCGAGCAGGAGCCATCGCCGGTCACCACCTCGAAGCCAGTCTCGGTGCCCGACAGGGTGCAGCGCATCGGGAAGCTGGCGCTGCCGACATCGCCGGTCACGTCGCTCAGGATCAGCGTGCCGTCCTCGACGGCGTAGCTGCCCGCGGCGCTCTCGACCTGGTCGGAGCCGGACATCTGGAAGCTGCCGTCCTCGGTGAAGGTCGCGGTGACATCGCCCAGCGTGTACTGGCCAGGCGTCATCGCTGCCTGGGTGCCGGCGTCCGAAGCCTCGGAGGTCTCGGTCTCTTCGGTTCCTTCAGCCTGCTCGGTCTTTTCGGTTCCTTTGGCCTGCTGGGTCTCCTCGGTTTCTTCCGCCTGCTCGGGACGGGTCGCCTCGGACAGCGTGTCCTGCTGCTCGGAGATACGACGCTCGATCTCGGCGAGCTGTGCGGCGCGACCGGCAAGATTGTCGGCCAGCGCGGCGACGTCGGCCTGCAGCGCCTGGCGCTGTTCCTGCGCCGCGACGATATCGGAGGCCAGGGCTTCGCGCTGTGCGGTCAGCTGCTCGATCGTCGACTGCAGCTCGGTGGCGCGCGCCTCGAGCTCGGCCATCTCGCTCTGCGCTGCGGCAAGCGATTGCTGCAGCGCAGCATCGGCCTCGCGCGACTTGGTGAGCTGGGCGTCGGCCTCGGCGGCCTGCTGCGACAGCTTGGCGGCATCTTCGCTCAGCGTGGCGATGGTGCCGCGCAGCTCGGCCTCCTGCGTCCGGGCCTCGTCAAGCCGGGTCGCGACCTCGGCCAGCTCGGCCTCGGCGGCGGCGGCCCGGGCGTCGGCCTCGCTCAGCCGCGACTCGAACGACTCGAGCTCTTCGCGCTTGGGTTGAATCTGCTGCTCCAGCTGGTCGAGCGCGGCGCGCTGTTCTTCGGCCCTGGCGGTCGCGGCATCGGCCTCTTCGTTGAGCTGGGCGAGCTGCGCCGACACCGGCTCGATCTCGGCGGTCAGGGTGTCGCGCTGTTCGGTCAGCGTGGCGAGATCGCCAGTCAGCGTGCCGATCTGGCCTTCGAGCTCGGTGATCTCACCGACCGCCTCGGTCTGGGCCGACAGGTCGCCCTGCAGCTGGGTCATGTCGGATTGCGCCGTCTCGAGGTCGCCCTGCAGCGACGATCGTCCGATCAGCAGCCAGAGCACCAGCAGCCAGCCCAGTCCGGCCAGCGCGAGGGTGACGTAAAAACCAGTACGCTTCGGCGGTGCGCCGGTATCAGCCATAGTGAGAATTCCCTGCAAGACTCGCGGCGGAAGCCTGTCTCCCGCCTTCACAGGGCAACTGTGACGGCGCGGCTCCGGTTCCGCAACGGAAACGGACGCGGCCGTCCCCGCCGCGAGGTCATGCGGGGCAGGGGGGTCAGCGGGCTTCGGGCTTCGGGCGCAGCGACCGGATCGCGGCGCGCGCCGCCTGGCAGACCGGGTCTTCGGTGGCGGCAAGGATCACGCAGCGGTCGAACACCCGCGGGTCTGCTGCCAGCTCGGCGCGCAGCGCTGACCCGAAGGCGCGGCGCAGCTCGGTGCCGATGTTGACCTTGCAGACGGTGCTGCCGGTGGCGATGTCGCGGCGCTGTTCCGGCGCCACGCCCGAACCGCCGTGAATCACCAGGGGCACCTTGGTCCGCGCCTCGATGGCGTGCAGCAGCGGCATGTCGAGCGGCTGGCCGGCGCCATGCTGCAGGTGCAGGTTCCCGACCGAGACCGCCATCGCGTCGACGCCGGTCTCGCGGGCGAAGATCTCGGCTTCCTCGGGGTCGGTGCCATGCGACTTGGCGCCGCCGGCATAGCCGACCCGGCCGATCTCGCCCTCGCAGCCGGCGCCGGCGGCATGCGCCATCTCCACCACCGTCGCGGTCGCCGCGATGTTGTCGCGCAGCGGCAGCCGCGACCCGTCGAACATCACCGAGCTGAAGCCGACGTCGAGCGCCGCGCGGCAGTCGTCGATGCTGCGGCCGTGGTCGAGATGCAGAACGACCGGCACCCGCGCCTGTTCGGCCAGGTGGCGCAGCATCGACGCCAGCACCGGAAGCGGCGTGTGCGCCCGGCAGTTCGGACCGGCCTGCAGGATCACCGGCGCGTCCTCGAGCTCGGCGGCGGCGACGCAGGCGCGCATGTCCTCCCAGCCCAGCACCACGAAGCCGGCGACCGCGTAGCCGCCCTGCATCGCCGGGCGCAGCACGTCTGAAAGGGTGGCAAGGGTCATGGCTGCCTCTTGGGTTTGCAGTGTGAAGTGTGGCGGGTGTCAGGCCGGGCGCTGTGCATGGCCGGCCTCCTGCGGGTCGGGGCGTGGCCCCGGGTGGGTGGCGAGAAACCGGTCGAGCTCGGCGATCGACGGCACCGCCGGGGCGCAGCCGACCCGGCTGACCACGATCGCGGCGCAGGCCGAGCCGCGCAGCACCGCCTCGCGCAGGTCGAACCCCGCGGCCAGCGACGCCAGCAGGCCGCCGAGAAACCCGTCGCCGGCGCCGGTCGGCTTCAAGGCCCTGACCGGGTAGATCCCGGTGCGGATCTCGCGGCTCGGGGCCAGCGTCACCGCGCCGGTTGCGCCCATCTTGTAGACCACGATGCGGGTGCCGTCGCGGGCCAGCGCCCGGGCTTCCGCAAGCCCGTCACCGGGGCCGAGCAGCGCGAATTCATCCTCGCTTCCGACCACCATGTCGGACAGCGACGCGGCCCGGGCGCAGACCTCGGAGGTCTCGGCGGCGCTGGCCCAGCCGTCGCGCCGGTGGTCGATGTCGAATACCAGGCTCAGCCCGGCGCCGCGCGCCTGCTCCAGCGCCCGGAACACCGCGCCGCGCGACGGCTCCGCGGCCAGCGCGGTGCCGCTGATCACCAGCGCGCCGTAGCGCGCGAAGTCGACCGCCGCGACCGCGTCGAGGCCTAGCTGGAAGTCGGCGGCGCCGTTGCGGTAGAGCACCGATTGCGGATCGTCGCTGCGGGTTTCGGTCAGCGCCAGCGAGGTTCGGGCGGCGTCTCCGACCCGCGCCACCTGACCGCGGCCGACGCCGTAGCGATCCAGCTCGTTCAGCACGAAGCGACCGACCGCGTCGTCCGCGACGCAGGACAGCAGTTCCGCGGTTGCGCCGAGACGGGCCAGCGCGACCGCGATGTTGGCGCCGCTGCCGCCGAGACAGGCGGTGAATCGCAACGCCGCCTCGGTCCGGCTGCCGGGCGGATCGGGCGACAGGTCGATGCCGGCGCGGCCGATCACGAGGAACCGGTTGTCGCGCAGCCGGGCGAGAGCCGGGATCGGCGCATCGGTCATCGCGGACGTCCCCTTTCGCGGCGGTGACACGGCCAGGTTGTCAAAGACCTGGATCCGGAGTCGAGCCTACGAATTTTGCAACCGTTTGCAAAACCTATTCGAACGGGGAGGGGAGGGGTGTCGACCGCCGGCCACGGCCGCTGCCGCGGCCGACGTGTCTTGCGGCGATCAGCCCTTGGCGCGGGACAGCATGCCGAACAGGTCGCGGGTGTCGTCGGGGTCGGCAAGCAGGTCGAGCATCACGAAGTGCCCGGTCCGATCCAGCTGGTCGCGCACGTAGCGCAGCGCCGAAAAATCCTCGGTGGCGAAGCCGACGCTGTCGAACAGGGTGATCTGCCGGTCCGAGCTGCGGCCCGGCCTGGCGCCGGTGATGACCTCCCACAGCTCGGTCACCGGATGGTCCGGATCGAGCTGCTGGATCTCGCCCTCGATCCGGGTCTGCGGCGTGTATTCGACGAAGATTTCCGACCGCAGCAGGATGTCGCGATGCAGCTCGGTCTTGCCGGGGCAGTCGCCGCCGATCGCGTTGATATGGACCCCGGCGCCGACCATGTTGTCGGTCAGGATCGTGGCATACTGCTTGTCGGCGGTGCAGGTGGTGATGATCTCGGCGCCGGTCACCGCGTCCTGGCCGCTGCTGCAGGCGGTGACGTCCAGCCCGCTGTCGGCGAGGTTGGCGACCGCCTTGCGGGTGGCGGCGGGGTCGATGTCGTAGATCCGCACGTTCTCGATACCGAGGATCTCCTGGAACGCCAGCGCCTGGAATTCGCACTGTGCCCCGGCGCCGATCAGCGCCAGCGTCTTGGCGTTCTTCGGCGCCAGGTGCCGGGCCGCGACCGCCGAGGTCGCGGCGGTGCGCAGCGCGGTCAGCACGGTCATTTCCGAGAACAGGATCGGGTAGCCGTTGTCGACCCGGGCCAGCACCCCGAAGGCGGTGACGGTCTGGAAGCCGCGGGCCAGGTTCGACGGGTGACCGTTGACGTATTTGAAGCCGTAGGTCTCGCCGTCCGAGGTCGGCATCAGCTCGATCACGCCCTCCTTGGAATGCGAGGCGACGCGCGGCGTCTTGTCGAACTTCTGCCAGCGGCGGTAGTCGGCCTCGATGTAATCGGCGATCTCGGCCATCATCTTGCGCGGCCCGATGGTGTTCACGATCTGCATCATGTCGGCGACGCTGACGAACGGCACCATGGCAAGTTTCGACGGCTCGGGCTTGGTGTGGGCGGGGGTGGTCATGCGGGGGCTCCTCGGGGTCATGCGGCGCGGGGCAGGGGGATCAGGCGGAACGGGTCGGGCGGTCGAGCACCTTGCGGCCGGCGAGGCTGGCGCAGAGGTCGACCATCAGCGTGGCAGTGCGGCCGCGTTCGTCAAGGAACGGGTTGAGCTCGACGATGTCGAGCGAGCTGACCAGCCCGCTGTCGCAGAGCATTTCCATGATCAGATGCGCCTCGCGGAAGGTGGCGCCGCCGGGCACGGTGGTGCCGACCGCCGGGCCGATCGCCGGGTCGAGAAAGTCGACGTCGAGGCTGACGTGCAGCGCGCCGCCGGCCGCCGCGACGCGGGCCAGGAACTTCGCCAGCGGTGCGCCGACCCCGGTTTCGTCGATCGAGCGCATGTCGTGCACCTCGACGCCGCGGTCGCGGATCACCGCCTGTTCGGCCGGATCGACCGAGCGGATGCCCATCATGCAGATGTTGCCCGGCGGCACCGCGGCGGGCAGCTCGGGATAGATGCCGCCGAAGCCGTCGAGACCGATGAAATAGCCCGCCGGAGTGCCGTGCAGGTTGCCGCTGCCGGTGCTGTCGAGGGTGTGCAGATCGGGATGCGCATCGAGCCAGAGCACGAATTGCGGCCGGCCGGTCTCGGCGGCATGGCGCGCCACGCCGGAGACGGTGCCGATCGACAGGCTGTGGTCGCCGCCAAGGAAGATCGGCAGGTCGACGGCCTTCGCGGCCTCGTAGGCGGCGTCCTGCAGCACCTCGGCCCAGGCCGCGGTTTCCGACAGATGGTGGACGGCCGGATTGCCATGCCCGGTCGCGGCGCGGTCGGCGCGGGCCAGGTTGCCGATGTCCTCGACCCGGTGCCCGAGCGATTCCAGCGCCTCGGTCAGCCCGGCGGTCCGCAACGCATCGGGGCCCATCTGGCAGCCACGGCGTCCGGCCCCGGTGTCGACGGGGGCTCCGATCAGTCGGCAGGTCAATGAGGTCATCAGGCGGTCTCCCTTGGTGCGGTTCGGCGCCATCCTGCGGGATCCGGGCGCGAAACGTCAGCCACCGAATTGCGCAAACTGGCGGGGTCTTTGCGCAAAACGTCGGAGATATTTGCAAATTGATCGGCCACGTTGCCGGATCGCCGGATGGCGCTGTTTCGAAACGCCGGTAGCGGCATCAGTCCGGGGCGGAATGAAGACGAAACCGGCCGCCGGCTGGATCAGCGGGCGGCCGGCTTGTCGATGCGGCGGCTGGCCGGCTCGGGCCGGGTTTGGGTCAGGATGCCGTCTCGGCGGGCTTTGCATGGCCCATCGGGAAGAAGCAGGCGGCCTGTTGCAGACCGCCCTCCAGCGCCGGCCGTTCGGCCCGACACTTGTCCTGCGCCTTCCAGCAGCGCGGCGCGAAGGCGCAGCCCGGCAGGTGGTCCAGCGGCGACGGCAATTCGCCCTCGAGCTTGATCCGGTCCTTGCGGCCCCTCGGGTCGGCGCTTGGCGTCGCCGAGAGCAGCGCCTGGGTGTAGGGGTGCTGCGGCTCGGCGAAGATCGCCTCCTTCGGCCCGGTCTCGACCGCGCGGCCGAGATACATCACCACGATGTCGTCGGCGACGTGCCGCACCACCGACAGGTCGTGGCTGATGAACAGATAGGCCAGGCCCATCCTTTCCTGCAGGTCGAGCAGCAGGTTCAGGATCGCGCTCTGGATCGACACGTCGAGCGCCGACACCGGTTCGTCGAGCACCAGCACGTCGGGCTCGAGCATCAGCGCCCGGCCGATCGCCACGCGCTGCCGCTGGCCGCCCGAGAACATGTGCGGGTAGCGGTCGTAATGCTCGGGCCGCAGCCCGACCAGCTTCAGCATCTCGCGGGCCTTGGCCTCGCGCTCGGCCGGTTTCATGTCGGGCCGGTTGATGGTCAGCGGCTCGGTCAGGATATTGCCGATCCGCTGCCGCGGGTTCAGCGATCCGTAGGGATCCTGGAACACGATCTGCACCTTGCTGCGCAGGCTCTTCCAGTTCTCCGGCGTCGCCTTGACGCCGCCGATGCTGAATTCGCCGCTGGTCGGCGCCTCGATCAGCGTCACCACACGGGCCAGGGTCGACTTGCCGCAGCCGGATTCGCCGACCACCGCGAGGGTCTTGCCCGGCGACAGGTCGAAATCGAGATCCGACAGCGCGCGCACGGTCTGGGCGGCGCTGAACATCCCGCCCTTGACCTCGTAATGCCGGGTCAGCCCGCGGGCGGTCACGACCGGCGCGGCGGCGGAGGTGGCGGAAGGGGCGACAGCACTCACGAGGCAAGCCTTTCGTCGGTGTTGAGCGGGTAGTGGCAGCGCGCCCGGCCAAGCTCGGCCGATTGCGGTGGCGGCGGCACGCTGCGGCAGCGGTCGTCGGCATAGGCGCAGCGCGGCGAGAACAGGCAGCCGGCGGGCCGGTCGAACTGGCCCGGCACCACGCCGGGGATCGTCGGCAGCCGGCGGTCGGTGGCGCGTTCGGGCAGCGCCGACAGCAGCGCCGCGGTGTAGGGGTGGTGCGGCCGGTCGAACAGCCCCTGAACCGACTGTTCTTCCACCTTCTGGCCGGCGTAGTGCACGTTGACCTTGCGCGCGGTCTCGGCGACCACGCCCATGTCGTGGGTGATCAGCACCAGCGCCATGCCGGTCTCGTCGCGCAGCCGCAGCAGCAGGTCGAGGATCTGCGCCTGGATGGTCACGTCGAGTGCCGTGGTCGGTTCGTCGGCGATCAGCAGCCGCGGCCGGCAGGCAATGGCCATGGCGATCATCACCCGCTGGTTCATGCCGCCGGAGAGCTGGTGCGGGAAAGCGCCCATACGGCTGCGTGGATCGGGAATCCCGACCTGGTCGAGCAGTTCCAGGCACCGGGCGCGGCGCGACGCCCGGGTC
>JBFGEI010000102.1:0-9627 GCA_041580155.1 Limimaricola sp.
GGTCGGACAGCTGTTCGCGCCATTCCGCATCGGTCTTGGTGATCTTTTCCATAGGGTTTCCCTCCTGCGTCGGATTTGCCTCTTATCTAGGAGCGCCGCGCCGATGTGCCAGAGCCCGCACCGATGAGCCCGTTGTTGCGGCGGGGCCGCCACACCGCCCGCTACGCGCTGGACGCCGCCGACCTGCGGCGGGCGCAGGCGCTGCGCCACCTGTGCTTCGTGGCGCGCGGCAGGCCGGGCGACGGCGGGATCGACGCCGACCGGTTCGACGCGGCGTGCCGTCATGTTCTGATCGAGGATGCCGCCGGCGCGCTGGTCTGCTGCTTTCGGATCCTGCTGTTGCCGGGCGCGGCGGCCCTGGATCGCAGCCACGCCGCCACGGTCTACGATCTCGCGCCGCTGCACCGCCAGCCCGGCCCGATGCTGGAACTCGGCCGGTTCTGCGTCGCCCCCGGCGCCCGCGACGCCGACCCGCTGCGGCTGGCCTGGGCGGTGCTGGCTGGGCTGGTCGATCGCCACGGCATCACGCTGCTGTTCGGCTGTTCATCGTTTTCCGGCACCGATCCCGCGCCTTACGCCGACGCCTTCGCCCGGCTTGCGGCACAGCACCAGGGCCCCGTGGCGCTGCGCCCCGGCCGCCGTGCCGGCGCGGTGCTGCCGCTGGCGCAGCCCGGCCGCGCCGACGATCCGATGGCCGGGCTGCGGCAGATGCCGCCGCTGCTGCGCAGCTACCTGGCGATGGGCGGCTGGGTCGGCGACCACGCGGTGATCGACCGGCATCTCGACACGCTGCACGTGTTCACCGGGCTGCAAATCGCCGCGATCCCGGCGGCCCGGGCCAGGGCGCTGCGTGCGATTGCGTCCGAGGGGCCTTGATCTGTCCCGCGCCGCCCTCTAGCTGCGGCGCATGGCACGCGCACCCCTCCTGCAGATCTCCGACATTTCCCTCACCTTCGGCGGCAACCCCGTCTTCGACGGGCTCTCGCTCGCCGTGCAACAGGGCGACCGCGTCGCGCTTGTTGGCCGAAACGGCTCGGGCAAATCAACCCTCATGAAGGTCATGGCCGGACTGGTGGAGGCCGATCGCGGCATCCGCGCGGTCCCGCCCGCCACCACCGTCGGCTACATGGAGCAGGACCCGGATTTCTCCGGCTTCGCGACCTTGGGCGACTGGGCGGCGCAGAACCTCGAAATCGGCGAGGAATACAAGCTCGCCGTGGCCGCGGAAGGGTTGAAGTTCGACCCCGACCGCGACCCCGCAACCGCATCGGGCGGCGAACGCCGCCGCGCCGCGCTGGCCCGGCTGATGGCCGAAGCGCCGGAACTCATGCTGCTCGACGAGCCGACCAACCACCTCGACATCGAAGCGATCGCCTGGCTCGAGGCCGAGTTGAAGCAGACCCGCACCGCCTTCGTGCTGATCAGCCACGACCGCGCCTTCCTGCGGGCGCTGACCCGCGCCACGCTGTGGATCGACCGTGGCATGGTGCGGCGGCAGGAAACCGGCTTCGAAGGCTTCGAAGCCTGGCGCGACAAGACCTGGGAAGACGAGGACCTGGCGCGGCACAAGCTGGATCGCAAGATCAAGTCCGAGGGCCGCTGGGCGGTCGAGGGCATCAGCGCGCGGCGCAAGCGCAACCAGGGCCGGGTGCGGGCGCTGCAGGAGCTGCGCTCCGAGCGCGCCGGGCAGATCCGTCGCCAGGGCACCGCGGCGCTGGCGCTCGGCGAAGGCACGACATCGGGCCGCAAGGTGATCGAGGCGCGCGGGCTGGAAAAGATGTTCCACGGCAAGCGCATCACCGATGCCTTCGACCTGACCGTGATGCGCGGCGACCGGATCGCCTTCGTCGGCCCGAACGGCGTCGGAAAAACAACGCTGATCAAGATGTTGCTGGGCGAAGTTGAACCGGATGCCGGGACCGTCAAGCACGGCACCAACCTCGAGATCGCGGTGTTCGACCAGGCCCGGGCCAAGCTCGACCCGGAAATGACGCTGTGGGACAGCCTGACCAACGACCCGGAAATGCGGGTCTCCGGCTCGTCCGACCAGGTCATGGTGCGCGGCACCGCGCGGCACGTGATCGGCTATCTCAAGGACTTCCTGTTCGACGAAAGCCAGGCGCGCGCCCCGGTCAAGGCGCTGTCGGGCGGCGAAAAGGCGCGGCTGCTGCTGGCCCGGATCATGGCGCAGCCGTCGAACCTGCTGGTGCTCGACGAACCGACCAACGATCTCGACATCGAGACGCTGGACCTGCTGCAGGACATCCTCGGAGACTACGACGGCACCGTGCTGCTGGTCAGCCACGACCGCGACTTCCTCGACCGGGTCGCCACCACCACGGTGGCGATGGAGGGCGACGGCCACGCGGTTCTCTACGCTGGCGGCTGGACCGACTACCAGACCCAGCGCGGCACCCCCGATCCGATGGAGGAACGCGCCGCGGCGCAGGCCACCAAGGGCCGGAAATCGGACCCGGTCGCGGCGGCTCCGGCCGCGGCGCCGGCGGCGCAGAAATCGAAGCTGAGCTTCACCGAGAAGCACCGGCTCGAGGAGCTGCCCGCGGTGATCGACCGGCTGGGCGCCGAGATCGCCAAGCTCGAGGCGCTGCTCGCCGATCCGCAGCTGTTCAGCCAGTCGCCGGCCAAGTTCAACAAGGCCACCGAGGCGCTGACCGAACGCCAGGCGGCGCTGGCGGCCGCCGAAGAGGAATGGCTGCAGCTCGAGGACAAGGCCACGGCCTGAAACGCAGCGCCGCGCCCCGATGCGTCGGGGCGCGGCGAGCCATGGCTTCAGAGTTGAAGCCGGCGGGGGTCGCCCCCCGCCGACCGCGGCGATCAGCCGTCGAAGTTCACTTCTTCCATGATCCGCAACGCCGCGGCGCGGTGGCCGGCGACGTCGCCGAGGTCGGTCGCGTCAGGGGTCAGCTCGCCCCAGCTGGCGACCAGCTCGGACAGCTTGGCATCGGTCCGCACCGGGTATTCGTTGTTGGTTTCGGCGTAGATCGCCTGCGCTTCGGGCGAGACCAGGAATTCCATCAGCTGCACCGCCTCGTCGCGGTTCGGCGCGGCCTTGGTCAGCGCGACGCCCGACACGTTCACATGGGTGCCGCCATCCTCGAAGCTGGGGAATTCGATCCGCACCGAGTCGGCCCATTCGGCCTGCTCGGGGTCGGCGACCATCAGACCCATGTAGTAGGTGTTGCCCAGGCTGATGTCGCATTCGCCGGCCCAGATCGCCTTGACCTGCGCGCGGTCGTTGCCCTCGGGGCTGCGGGCCAGGTTGTCGCGGACGCCGGTGGCCCACTCCTTGGCGTAGTCCTCGCCGTGGTGCGCGATCATCGCCGACAGCAGCGCGAGGTTGTAGTCGTGCAGCCCCGAGCGGGTGCAGATCCGGCCCTTCCACTTGTCCGAGGCAAGATCCTCGTAGCTGGTGATCTCGCCGTCGGCGACGCGGTCCTTGCTGGCGTAGACGATGCGGGCGCGAGTGGTCAGGCCGAACCACTGGTTGTCGGCGTCGCGCAGCGCGGCGGGAACCGCGGCGGTCAGCGCCTCGCTCTCGACCGGTTGGATCACGTCGGCGGCGACGATCTGCGACAGGTTCGCGATGTCGACGGTCATCACCAGGTCGGCCGGCGACCGGGCGCCCTCGGCCTGCAGCCGCTCGACGATGCCGTCCTCGACGAAGGCGAGGTTCACGGCGATGCCGGTCTCGGCGGTGAAGGCATCCATCACCGGCTGGATCAGCTCGGGCTGGCGCGTGGTGTAGATGTTGACGTCGGCGGCGGCGCTGCCAGCGGCCAGAACGGCGGCGGCGGCAAGAACGGGACGAAGGGTCATCGACGGTTTCCTCTATGCTCGATTGCCCGCTCTAAACCTGAGTGTTTTGCTTTGGTCAATACCTGAGTTTTTCACTCGGACAGTTTGTCGGCGGCGCGCACCTCGTTCCAGATCGCGTCCATCTCGGCCAGGTCGCTGTCGGCGGGGCGTCGGCCATCCGCTGCAAGTCTGTCCTCTATAACGTTGAATCGGCGCGTGAACTTCGCGTTGGCGCCGCGCAGGGCGGTCTCCGGATCGACCTCGAGATGCCGCGCCAGGTTGGCGATCACGAACAGCAGATCGCCGAATTCCTCTTCGACCTTGGTTTGGGTCAGCGTGTCGCGCGCCTCGATCAGCTCGCCGGCTTCCTCGATCACCTTGTCGAGAACCTGCCCGATGTCGGGCCAGTCGAATCCGACTCGCGCCGCGCGCTTCTGCAACTTGACCGCGCGGGTCAGCGCCGGCAGCCCGGCCGCAACCCCGTCAAGCACGCGGCCCTGCGCCTTGCCGGCGCGCTCGGCGGCCTTGATCGCCTCCCAGGCGACGGTCTGTTCGTCGGCGGTACGGTCGCGATCCTCGCTGCCGAACACATGCGGATGCCGGGCGACCATCTTGTCGCTGACGCCGCGGGCGACGGCGGCCAGGTCGAACAGCCCGGCCTCGTCGGCCATCTGCGCGTGGTACACAGATTGCAGCAGCAGGTCGCCAAGTTCGCCCTGAAGTTCCGGCCAGTCCTCGCGGGCGATGGCGTCGGCGACCTCGTAGGCCTCTTCGATGGTGTAGGGCGCGATCGAGGCGAAGTCCTGTTCGATGTCCCACGGGCAGCCGGTCTGCGGGTCGCGCAGCCGCCGCATTATCGCGGAAAGCCGCGCGATTTCAGCGGCGGCGGCGTGGTCGGCGGGCAGGGTGTCGGGCTGCGTGTCGGGCTGCGTGTCGGGCATTGCGGATCGGTCCTTTCGGTGGCACGCAAAGACTATTGCCGCAGCCGCCGGAGTTCCAGACATGCCGATCCTGAACCGCATCGCCGAGTTCGCCGACGAGATGACGCGCTGGCGTCGCGACTTGCACACCCGGCCCGAGATCGGCTTCGACTGCCACCGGACCGCGGGCTTCGTGGCTGATCGGCTGCGCGATTTCGGCGTCGACGAGATCCACGAGGGGCTGGCGACATCGGGCGTCGTCGCGCTGATCCACGGCCGCGGCCCCGGGCCGGTGATCGGGCTGCGCGCCGACATGGACGCGCTGCCGATGGACGAGACCACCGGGCTCGACCATGCCTCGACGGTGCCGGGGCGGATGCACGCCTGCGGCCACGACGGCCACATCACGATGCTGCTTGGCGCCGCGAAATACCTGGCCGAGACGCGCAACTTCGCGGGCAGCGTCGCGCTGATCTTCCAGCCGGCCGAGGAATCCGGCGGCGGCGCGCGGGTGATGGTCGAGCAGGGCGTTCTCGACCGGTTCCGGATTTCCGAGGTCTACGCGCTGCACAACGAGCCGGGGCGGCCCATCGGCAGCTTCCGCACTGCACCGGGCCCGATCATGGCGGCGGTCGACCAGTTCACCATCGACATCGACGGCAAGGGCAGCCATGCCGCGCTGCCGCACGAGGCCTGCGATCCGGTGGTCGCCGCCTGCGGCATCGTCACCGCGATCCAGACCATCGTCAGTCGCAACCACCATGCGCTCGGCGACCTGGTGATCTCGGTGACCCAGATCCACACCGGCAGCGCCGACAACGTGATCCCGGCCACCGCCTGGATCAACGGCACGGTGCGCAGCTTCGACCCGGCGGTGCAGGCGATGGTGATGCGGCGGATGCGGCAGATCGTCGACGGCCAGGCCGCGAGCTACGGCGTCGCCGCGACGCTGGATTACGAGATGGGCTACCCGGCAACGATCAACGACCCCGACAAGGCGCGGTTCGCCGCCGAGGTCGCCGGCGAGATCGGCCACGGCGTCGAACCCGACAGCCGCCGCGAAATGGTCGCCGAGGATTTTGCCTACATGCTGGAGAAGCGCCCTGGCGCCTACCTGCTTCTTGGCAATGGCGACAGCCGCGGCCTGCATCACCCGGAATATGATTTTTCCGACGAAACAGCCCCCTACGGGGCGTCCTTCTTTGCGCGGCTGGTCGAGCGCGCGCAGCCGGCGAGGGTCTGAGTCATGGCGATGGAAGATGCGAAGTCGCAGGTCGACCTGGCCTTCACCGCCGCGTCGCGGCGCGGGCTGGCGCATGAGAACGCTTTTGGCGGCGCCACCTCGTTCCTGCGGCGGCGCTACGGCAAGGATCTGGACGGCGTCGATCTCGCGGTGCTCGGGGTGCCGTTCGACCAGGCGGTGACCAACCGGCCGGGCGCCCGGTTCGGGCCGCGCGCGATCCGCGAGGCCTCGAGCCTGCAGCCCTACGATCCGCCGCACGGCTGGGACGGCTTCGATCCGCTGAGCGAATTCGCGATCGTCGACCGCGGCGACCTGGCCTTCGACTACGCCAATGTCGCGGCGTTTCCGGCGGCACTCGAGGTCGAGATCGCATCCATACTGGACGCCGGGACCGGCACCGTGACCCTGGGCGGCGATCACTTCATTACCCTTCCGATCCTAAGGGCTTACGCGGCGAAGTTCGGGCCGATGACGATGGTGCAGTTCGACGCGCATTCCGACCTCTGGGCCGATGACGACATGGCCCGGATCGACCACGGCACCTTCCTGTACAAGGCGGTCAAGCTGGGGCTGGTCGACCCGGCGCGCTCGGTGCAGATCGGCATCCGCACGGTCTGCGACGACACGCTCGGGGTCGGTCAGATCGACGCGCGGACGGCGCATGAGAACGGCCCGGCCTGGGTCGCGGCGCGGGTTCGCGACATCGTCGGCGCCGCGCCGGCCTACGTCAGCTTCGACATCGACGCGCTCGACCCGGCCTTCGCGCCGGGCACCGGGACGCCGGTCTGGGGCGGCTTGGCCAGCTGGCAGGCGGCGGCGGTGCTGCGCGACATCGCCGGGCTCGACATCAAGGGCGGCGATGTCGTCGAGGTGTCGCCACCCTACGATACCACCGGCGCCACCGCGGTCGCCGGCGCGCATGTCGCGATGGAGCTGATCTGCCTGTGCCTGTGGAACCGACGCGGCGCGGCGCGCGCTGTGTCGCAGAGCTGAACTCTAAGGATGCGGAGGCTTCGGATGGCGATCTTCTTTCCCGCGGTGGCTCTGCTGGCGCTGGCACCGCTGGCCTATGTCCGGCTGGCGCCGTCGGACCCGGCGCTCTGGCACGTCGACCCGATGTCGGTGCCGCGGCCACCGGACCAGCCGGCCGAGGGCGGCTGGCTGATCCGCGACGGCAGCGCCAACGCCGCGCCGCGGGTCTTCGCCACCGATCCGACCGCTCTGCTGGCGGCGTTCGACGCCGTCGCCACCGCCGACCCGACGACCAGGTTGCTGGCCGGCAGCCCGGACGAGGGGCTGGTGACCTACATCAGCCGGACCAAGCTGATGGGGTTTCCCGACTACACCAGCGTCGGCGCGGTCGAAAAGGACGGCGGCGCGGCGCTGATGATCTGGGGCCGCAACCGGTTCGGGGTTCAGGATCTCGGGGTCAACAAGATGCGGATCGAAACCTGGCTGTCGCAGCTCGACGACCGGCTGGCGGCGGGCTGAGCCTCCCTTGACGCCTTGCTGGCGATGAAGGAAGTGAGTGGCATGATCGCACAAGACAAGATCGAACAGATCACCGCACGCTTCCAGTTCCTGGAAGCCAAGATGTCGTCGGGCGCCGCCGGCAATGAAATCGCCGAGCTCGGCCGCGAATACGCCGAGCTGCGGCCGGTGGTCGAGACCGCCGCCGACCACGCTAGGCTGCGCGGCGAGATCGCCGAGGCCGAGGCGATGCTGACCGACCCCGAGATGCGGGCGCTGGCCGAGGACGAGCTGCCCGGCCTGCGCCGCCGGCTGGCCGAGGCCGAGACCGCGCTGCGGCTGGCCTTGTTGCCAAAGGACGCCGCCGACGCGCGCCCGGCGATGATCGAGATCCGCCCCGGCACCGGCGGCGACGAGGCGGCGCTGTTCGCCGCCGACCTGCTGCGGATGTATCAGCGGCACTCGGAATCCAAGGGCTGGCGCTTTGAGATCATCGAAGAGCAGGCGACCGAGCTGGGCGGCATCAAGGAGGTCGTGGCGCGGGTCGAGGGCGAGGGCGTCTTCGCCCGGCTGAAATACGAAAGCGGCGTGCACCGGGTCCAGCGGGTGCCCGAAACCGAAAGCGGCGGCCGGATCCACACCTCGGCGGCGACGGTCGCGGTGCTGCCCGAGGCCGAGGCGGTCGACGTGAAGATCGATCCGAACGACATCCGGATCGACACGATGCGCGCCTCCGGCGCCGGCGGCCAGCACGTCAACACCACCGACTCGGCGGTGCGGATCACCCATATTCCCAGCGGCATCGTCGTCACCTCGAGCCAGAAGTCGCAGCACCGCAACCGCGAGCTGGCGATGGAGGTGCTGCGGTCGCGGCTGTTCGACGCCGAACGGGCGCGGATCGACGGCGCCCGCTCGGCCGACCGCAAGAGCCAGGTCGGCAGCGGCGACCGCAGCGAACGGATTCGCACCTACAACTTTCCGCAAGGAAGGATGACCGACCACCGGATCAACCTGACGCTCTACCGGCTCGAGGCGATCATGAACGGCGATCTCGACGAATTGATCGACGCGCTGGTCGCCGAGGCGCAGGCGGCGTTGCTGGCCGAGATGGAAGGATGACCGGCGACGCACGAGTTCCGGCCGGGCCTCTGACCGGGTCCGTCGCGCTGGTCCGGGCGATCCGGCGGCTGACCGAGGCCGGGGTTCCGGATCCAGCGCGCGACGCCCGCCGGATCTTCGCGCACGCGGTGCAGGTCGATCCGGGCCGGCTGACGCTGGTGCTGCCGGAGCCGCTGGACGGCGCCGCGATGGCGGCTTTCGAGGCGCTGGTCGAGCGCCGCGCCGCGCGCGAGCCGGTGTCGCATCTGACCGGGCGCCGCAGCTTCTACGGCCGCAGCTTCGCGGTGACCAGCGACGTGCTGGATCCGCGCCCCGAGACCGAGACGCTGATCGAGGCGGCGCTGGCGCGGCCGTTCAACCATGTGCTCGACCTGGGCACCGGCTCGGGCTGCATCCTGTTGACGCTGCTGGCTGAAATGCCCGACGCCCGCGGTGTCGGCGTCGACCTGTCCGACGCTGCCTGCGTCGTGGCGCGCGGCAACGCCGAGACGCTGGGGCTGGTGGATCGCGCCCATATCCACGTCTCGGACTGGACCGCGGCGGTCGAGGGCGCCTTCGATCTCGTGGTGTCGAATCCGCCCTACGTCGCGCAGCACGAGATGGCCGGGCTGGAGCCCGAGGTGCGCGACTGGGAGCCGCATCAGGCGCTCACCGATTTCGGCGACGGGCTGGCGGCGTATCGCGCGATCCTCGAGCAGGTGCCGCCGCTGATGGCGCCCGGTGGCCGGTTGATGATGGAGATCGGGCCGACCCAGGCGGTGCCGATCGCCGGGCTTGCCGCGGCGCGCGGCTACGAGGTTGTGGCGCTGATCGCCGATCTCGACGGTCGCGACCGGGTGATCGTGCTGGCGCTGCGCGGCGACCCGTTCTAGGCGGCGAAAACCGGCCTGCAGGCGGGTTTTGACGCGTTTGGCAGATATTCTTCTTGCCCTAATGCCGAGTGCATGATTACTGCATAGCCATCGGATGTTGAGGGCGGCGACGCCTTCCTGTCCCGATAAGCTGCCAGATCATCGCAGGCCCACCTCGTCGCAGCAGCGCATGTCTCGTGCGCAGACA
>JBFGEI010000103.1:0-9472 GCA_041580155.1 Limimaricola sp.
ACAGAATCCGGCTTACAGGCCATCCGCGCAAATCTCCGGCCCGCTTTGCGGTTGACAGCCCAACGGGCGCGGGTAAAAGGCGAGGCTCAGACCAATTCACGCGGGCGCCGTCAACGCGCACGCCCCGCGAGCAGGAGAGAAGACCATGGCGAAGCCGACCACCATCAAGATCCGCCTGAACTCGACCGCGGGGACCGGCCACTTCTACGTGACCAAGAAGAACGCCCGCACCATGACCGAGAAGATGGTCGTGAAGAAATACGACCCGGTCGTGCGTCATCACGTCGAGTACAAGGAAGGCAAGATCAAGTGATCTGAGCCTCCGGCCGGGCCGCAACGCCCGTCGCAAGACATAGACGCCGCGCACCCGACGGGGAGCGCGGCGTTTCTGCATTCGGCGCTACTTTGTCCCGCAACTACGCCGGGGGGCCGCGCAGCGGCGGGGGCAGCGCCCCCTCTGACGCCTCCGCCGCGCCCGGCGTCAGACGCCGAGCCGGTCGCGCAACGAAAACCAGGTCATCGCCAGCGTCAGCAGCGGTGCCCGCAGCCTGGCGCCGCCCGGAAACGCCGGCACCGGCAGCTCCGACAGCAGGTCGAATTTGCCGGCCTGGCCAGCCACGGCCTCGGCCATCACGGTGCCGGCCAATCCCGAGAGTGCCACGCCATGCCCCGAGAATCCGGCGCCCGAGAGGATGTTCGGCGCCACCTGCTGCAGCGACGGCAGCCGCGACATGGTGATGCCCAGCGTGCCGCCCCAGACATTGTCGATCCGCACCCCGTCCAGCTGCGGGAACAGCGCCAGCATCCGCGCCCGCAGCTTGGTGGTGATGTCGGTCGGATAGCCGATCGAATAGCTCTCGCGGCCGCCGAACAGGAACCGGCGGTCCTCGGTCATCCGGTAGTAGTTCACCACGAATCGCGAATCGGCCACCGCGATGTCGCGGTCGAGCACCTCGCGCCAGCGGTCGCCCAGCGGCTCGGTGGCGGCGATGAAGCTGTTGATCGGCATCACCCGCGCCGCGACCTCGGGGACGATGCCGGGCAGGTAGCCATTACCGGCGAGAATCACCTGGTCGGCGACCACCCGGCCCCGCGCCAGATCCAGCACCGCGGGGCTGCCGCGGCTGACGCCGGTGACCTCGGACAGCTCGTGGATCACCGCACCCGCCGCCTCGGCCTCGCGGGCCAGCGCCCTTGCGTAGCGCAGCGGGTGCAGATGCCCGGCGCCCATGTCGAGCGTGCCGCCGTGATAGGCCTCGGTCTTGACCAGACCGCGGATCGCGTCGCGGTCCAGCGGCTGGATCGCGTCGTAGCCATAGCTCCGCGACAGGTGCTCGGCCTCGGCGCGGTCGGCCTCGGCCTCGCGCCCCGAATAGGCGCCATGCGCCACGCCGGGCAAGTAGCGCGCCTCGGGGGCGTGGGTCTCGCAGAACGTGCGCAGCTGCGCCTTGCCGGCCTCGGCCAGATCCCACAGCTGCCGCGCCGCATCGGCGCCGAGCTTGTCTTCCAGCCAAAGCTGGCCCTTGTTGAACCCCGATCCGACCTGGCCGCCGTTGCGCCCCGAGGCCCCGAAGCCGACCCGGTGCGCGTCGAGCACCACCACCCGCAGCCCGCGCCGCGCCGCGGTCAGCGCCGCCCAGAGCCCGGTGTAGCCGGCGCCGACCACCGCGAGATCGCAGCGCGATACGCCCTCGAGCGGCGGCCGGTCGGGAACCGGGTCGGCGCTGGCGGCGTACCAGCTGCGCGGCAGCTGGCCCGGCGGTTCGTTGCGGTAGAGCGGGTTCATACGTTGAGCAGCAGGTGCTTGCGCTCCCAGGGGCTGATCACCTGCAGGAACTCGTTGTACTCGGCGCGCTTGACGATCGAATAGACGCGGGCGAACTCGGGTCCGAGGATCTGGTGCATCTCCTTGGCCTGGTCGAACAGGTCGAGCGCCGCGTAAAGCCCCTGCGGGATCTCGTCCTCGGCCTCGTAGGCGTCGCCCCGGTAGCGCTTGTCGGGCCAGATCTCGTGCTTCATCCCGAGATAGCCGCAGGCCAGCGAGGCGGCGATGCAGAGGTAGGGGTTGCAGTCCATCCCGGCGAGCCGGTTCTCGACCCGCCGCGCCTGCGGCGTGCTGATCGGCACCCGGATTCCGGTGGTGCGATTGTCGCGGCCCCATTCGAGGTTGATCGGCGCCGCGTGGTCGCGGACGTAGCGGCGGAAGCTGTTCACATAGGGCGCGAGTATCGCGATCACGCTGGGCATGTGCTCCTGCAGCCCGCCGATGAAGTTGAAGAAGGCGTCGGTCTCGCCGCCCTGCGGCCCGGTGAAGATGTTGCGGCCCTTGGCGTCGATCACCGAGTGATGCACGTGCATCGCCGAGCCCGGCTCGCCCTCGATCGGCTTGGCCATGAAGGTGGCGAAGCAGTTGTGCTTCAGGGCGGCTTCGCGGATCAGCCGCTTGAAGTAGAACACCTCGTCGGCGAGCTTGACCGGATCGCCGTGCCGCAGGTTGATCTCGAGCTGGCCGGCGCCGCCTTCCTGGGTGATGCCGTCGATCTCGATGCCCTGGATCTCGGCGTATTCGTAGATGTCGTCGATCACCGGGCCGTATTCGTCGACCGCGGTCATCGAATAGGCCTGGCGGGCGGCGGCCGGTCGGCCGGTGCGGCCCATCATCGGCTCGATCTCCTTGGCCGGGTCGACGTTGCGACCGACCAGGTAGAACTCCATCTCGGGGGCGACCACCGGGGTCCAGCCCTCGGCCTTGTACAGCTCGACCACGCGCTTGAGCACGTTGCGCGGCGCGCAGCCGACCGGCCGGCCCTTCTGGTCGTAAGCGTCGTGGATCACCTGCAGCGTGCCGTCGGCGGCCCAGGGGGCGGCGCTGGCGGTGGCGAGGTCGGGCTTGAGGATCATGTCGGGTTCGACGAAGCCCTCGGGGCCCGCGGCCTCGCCCCAGTCGCCGGTGATGGTCTGGAAGAAGATCGAGTTCGGCAGGTGGAAGAACTGCTGCTTTTCCCATTTCGACGCCGGAACCGCCTTGCCGCGGGCAATGCCGGGCAGGTCGGCGATCACGCATTCGACCTCGTCCAGACGGTGCTGGTCGAGATAGGCCTTGGCGGCGTCCGGGATTTCGTCGTGCCAGCTCATGCGGCGGCCTCGGCGCGGCGGCCAAGCACCGCGGCCATCCGGGCCGCGATCAGCGCCGCGTCGACCGGCTTGTCGAGATCGGCCAGCGCCGCCTCGATCTGCGCCATCGGCACCACGCCGATCGCCCGGGTCCGGGCCAGGCCTTCGATGAAGGCGGCGTCGAATTCGGGATGCGGCTGCACCGTGAACACGTGGTCGTCCCAGGCCAGACCGGCGTTCTCACAGAACGCGGAGCTGAGGCAGACCCGGGCCTCGGCCGGTCGTTCGACCACCTGGTCCTGGTGCCAGGCGTTCAGCGAGATCTCCCGGCCCTCGAACTCATAGGCCTGACGTCCGACCGACCAGCCGCCGGCGAATTTCTCGACCCGGCCGCCGAGCGCCTGGGCGATGATCTGGTGGCCGAAGCAGACCCCGACCAGCGGCTTGCGCTCGGCGTGGATCGCGCGGATCAGCCGCTCCAGCGGCGCGATGAACGGGTGGTCTTCGTAGGCGCCGTGGCGCGAGCCGGTGATCATCCAGCCATCCGCCGCCTCGGGGCCGGGCGGCAGCTCCATCGCCTCGACGTCCCAGCGACGGAAGCTGAATCCGTGGCCGCCGACCAGGGATTCGAGCAGGTCCGAATAGTCGCCGAGCGCCGGTCGCAGCACGTCCGGGGAATGGCCGGTCTCGAGTATGCCGATTTGCATGAAGCACCATCTGTTGGGATGGGCAGAGGCTAGTGCGGCAGCGGCCCGGGGGCAAGCCGAGGCGCGCCCCGCCGGGCGTCGGAGCGGGGGTTTCACACCCCCGCACCCCCGTGGCGTAGTTGAAGGACAAAGTAGCGCCGCGCGCCGGTCTTCGGGTCAGACGGTGTCGAGGTAGATCTCGAGCTGCTGGTCGGGGCTGAGCTCGGCCATGTAGTGCAGCTCTTGGCGCTTGGTCATCACCAGGTTGTCGATCAGCAGCTGCGGGAAGATCCGCCGCGCCAGCGCCGAGGTCTCGAAGGCGTCGATCGCCTCGGCCCAGGTGGCCGGGATCTGCGCCATCTCCTGTTCGTAGGCGTTGCCCTTGATCGGCGGCGGCGGCACCAGCCCGTCCTCGATCCCGGTGAGCGCCGAGCCGAGCACCGCGGCGAGGAACAGGTAGGGGTTCACGTCGCCGCCGGCGACCCGGTGTTCGATGCGCCGCGCCGCGGTGCTGCCGCCGGGCACCCGGACGCTGGCGGTCCGGTTGTCATAGGCCCAGCAGATGCCGGTGGGGGCGTGGCTGTCGGGCACCAGCCGGTCGTAGCTGTTGGCATGTGGCGCGAAGACGAGCGCGCAGTCCGGGATGCCCTTGAGGCAGCCGGCGATCGCCTGGTGCAGCACCGGGGTGCCCTCGTGTGTGCCGTCGGCGAAGATGTTGTTGCCCTGTTCGTCGAGCACCGAGAAATGGGTGTGCAGCCCGTTGCCGGCGAATTCCTCGTAGGGCTTGGCCATGAAGCTGGCGGCCATGCCGTGCTTGCGCGCGAGACCCCGCACCAGCATCTTGAACAGCCAGGCGTCGTCGGCCGCCTTCAGCGCGTCCGGCACGTGCACCAGGTTGACCTCGAACTGGCCGAGCCCGACCTCGGAGATCGCCGCCTCGGCGGGAATGTCCATCAGCTCGCAGGCGTCGTAGAGATCGTTGAAGAAGATGTCGAAGGCGTCGAGCGCCCGCAGGCTGAGGATGTCGGCGCCCAGCCGGCGCTTGCCGGACCGCGGGCTTTTCGGCTGGCGCAGCTCCTTGCCGCTGTCGTCGACCAGGTAGAATTCCATCTCGGTGGCGACCACCGGGGTCAGCCCGCGCGCCTTGTAGCGCGCCTGCACCGCGGCCAGCGCGTGGCGCGGGTCGCCGTCGAACGGCTCGCCGGCCTCGGTGTACATCCACAAGGGCAGCAGCGCCGAGGGGATCGACAGCCAGGGCATCGGCACGTAGCCGCGTTCGGTCGGGCGCAGCACCCCGTCGGGGTCGCCGATCTCGAACACCAGCGGGCTGTCCTCGACGTCCTCGCCCCAGATGTCGAGGTTCAGCACCGACAG
This sequence comes from Limimaricola sp., assembly GCA_041580155.1. Lineage (GTDB taxonomy): Bacteria > Pseudomonadota > Alphaproteobacteria > Rhodobacterales > Rhodobacteraceae > Limimaricola. Next base: position 5,175 of record JBFGEI010000103.1, read on the forward strand.
CGGAAACCGGGTGCCGTCTTCTTCGATCTTGCGGGCGAAGCGCACCGGCACGCGCTTGCCGCGCGCCTGACCGTTGAGGTCGGCGGCGCCGACGCGGATGTTGCGGACTTCGGGATGCTCGTCGAGCCAGTTCATCGAAACAGGACCTTGAAACGGCCGCCGGATCGCGCCGTCCGCTCGGCGGGGAGGTGGCGATTGAGGCGGCGATTGATGAGCCCCATCACGCCGATCACCGCGAGCGTCAGCAGGATGAAGTATCCGGCGAGGATCGGGTAGGGCACGAAGGGGTTGAACGTCTTGTCGGCGAAATACGACGCATAGTAAAGCGCGTCGCCCTGCTGCCGCGCTGCCGGGAACCCCGAGATGAACACCAGCGTGGTGGCGTGAAACAGGAAGATCGCCTCGTTGGTGTAGGCCGGCCAGGCCAGCCGCAGCATGGTCGGCCAGATCACCCGGCGAAACCGCGACCAGCCGGTCAGCCCGTAAGCGTCGGCGGCCTCGACCTCGCCGCGCGGCACCGAGCGCAGCGCGCCGAAGAAGATCTCGCCGGAATAGGCGGCGGTGTTGAGAAACAGCACCACCGCGGCGCCAAGCCAGGCCGAGGTCAGCGCGTCGAGCGCCGGGACCGAGCTCTTCAGCGACAGGAACAGGAAGTAGGCGAAGAAGAACTGGATGAACAGCGGCGAGCCGCGGAACACGAAGATCGTCCATTCCGCCGGCTTGCGCAGCCAGCGCGACCGCGCCGCCTTGCCCATCGCCAGCGCGGTCGCCAGCACGAAGCCGCTGAGCAGCGCCAGCACGCCGAAGTAGATGTTCCAGATCATCCCCGAGCCGATCAGCGTCACCTGCTGGCACAGCGTGAAATCGGCGCGCGGCAGCAGGCGTTCGCCGTAGCCCAGCGACCGGAAGGCGTAATCGGCGACGGTTTCCCAGCAGCTCATGGCGGTCCCACCTGGGTCATGCCGGGGGCTTCGTCGCGCCCGGAGGTTCCGCCCAGCGTGGCCTGGCCACGGGTCAGGCGCTGCATCAGCCGTTCAAGCACGATCTCGGACAGCCGGGTGAAGCCGAGGTAGAACACCAGTAGGAACAGGAAGTACCACATCCGCCAGTCGCCATGCGGGTAGTCGGTGAACTGCGGCGTCTTGGTGCCGCCGAGATCGCGGGCCCAGTAGACGATGTCCTCGACCCCGAGCAGGAACAGCAGCGGCGTGGCCTTGATCAGCACCATCCACAGGTTCGACAGCCCGGGCAGGGCATAGACCCACATCTGCGGCACCAGCACCCGGCGGAACGCCTGGCGCCGGGTCATGCCGTAGGCTTCGGCGGTTTCGACCTGGCCGCGGGGCACGCTGCGCATCGCGCCGAACAGCACGTTGGCGGCGAAGGCGCCGAACACGAGCGAGAAGGTGAACACCGCCAGCCAGAAGCCGTAGGCCTCGTGCACCCATTGCGCCGAGGTCGACAGCGGCATCTTGGCGTCGGGGCAGACCAAAAAGTCGTTGCCTTGGCGGATCGGCTGATCCCAATCGGGGCACTTGGCCTTGTGGCGCAGCCACTCGATGCCCTGGTCGAGCGCGATCACGAAGAACAGGAAGAAGGCGATGTCGGGCACGCCGCGCACCACCGCGATATAGCCCTTGCCGAACCACGACAGCGGCGCGAAGCGCGACCGCGCCGCGACGGCGCCGCCGAAGCCGAAGGCCAGCGCCACCGGCGCGGTCACCGCGAGCAGCAGCAGCACGGTGCCGAAGGCGCCATAGAAGGCGAAGTGCTTGCCCGTGGTCAGGTAGCAGCTCAGCCAGGTCAGGCCTGACAGCGTATCGGGTGTGGCGCAGACTGCGAACATCTGGGTAGGGGCGGCGCCGCGGCGGCGCCCCGCTCCGTCAGATCAGAACGTGGCCGCTTCGTCGCCGAACCACTTTAGCAGCATCTCGTTCAGGCTGCCGTCGTCCTTCATGGTCTGGATCGCGGCGTCGAACTTGTCGCGCAGCTCGGCATCGCTCTCGCGCAGGCCGAGACCGATGCCGCCGCCCAGCTGGACGTCCTCGCCGACGAACATCAGCTCGCCGCCCGAGGCGTTCACCACCGGGACCAGGTAGTCCTTGTCGGCGAACACCGCGTCGGCTTCGCCCGACCGCATCGCCGCGACGGATTCGTCGGGGGTCGCGTATTCGAGCAGCGCTGCGCCGCTTTCGGCGACATGGGCGGCCTGGATCGTGGTGGCCTGGGCCGCGACGACGCCGCCGGTCAGATCGACGTCGGGCGAGGCGGCGATGTAGGCCGAGGCCGCCGGCGGGTAGTAGTTCTGGGTGAAGTCGATTACCTCGTCACGCTCGTCGGTGATGCTCATCCCGGCGATGATCGTGTCGTAGTTGCCCGACACCAGGTTGGGGATGATCGAATCCCAATCGGTGGTGACCCATTCGCAGGCCAGCTCGGCGCGGGCGCACAGCTCGTCGCCCAGCTCGCGCTCGAAGCCGTCGACCTCGCCGGCGTCGTTGATGAAGTTGTACGGAGGGTAGGCGCCCTCGGTGCCCATGCGGACGGTCTGTGCGTGGCTCTCGGCCAGCGCCGCTCCGGCGCTGAGGGCGAGGGCGGCGGTGGTGAGGATCAGGCTTTTCATCAAGTGTCGTCTCCCGTTGGTGATCGTTTGTTGTTGGTATCTCGGGCGCGGCGGTGCCGCGCGGTGGCGGTCTCAGGCCGATTGCAGCGCGTTGCCGGAATGCGACAGGAACTGGCGCAGCCGCTCCGAGCGCGGCGCGCCGAACAGCGTTTCGGGCGGGCCCTGCTCTTCGATCAGCCCCTTGTGCAGAAACACCACGTGGTCGCTGACATCGGCGGCCAGCCGCATGTCGTGGGTCACGATGATCATGGTCCGACCCTCTTCGGCCAGCCCCTTGATCACCCGTACGACCTCTTGTTCGAGCTCGGGGTCGAGCGCCGAGGTCGGTTCGTCGAACAACAGCGCCCGCGGCTCCATGCACAGCGCGCGGGCGATCGCGGCGCGCTGCTGCTGGCCGCCCGACAGCTGCGCCGGCCAGGCGTCGGCCTTGTCGCCGATCCCGACCTTGTCGAGATAGCGCCGGGCGCTGGCCTCGACCTCGGCGCGGTCGCGGCGCAGCACGGTGAGCGGCGCTTCCATCACGTTCTGCAGGATCGTCATGTGGGACCAGAGGTTGAACTGCTGGAACACCATCGACAGGTTGGTGCGGATCCGGGTCACCTGGCGCGGATCGGCGGGGCGGCGGTCCAGCCCCGTGCCCTTCCAGCGCACCGGGTCGCCTTCGAAAACCACGTCGCCCTGCTGGCTGTCCTCGAGCAGGTTGCAGCAACGCAGCAGCGTCGACTTGCCCGATCCGGACGAGCCGATCATCGCGACGACATGGCCGGCTGGGGCGGTGATCGTCACGCCCTTCAGCACCTCTAGGGCGCCGTAGGATTTGTGCAGATCGCGGATTTCGATGACCGGCTTGGTGTCGCTCACGGGTTGGGCTGCTCCTATCTGGCACCGGAGTAGGGCGCATTTCCTGACAGAATGCAACATGCCGCCCGCGTCTGACCCGGCGTCAGTCGCGGCGCCGCTTTGGCCGGGGGCGGCCCGGCCTCAGGACCGGTCGGCGACCCGCTGCCGGGCCTGGGCGCTTTCGGGATCCGAGATCCCGAGCATCGGCGCGACCATCCGCATCAGCGCGTCCTCGGTGGCGTCGCGTTCGCCGTCGGCCAGCACCACCTGCCACATCGCCTCGATCACCGCGGCGCGGTCGTCATACGGCACCACATCCTTGATCACCCGGGTGAAGCGCACGGTGTCCGGGGCCTCGGCCTCGACGCCCTCGCATTCGACCCTCAGCGCGCGCGCGGCATCGGCGGACAGCCCGTAGCGCGCCGCGAGGATCCGGTCGATATGCGCTGCTTCGGCGCTGCTGAAATGGCCGTCCGAACGGGCGACCCGCACCAGCAGCGCGCCAAGCGCCAGCCTGGCATCGGAATCTGCCAGCGGCGCGGGGTCGGCGGCGGTGAGGCGGCGGAGGAGATCTGCAAACATGAGACGCGATATAGGGCGCCGGGTCGTGGCCGGAAAGGGCCGCGCGTCAGCCTTGTGGCGCCAGCGTCGCGAAAGCCCGGGTCAGCGCCGTGGTTTCCTTATGAAACCCGTAGGGCGGGTTGACCACGAACAGCCCCGATCCGGTCATGCCGTGGCCCTTGCGCGCCGGCGGGAACGTCACCTCGTGGCGCACCGCGTCGGGGATCGCCCCGGCCAGCGCCTCCAGCATCGGCCGGTGCGGCGCCTCGGCGAG
>JBFGEI010000104.1:0-9449 GCA_041580155.1 Limimaricola sp.
GTTGATCCATTGATAAAGCCATGTCTCGCTGAGTTTGCGGTCGTAACCTGCTACATGGGCGGACAGTTCGACCGTCGCACCCTCGTCTGCCGTTACGTCAAGAACGATGCGCCAGAAACCGCCGGGTGCGATCCGCTCGAGGGTCGCCGAGGTGATCTTGCCGCCGCTGGCGTCGGACACCAGCTTGACCTTGGCGTCGCCGGGCAGGCTGTCGAGCGTGCCGCCGACCAGATCGATGACGAACTTGCGGCTGCCGGCGGCGCTTTTCACGCCCGACACGCCACCGGCGCCGGCGCGGGTTTCGGCGACATGCGCCAGGTCGGCGAACTCTTCTTCCGGCAGGTCGCCCCAGCGCAGCCGGTAGGAGAATTCGCGCGCCTCGCCGGCGGTGACCTCAAGCTCGGGCACCCAGAAGGCGACGATGTTGTCGTTGGCCTCGAGATCGGTCGGGATCTCGACCAGCCGCACCGCGCCGCGGCCCCAATCGCCCATCGGCTCGACCTCGAGCGACGGTCGCCGCTCGTAGCGGGCGCCGCTGTCCTGGTAGCCGTCGAAGTCGCGGTCGCGTTGGTGCAGGCCGAAGCCGCGCGGGCTCTCTTCCACGAAGTAGCTGCCGGCCAGGTGCGGCGGGTTGTTCAGCGGCCGCCACAGCACGTCGCCGTCCTTGCGGGTGATCCGCAACCCGTCGCTGTCGTGCACCGCCGGGCGGTAGTCGTCGAATTCGGCGCGGTTCTTTTCCGAGAACAGGAACATCGAGGTCAGCGGCGCGATCCCGAGCTGCTCGGGGGCGCGGCGGAAGAACAGCCGCGCGGTGACTTCGATCACCGTCTCGGCGCCTGGCATCACCGAGAACCGGTAGGCGCCGGTCAGCGTGTCGCCCTCGAGCGCCGCGTAGACCACGATCCGGTCCTCGTTCGGCACCTGCTCGAGATAGAACTTGGTGAAGCGCGGGAATTCCTCGGCCTCGGAGGTCGCGGTGTCGATCGCGACGCCGCGCGCGCTCAGCCCGTAATGGCTGCCGCGGCCGAGCGCCCGGAAATACGAGGCGCCAAGGAAGGCCACCAGCTCGTCGTCGCGGTCCGGCCGGTTCAACGGCGCGTTCAGCCGGAAGCCGGCGACGCCGGGCAGTTCGGCGCCCTCGGGCAGCTTTTCCGCGACTTCGCCGAAATACTCGAAGTCGTTGGTGGTGAACACGATCTCCTGCGCCACGCCGTCGCGCACGTCGTAAAGCCGCACCGGCTCCTGGAACAGCCAGCCCATGTGGAAGGCGTGCAGCTGGAACGGGGTGTCGTCCTTGGCCCAGCGGGCGCGGTCGGTCCGGAACCGGATCTTGCGGTAATCGTCGTAGTCCAGATCGCCAAGCGGAGTCGTCACCGCCTCGGGCTTGCGCGGCGGCCGGGCGGATGCGGTGCGCATCCGCTCGGTCAGCAGCTCGAAGGAGAACTCCTGCTCGGGCAGCACGACGCGCGGTTCGACCGGCGCTTCTGCGACGGCGTCGGCTTCGGCGCGGGCCGCACGCGGCAGCTGCATGGTTGCGAGCAGCGCGCCGGTTGCGGTCAGCGCGCGCAGCACCTCGCGGCGGCGCAGCGGTTTGGCGGGGACGGTCAATTCAGGCATCAGGTCTTCTAATCCGGTGAAGTCGTGGGGGGAATCAAACCACCCTGCGGACCCTCCCATGCGGCAGGCGCGATGCGTTTGCAATGCGGTTAACGGCGCAATCTCCACCGGATAGGCGGAGGCTGGCGCAGATGCCGCGCGATCGGGCAGGATCATGCTGCCTCTGCACAATGAGATTGCCGGATTTGCCGCCAAACCCTGAGAAAATCGTGATCCGAGTCCTTGCGTCGAGCTGCCGGGACGATCCTGCAACTGCCCGGAAAACGGGCGCTTTGCAAACCGCCCGACCGGCCCGTAGCCGCGGTCAGTCGTCCAGCGGCAGTTCGATCAGATAGCCGACGCCCGGACCGTCGAGCCGCTCCAGCCGGGCGCCGATCTGCCGGGTCAACGCCTGCACCAGCCCGGTGCCAAGCCCGCCGCGATGCGCTGGGTCGCCGGGCTCCGGCAGGCCGCGGCCGTCGTCGGCGACGCCGACCCGGAGCAGCCCGTCCTCGCGGCGCTCCAGGGTCAGGGTGATGGTGCCGCCGGTCTCGGGATCGAAGGCGTATTTGATCGCGTTGGTCACCAGCTCGTTGACCACCATGCCAAGCGGCACCGCGCGGTCGATGTCGATGTCGCAGCGGGTCACGCGGCACTCGAGCCGGATCGGCGTGTCGGCCAGTATCGAAGATCGCGTCTTTTCGGCCAGGCCGTGGATATAGCCGCCGAAATCGACCAGCCCTGTGCCGCTGGCGAAGCTCAGTTGGCCGTGCAGGTCGCCGATCGCCTCGACCCGCTTCAGCGTGCTGGCGAACACCGGCCCGGCGATGCCGGCGCGCGACGCCTGCAGCCGCAGCATCGACAGGATCAGCTGGAGGTTGTTCTTGACCCGGTGGTTCAGCTCTTGCAGCAGCGTCTGCTGATGCTGCAGCGCGGCCTCGCGTTCGTCTTCGATCCGCTTGCGTTCGGTGATGTCGAACATCGCGCCGATCAGCCGGTCGCCACCGTCGGCAAGCCGGACATGCGCGCCCTTCGAGGTCACCCAGCGCACCGTGTCATCGGCGCCGATCACCCGGTAGGTGCGTTCGGTTTCGCCGCCGCCACGGCTGACGCTGGCAGCGATATCGGCGCGGACGAAGTCGATGTCGTCGGGGTGAACGCGATCCTGGTACTCGGCCACCGGCCGCATCCGACCATCTTCGGGCAGGCCGAACAGCGTGTTGGTCACCGAAGATCCCACCACCTGCCGGGTCGCCGGATCGAATTCCCAGGTGCCGATGCCGGTGACGTCCATGCTCATCCGCAGCATCAACGCGGCGCGGTCGCGTTCGCCGTCGCGGCGGCGCTGGTCGGTCACGTCGATGTTCACCCCGACGACGCGGGCCGGGCGGCCGGACCGGTCATGGCTGACCTGGCCGCGGCTCTCGATCCAGCGCAGCCCGGTCTCGGGGTGCAGGATCCGGAACGAGAAACCGAAGCGGGTCGGGCCGTCCGGTATCGCCCGGGCCTCCTGCTCGGCACGGTCGCGGTCCTCGGGGTGCAGCCGCGTGCTCCAGGCGGCGAAGTGGTCCGGCCCGGCCGACACCGGGTCGAGGCCATAGAGCGCGTACATCTGCGGCGACCAACTGGTCGCACCGTCGGTCAGATCCCAGTCCCAGGAGCCGACCGAGGCGCCGTCCTGCGCCAGTTGAAACCGCTGTTCGCTGCGCCGCAGCTCGGTTTCGATCCGCTTGCGCTCGGTGATGTCGATGCAGGTTCCGATATAGCCGATCAGCGTGCCGCAGGGCGCGATCCGCGGTCGTCCGGTGTCGAGCATCCAGCGCCAGCTGCCGTCGTGTCGCAGCAGCCGGTATTCGGCGGTGAACGGGTTGCCGTGGTCGAGCGCCGCGGCATAGCCCTCGACGTTGTCCAGATCGTCGGGGTGGATGCCGGACATCCAGCCGCCGCGGATCTCCTGTTCCAGGCTGCGGCCGCGCAGTTCCAGCCAGGCCGCGTTGAAATAGGTGCCGCCGTAATCGGCGTCCGACAGCCACATCGGCAGCGGGGCCGCGTCGAGCGCCGCGAGAAACCCGGCGCCATCGATCGACATCGCGTCGCTGCCGGTCCTGCTGCCGTGATTGGTCATCCGCCCCGCCTGCCACCTCTTGCCCGGTCGATTAAACGACACCGCGATGACCTTGCCAAGACCGGTCACCGTCCACACGGCTAGGTTGTGGAAGATTTTCGCGCGATGCGCCTCGTGATGCGCGCGCCGGGACCGATCCTGCCCAGGATTTCGCCCGATGTCGGTTTCGCGCGGCACCGTGGCGCGCCCCGGCTTGATCTTGCGGCGGCTTGCGCGCTTGGCTGGTCGCAGCCGCTGGAAGGGACCGCAGATGACATCTCACGCCGCGCCGTTCGGCCTCGACGAATACCAGCGCCGGCTTGCCCGAAGCCGGGCCGCGATGGACCGGGCCGGGATCGACCTGCTGATCGTCACCGACCCGTCGAACCAGGCTTGGCTGACCGGCTACGACGGCTGGTCGTTCTACGTGCATCAGGCGGTGATCCTGCCGCGCGACGGCGATCCGCTGTGGTGGGACCGGATGCAGGATTCCGCGGGCGCCGCGCGCACCGCCTGGATGCCCGAGGCGCGAATTCTCGGCTACCCCGATCACTACGTGCAGTCGATCACCCGGCACCCGATGCAGGATCTCGCGGCCCGGTTGATCGGGATCGGCGCCGGCCGCGCCCGGATCGGGGTCGAGATGGACAACTACTACTATTCGGCCAAGGCCCATGCGGTGCTGCAGGCGGCGCTGCCCGGTGCCGGCTTCGTCGACGCCACCGCGCTGGTGAACTGGCAGCGGCTGGTGAAATCCGAGGCCGAGCTGGGCTTCATGCGCAAGGCCGCGCGAATTTCCGAGACCATCGCCCGGCTGGCGATCGACCTGGCCGAACCGGGGCTGCGCAAGAACCACCTGGTCGGCGAGGTGCTGCGCGCCGCGGTGCGCGGCATCGGCGACGACTGGGGCGACTACGCCGCGATCGTGCCGCTGCTGCCGTCGGGCGCCGATGCCGCGGCGCCGCACCTGACCTGGAACGGCGACGCGATGCGGCGCGGCGAAGCCACCTTCTTCGAACTGTCGGGCTGCTACCGCCGCTACCACGCGCCGCTGTGCCGCACCGTGCATCTGGGGCCGCCGCCGCGCCAGATGACCGAGGCGTCGAAGGCGCTGACCGAAGGGCTCGAGGCCGGGATCGAGGCGGCGCGCCCCGGCGCCTTGGCGCAGGACATCGCCCGGGCGCTCGCGGCGCCGCTGGAGCGGGCCGGGATCACCCGTGGCAACCGCTGCGGCTATGCCGTCGGCCTGTCCTATCCGCCGGACTGGGGCGAACGCACCGCGTCGCTGCGCGACGGCGACATGACCATGCTGGAGCCGGGGATGACCTTCCACTTCATGCCCGGGCTGTGGATGGACGGTTGGGGGCTGGAGACCACCGAAACCATCCTGATCCGCGACGCGGGCGCGGCCGAAACCCTGTGCGACCTGGAGCGCAAGCTGTTCGTCAAGCCGTAGGTCGCCGATCCGGGACCGCGCGACACGGGCTCGCTGCGGGTCGCCCGGTGCCGCTGTCAACGCGCGTCGTCGCGCTATGTCACCTGCCGGAGCGGTCACGGCGACCGCAGGATCGAACAGGAACGGATACAGACATGACCATGACCATGAAGGATTTCGTCGCCGAGGCCCGGGCTCGGGTCGACACCATCGCCCCGGCCGAGGCGCAGCAGGCGGCGCGGGATGGCGCGCTGATCCTCGACGTGCGCGAACCGGGCGAATTGCAGGCCGCCGGGCGCATCGACGGCGCGCTGAACGTGCCGCGCGGCGTGCTGGAACCGAAGGCCGACGCCGACGGCGAGCCGCGGCTGCGGGCGATGCAGGGCGAGGGCCGGGTGCTGGTGCTCTGCGCCTCGGGCGGCCGCGCAACGCTGGCCGCGGACGCGCTGAACAAGATGGGCTATCGCGCCAGCGTCATCGAAGGCGGGCTGGCCGGCTGGAAAGAGGCCGGTCTGCCGATCGAAGGCTGACGCCATGGCGTCGGGCCGCCCGGCGCCACGCCCCTTTGGGGCTGGCAACGGGCGGTGGCCGACGGGTCACTTGGAGTCGGGCGCCTGGTGCATGCTGTGGTCCATCGGCGCGGCGTCGCCGGCGGTCTCGGCCGCGCGCGGCTCGACCACGAACTCCACCGCGATCTCGCCGGCCTGCTCGAACACCAGCGTCGCCGGGAACCGCTCACCGGTCTCGAACGGGTCGCCGTCGAGCCCCATGAACATCACGTGGACGCCGCCGGATTGCAGCTCCAGCGTCTCGCCGGGAGAGATCTCGATCCGCTCGATCTCGGACATCGACATCATCCCGTCGGTCTCGACCGACCCGTGCAGCGTCACCCGCGGGAAATCGGCGCGCACCGCGATCAGCGCATCGGCGGCGTCGCCGTCGTTGCGGATCGACAGGTAGCCGGCGCCGGTCATCGCCCGGCCGCTGGTTTCGGTCGCATAGGGGTGCAGGATCGTCAGATCGGCGACCTTGAAGTCGTGCGCCTGCGCGGCGCCGGCACCGATCAGCAGCGCGGCCAGAAGGGCAAAGCGGCCAGGGTTCATCGAAACATCCTCGTGACATGCGCCGTCGGGCGGCGGTTGCGCCGCAGTAGCAGCAGGCGCGGGGCGGCGAAAGCGGCGCAAGGTCACAGCGTCGCGCGATGCCCAGATGTTGGGCATGACGCCGCGCAAACCGGCAGAACCGCGCGGCAGGCGTCTGGTGCAGCGCCGGATCGCCACCGCCGCGTGGACCGGCGGCGCCGCGCGGGCGCATCACCGATGCAACGCCCCAGACCGGAACCGCCATGCCCGAACGCCTGTCCATCGTCGTCGTCGAACGCAACCGCGACCGGGCGCTGCTGATCGTCGACGCGCTGCGCGCCGCCGGCGATTACGAGATCACGGTGATCGCCGAGCAGACCGGGCTGGCCCGACGGATCGGCGACACCAGGCCCGACATCGTGCTGGTCGACGTCGTCAGCCCGTCGCGCGACATGCTCGAGGAGCTGACCCTGGCGTCATCGCCGCTCGACCGGCCGGTGGCGATGTTCGTCGACCGGTCGGACGAAGGGCTGGCGGCGGCGGCGATCGAGGCCGGGCTGTCGGCTTATGTCGTCGACGGGCTGCGGCCCGAGCGGATCAAGCCGGTGCTCGACGCCGCGATCGCCCGGTTCCACCTGTTCGCCAGGATGCGGACGGAACTGGCGACCACGCGACGCGCGCTCGAGGAACGCAAGACGATCGACCGGGCAAAGGGGCTGTTGATGAAAGCCAAGGGGTTGACCGAGGACGAGGCCTACGCGCTGCTGCGCCGCACCGCGATGGACCAGGGACGCAAGGTGGCCGACGTCGCCGCGGCGCTGGTGCTGGCGGCGAGGATGCTGTCATGACCCTCGCGCCGATGAAGGCCGGCTACATCGCGCTGGTCGACGCCGCGCCGCTGATCGTCGCGCGCGAGCTTGGCTTCGCCGAGACCGAGGGGCTCGACCTGCAATTGCAGCGCGCGCCGTCCTGGTCGACACTGCGCGACCTGCTGGCGCTGGGAAGGATCGAGGCGGCGCATATGCTGGCGCCGATCCCGGTGGCGATGGCGCTGGGCCTCGGCGGTCTGAGCACCCGGATCGACGTGCTGTCGGTGCTGTCCACCGGCGGTCAGGTGGTCGGCGTGTCTGCGGCGCTGGCGCGACGGCTGCGCGACGGCGGCCATGGCTTCGACTTTGCCGACGCGGCGGCGGCGGCGCGGGCGCTGCTGGCCGAACCTGGCCTGCGGATCGGCGCGCCGTTCCCGTTCTCGACCCATGCCGAGCTGCTGCACCACTGGCTGGCGCCGACCGCCGGTGGTCCGCTCGACATCCGCACCGTGCCGCCGCCGCTGATGGCGCAGGCGATGGCCGAGGACGAGATCGACGCGTTCTGCGTCGGCGAACCCTGGGGATCGATCGCGGTCGAGACCGGGCTGGCCGAGCTGTTGCTGCCGGGCTGCGCGATCCGCGCCGCGGCGCCCGACAAGGTTCTCGCGGTGCGCCGCGACTGGGCCGAGGCCGAACCCGAGCTGACCGGCAAGCTGATGCGCGCGGTCTGGCGCGCCGGGCGCTGGCTTGGCGCCGCCGGCAACCTGGCGACGGCGTCGGAAATCCTCGCGCCGCATCTCGACGTCGCGCCCGAGCTGATCGACCGGACGCTGACCGGCCGGCTGGTGATCGCGCCCGGCGGCGATGAACGGCTGGTGCCGGGCTTCATCGGCTTCTTCGACGGCGCCGCGACCTTCCCGTGGCGCAGCCAGGCGGCCTGGTTCGGGTCGCGGCTGGCGCGGCGCAGCGGCCGCGATCCGGCGGCGGCGATCGCCACCGCGCGCGGCGTGTTCCGCACCGATCTCTACCGCCGGCACCTGCGCGCCGTCGGCGCCGACCTGCCCGGTGCGTCGGACCGACTCGAGGGCGCGATCACCACGCCGACCGAGGTCCCGGCCGAGCAGGGAAGGGTGATTCTGGCGCCCGACGCGTTCTTCGACGGCCAGATTTTCGACCCCGAGGCCTGAGACCGACGCTTTTTTGGGCAGGTCGCTGCATTGCAGCAAATGCGTGTGCTGCCGCTGCGGAAGCCGCTTTGCCGCAGCGCGGCGTCGGGGTAAAAAGAACTTGAGACAGGGCAAGGGCGTCCTGCAGCCGCTCCCGACGACGGGGGCCTTTCCACAGCAAAGCCGCTTTCAAGCGTCGCGACATGCCGTCGCGCTCCGCTCCGGCTTTCGGCTCACCGCGCCCTGACCTCCCCCGATGGGCGCCATCCGACAAGGTAGACCCACCGTGTTCAATATTCCCCGCCTGTCCCTTCACGCGCTGCTGATGGCCTCGGCGCTGCCCGCCACCGCCCAGAGCCCCGAGATCGAGGACCTGACCCTGGGCTTCATCAAGCTCACCGACATGGCGCCGCTCGCCATCGCCTACGAGAAGCACTTCTTCGAGGACGAGGGGCTGTTCGTCACGCTGGAGCCGCAGGCCAACTGGAAGGTGCTGCTCGACGGGGTGATCGAGGGCCGGCTGCAGGGCGCGCACATGCTTGCCGGTCAACCGCTTGCCGCGACGATCGGCTACGGCACCCAAGCCCATATCGTGACGCCGTTCTCGATGGATCTGAACGGCAACGGCATCACCGTGTCGAACGAGGTCTGGGAGATGATGAAGCCCAACATCGCCTCGGATGCCGAGGGCCGGCCGCAGCACCCGATCAGCGCCGCGGCGCTGGCCCCTGTGGTCCAGCAGTTTCGCAACGACGGCCGCCGCTTCGACATGGGCATGGTGTTCCCGGTCTCGACCCATAATTACGAGCTGCGCTACTGGCTCGCGGCAGGTGGCCTGAACCCCGGCCTCTACAGCCCGGACGACACCTCGGGGCAGATCGGCGCGGAGGTGTTCCTGTCGGTGACGCCGCCGCCGCAGATGCCCTCGACGCTCGAGGCGGGCACGATCATGGGCTACGACGTCGGCGAGCCGTGGAACCAGCAGGCCGTCGCCATGGGCATCGGCGTTCCGGTGATCACCGACTACGAAATCTGGAAGAACAATCCCGAGAAGGTGTTCGGCCTGACCGCCGAGTTCGTCGAAGAAAACCCCAACACCACCCGCGCGCTCACCCGGGCGCTGATCCGCGCCGCCGAATGGCTGGACGCCGACGACAACGCCAACCGCCAGGAGGCGGTCGAGATCCTGTCGCGCCCCGAATACGTTGGCGCCGACGCCGAGGTGATCGCCGCCTCGATGACCGGCACCTTCGAATA
>JBFGEI010000105.1:0-9448 GCA_041580155.1 Limimaricola sp.
AATTCGCGGTGATGCGCCACATGGTCAACCTCGAGACCGTCAACACCTACGAGGGCACCCACGACGTCCACGCCCTGATCCTCGGCCGCGCCCAGACCGGGCTGCAGGCGTTTTTCTGATGTCGCAGCCCGGCGCCGCGCCGCTCGCAGGCCTCAAGGTGCTGGAACTGGCCCGGATTCTGGCCGGCCCCTGGGCCGGTCAGACGCTGGCCGATCTGGGCGCCGACGTGGTCAAGGTCGAAAGCCTTGCCGGTGACGACACAAGGCAATGGGGGCCGCCCTTCGCCGAGGACGGCGCCGCGTCGTATTTCCACGCCTGCAACCGCGGCAAGCGATCGGTCACCGCCGATTTCCGCAGCCCCGAGGGCCGCGAGCTGGTGCGCCGGCTGGCCGCCGAGGCCGACGTGGTGATCGAGAACTTCAAGACCGGCGGGCTGGCCCGGCACGGGCTGGACTACGCAGCGCTGTCGCAGTTGAACCCGCGTCTGGTCTATTGCTCGATCACCGGCTTCGGCCAGACCGGGCCCTACGCCGCCCGCGCCGGCTACGACTTCCTGGTGCAGGGCATGTCCGGCATCATGTCGGTGACCGGCGAGCCCGAGGGCGAGCCGCAGAAGGCCGGCGTCGCGTTTTCGGACATCTTCACCGGGCTGTATTCGGTGATCGCGATCCAGGCGGCGCTGGCGCAGCGCGCGGTCACCGGCCGCGGTCAGCACATCGACATGGCGCTGCTGGATTGTTCGGTCGGGGTGATGGCCAACCAGGCGATGCACTACCTGACCACCGGCGCGTCGCCGCCGCGGATGGGCAACGCGCATCTGTCGATCGCGCCGTATCAGACCTTCGCGGTCGCCGATGGCTGGATCATCCTCGCGGTCGGCAACGACGGCCAGTTCCGCAAGGCCTGCGAGGTGCTCGGGCTGGAGACCCTGCCCGACGATCCGCGCTTTGCCACCAACCCCGGCAGGGTCGCCAACCGCGCGGCGCTGATACCGCTGATCGCCGAGGCCACCGCCGGCTGGCCGCGCGACGCCCTGCTGGCGGCGTTCGAGACGCGCGGCGTGCCGGCCGGGCCGATCAACCTGCTCGAGGACGTGTTCGCCGATCCGCAGGTCGTGGCCCGCGACCTGCAGATCGCGCCCGAGGGCCAGCCCGGCGTCCGCAGCCCGATCTCGATGTCCGAGGGCCGGCTGCGGCTGGACCGGGCGTCGCCGCGACTTGGCGCGCATGACGCCGAGGTGCGCAAGATGCTCGACGACGGCAGCTGGGGCCGCTGAGGCCTCAGGCCGCCACCGGGCGGAAGATCGCGCGGGCCGGGTCGGCGTCATAGCCCCCGGCCAGCCGCGCCGCCTGCCCCGGCAGATCGCGCAGCGCCTCGAGCACCGTCGCGATCTCGGCTTCGGTCATCATCGGCCCGAGGTTGAAGCGCACGAAGCCGGGCTTGGCCAGTTCCTCGCCCGACAGGATCCGCGCCCGCAGCGCCGCCGAGGCCGCGGCGTCGATCCCGAGCAGCCGGTGCACGTAGGGCCCGGCGCAGGCGCAGCCGCCGCGCGCCTGAATGCCCCAGAGATCCGACAGCATCCGCGTCGCCAGCTGCTGGTGCAGCGCCGCGCCGTCGCTGTCGCGCAGCCGCAGCGAAAAGATCGGCAGCCTCTGGGTGGTGCGGCAGCCCAGAAGTTCGATCCCCGGCGCATCGCGCAGCGCCGCCAGGCCGCGCGCCGCCAGTTCCTGTTCGATCCGCGCCATGCCGAACGCCGCCAGCGCCGATTTCACCGCGAAGGCCATGCCGGCGCGGATATCGCCCAGCAGGTCCGGGGTGCCGGATTCCTCGCGCGCCACGAGGTCGGTGGAATAGTCGTGCCCCGTCGGGCCGACGAAGCGCACCGTGCCGCCGCCCGGCGCCACCGGACGGTCAAGCCCGCAGGCGCCGCGCCGGATCACCGTCACCCCCGACGCTCCCGGTCCGCCGGCGAACTTGTGCGGCGACAGCACCATCGCGTCGATCCGTGCCGTGCCGGGCGTCATGCTGAGCGGCAGGTAGGGCGCGCCGCAGGCCTGGTCCCAGACCGACAACGCCCCGGCCGCGTTCAGCGCCGCGGTGATCGCCGCGACGTCGGCCAGCGCGCCGGTGACGTTCGACGCCGCCGAGAACGCGCCGATGCACAGCGCGCCGTCCCGCCGCGCCGCCGCCAGCTGCACCCCGAGCTCTGCCATGTCGACGCCGCCCGGCCCTTCGGGCAGTTCGATCACCCGGGCGCCGCTCTCGCGCCAGGGCAGGATGTTGGAGTGGTGCTCCCACGGGCCGATGAGCACCCGGACCGGGCGGGCTTCGGCGACCGCGCGCGCCACGCCCAGCAGATGCACCAACCGGTTGATCCCGGCGGTAGCGCCGTTGCCGGTGAAGATCACCGCGTCGTCTGGCCCGGCGCCGCAACCGCGCGCCACCCGGTCGCGGGCGGCGCGGCGCAGCGCGGTCATCCGGGCGCCGCAATGTGACGCCTCGGTGTGGCTGTTGGCGTAATACGGCAGCACCTCGTCCTGCAGCGCCGCCTCGACCTGGCGCAGCGCCCGCCCCGACGCGGTGTCGTCGGCATAGATCATCCGCCGCGGCCCGAACGGCCCGTCGATCACCGCGGCGCGGCCGAACTGGCCGTCGCGCAGCGCTGCCAGCCCATCGGCGATCAAACCCGCCTCGAAGCGGTCGAAAAACTCGGTCATCGCGGCACCCCTGCTGTCCCTGGCCCGATCATCGACCCATCGATCCGCGGAATCGACATCGATTGAGCTGGCCTGAGGGTAAATTTTGGGTCAAGACTGCATGGTATGGCCGTTTCAACCGATCAGATTGACCGCAAGCTGCTGGAGCTGCTGCAACGCGACGGCACCTTGTCGCAGCGCGAGCTGGCGGCACGGGTCGGGCTCTCGCAGAACGCCTGCTGGCGGCGGCTGAAGCGGCTGAGCGACGAGGGCGTGCTGACCGGCAGCCGCGCCGCCGTGAACGCGCGGGCGCTGGGTCTGGGGCTGACCGTCTTCGTGATGATCCGCACGCGGCACCACGCCGCCGATTGGGCGCGGGCGTTCCGCACCCATGTCGAGGCACTGCCCGAAGTCGTCGACTTCCACCGGATCGGCGGCCATTGGGACTACATGATCAAGGCGGTGACCGCCGACATGGCCGGCTACGACCGGTTCTACCAAGCGCTGATCGAAGGCTTCGACATCGAGACCGTCGCCGGGCATTTCGCGATGGAGGCGATCCTGGAAAACCGGCCGCTGGCGATCAGATCGGTGATGCGCTGAAGGCTCAGGCGCCGAGATAGGCCTCGCGGATCCGCGGATCGGCGATCAGTTCGGCCGAGCTGCCCGACAGGGTTATCCGCCCCTGCTCCATGACGTAGCCGCGGTCGGCGACCTTCAGCGCGGCATAGGCGTTCTGTTCGACCACCAGCAGCGTGACCCCGCGGTCGCGCAGCGCGCCGATCACCTGAAGCACCTGGTCGACCAGCACCGGCGCCAGCCCCATCGACGGCTCGTCGAGCAGCATCAGCCGGGGGCGGGTCATGATCGCCCTTCCGATCGCCAGCATCTGCTGCTGGCCGCCCGACAGCCCGCCGGCGGTCAGCGCCGCCTTGTCGCGCAGCACCGGGAACAGCGCGTAGACCTCGGAGAGATCCGCGGACAGGTCGTCGCGCCGGTGATAGCCGCCAAGCCGCAGGTTTTCCTCGACCGTGAGCTCGCCGAAGATCTGCCGGCCCTCGGGCGAATGGGCGATGCCAAGCCCGGCGCGGGCATGGTCCGGGCGGCGCGCCAGGTCGGCGCCGTCGAACCGCATTGCGCCGGCGCGCAGCGGCTGCACCCCGGAAATGCAGCGCATCAGCGTGGTCTTGCCGGCGCCGTTGGCGCCGACGAGGGTGACGATCTCGCCCGGCATCACCGCCAGGTCGACGCCGTGCAGCACCTCGATCGGGCCGTAGCCGGTGACCAGCCCGGCGATCTCGAGCAGCGGCCCCGGCTCAGCCATGCGCGGCCTCCGCTTCGGCGGCGCCGTGGGCGCCGAGGTAGGCCGCGATCACCTGCGGGTCGTTGCGGATCTGCTCGGGCGTGCCCTCGGCGATCTTGCGACCCTGATCGAGTACCACGATCCGCGCCGAAATCCGCATCACCATGCGCATGTCGTGTTCGATCAGCACCACGGTCCTTCCTTCGGAGGCGATCGCCGCGATCAGGTCGTCGACCTCGCGGGTTTCCACCGCGTTGCAGCCCGCCGCCGGTTCGTCGAGCAGTAGGATGCTGCAGCCGGTGACCAGCGCCCGCGCGATCTCGAGCCGCTTGAGCTGGCCGTAGGACAGCTCCGACGCCGGCCGGTCCGCCAGCTCGGCTAGCCCGGCGCGGTCCAGCGCCGCCTCGGCGGCGATCCGGCTTTTCGCGGTCTCGCGGCGCGACGACGGCAGCCCCAGAAGATCGGCCAGCAGCGACGCGCGTTCGCGCATGTGACAACCGGTCATCACGTTGTCGCGCGCGGTCATCTGCGGAAAGATCTGCAGATTCTGAAACGTCCGCGCCATCCCGGCGCGCGCCAGCAGATGCGCCGGCAGCCTCGTCACGTCGCGGCCGTCGATCCGCACCGTTCCGGCGGCGGTCGGGTAGACGCCGCTGATCAGGTTGAACAGCGTGGTCTTGCCGGCCCCGTTCGGCCCGATGATCGAGGTCACCTCGCCGGGCCGCGCGGCAAAGCCGACGCCGTCGACCGCCTTGATGCCGCCGAAGGAAATCCCGATGCCGTCGATCTCGAGCGTCACGGCCTTCTCCTTGCCCAAAGCCCGGCCAGCGCCGGCACCAGGCCGCGCCGCATTGCGATCATCGTCAGCACCATGATCGCGCCCAGCACCATGTGTTCGTAGTCGGCCAGAACGGTCAGCACCTGCGGCAGCGCGGTCAGGATCAGCGCCCCGACCAGCGCGCCGAACACCGAGGACGCCCCGCCAAGCACCGCCATCGTCACCATTTCCACCGAATGCATGAAGCCGCCGGTGTCCGGGGTGATGTAGCCGTTGGCCAGCGCCAGCAGCGCCCCCGCGACCGCGGCGTAGACCGCCGAGATCACGAAGGCCGCCGATTTGGCCCGCGCCACGTCGATGCCCAGCGACCGCGCCGCCACGTCGCTGTCGTGGATCGCCCGCAGCGCCCGGCCCCAAGGGCTATGGCCGAGGTTGACCGCCAGCGCCGCGCCGAGGCTGGCGCAGCCACCGGCGACCCAGTACCAGGCCTCGGCCGATTTCAGCGACAGCCCGACCAGCTTGAACAGGTTGCGCGCGCTCATCCCCTCGACCGCCATGCCGTCGGGGCCGCCGGTCAGCCAGGCCTCCTTCGACAGCACCATCCAGATCAGCATCCCCAGGCCCAGCGTCGCGATCGCCAGGTAATAGCCCGAAAGCCGCAGGATCGGCCGGCCGACCAGCAGCGCCAGCAGCGCCGCGCCGCCGATCCCGGCCAGCATCGCGACCCCCGAGGGCAACCCGTACTGCGGCAGGATCGCGGTCGCATAGGCGCCGATCGCGAAGAACCCGGCGTGGCCGAGGCTGACCAGCCCGACATAGCCCAGCAGCACCACGATGCCGGTCACCGACAGCGTGTTGATCCAGACCAGCGTGCCGACCCGGTAGAAGTAGCTCGATGGGAACAGCGCCGCACCGATCACCACCAGCGCCGCGAAGATCAGGAAAGTCCGCAAACCCGGCCCGATGCTGCGCCCGGCCATCAGACCCGCTCCGTGATCTTGGCGCCGAACAGCCCCTGCGGCCGCACGAACAGCACCGCGAGGATCACCACGAAGGCGGCGGCGTCCTTGTAGTCGGAACTGACGTAGCCCGCCGTCGTCGCCTCGATCAGCCCGATCAGCAGCCCGCCCGCCAGCGCGCCCAGCGGCGATCCGACGCCGCCCAGCATGGTGGCCGAGAAGCCCTTGAGCGCCATCAGCACCCCGGCGTCGTAGCTGGTGAAGGTCACCGGCGTCGCCAGCACCCCGGCCAGCGCGCCGATCCCGGCCGAGATCGCGAAGGACAGGTTCATCGCGCGACCGGTGTTGATCCCGACCAGCGCCGCTGCCAGCCGGTTCGACGCGGTGGCGCGGATGCCGCGGCCGGCGCGGGTCCGGTTCAGGAACCAGGCCAGGAAGCCGAACACCGCCACCGATCCGGCGATGATCCAAAGGCTTTGCGGCAGGATCGTCGCGCCGCCGAAGCGCAGCGGCGCGTCGCCGGAAAACCCGTCGTAGCGGTGGATCTGCTTGTCGAACAGCGTCTGCATCGCGCCGCGGATGAAGATGCTGGCGCCGATGGTGATGATGATCAGCGACACCAGCGGCGCCTGCCGCGCCGGCTTGATCGCCAGCCGGTACAGCAGCACCCCGGCCAGCGTGCCGGCCAGCACCGCCAGCAGCGCCGCCAGCGGCACCGGGACACCGGCGCCGATCAGCGCCGCCGCGGTCATGCCGCCGATCACCACGAATTCGCCCTGGGCGAAGTTCACCACCCCGGTGGCGTTGTAGATCAGGGTGAAGCCAAGGGCGATGGCCGCGTAGATCGCGCCCACCGTGACCCCGGAGATGATGAACTGCAAAAGCTCCGACAAGCTGCGGCCTATTCGACCGCGGCCCAGCCGCCGTCGCGGATTTCAAGCATCCGGAACGCCGACAGGTCGAGCCCCATGTGGTCTTCCGGGCTGAAGCTGTAGACCCCCGTCACGCCGGCCATGCCCGAAGTCGCCTCGAGCGCGTCTCGGATCGCGACCGGGTCGGTCGATCCGGCCCGCTCGATCGCGTCGAGCAGCAGGTGGAAGGCGTCGAAGGCGTAGCCGCCGAAGGTCGACGGCGTCTCGCCGTATTTCGCCTGGTAGGCGGCGATGTAGCCCTGCACCGGTTCGCGCTGCGGGTCGTCCTCGGAGAGCTGGTCGGGGATCAGCAGAGGCGTCGCCGGCAGCCGCAGCCCGTTGGCCGCGTCGCCGGCCAGCTTGATGAATTCGTCCGACGCGACGCCGTGGCTTTGGTAGAACGGCAGCTCGATGCCAAGCTGGGCGTAGTTCCGCGTCACCACCGCCGGGCCCTGGCCGAAGCCCGGGTTCACCACCGCCTCGATGCCGTCGGTGGCCGCGATGTTGGTCAGCTGCGGGGTCATGTCGCTGTCGCTGCCGCCGTAGCTCTCGTCGGCGACGATCTCGACGCCGGCGTCGCCCGCGACCGCCAGGCACTGTTCGCGCATCGAGGCGCCGAAGCCGTCGGTGCCCGAGATCAGCCCGACCTTGGACAGGCCGCGCGCGGTAATGTCGGCGAAGATCTTCTCGCAGGCCATGCGGTCGGTGTGCGGCGTCTTGAACACGAATTCCTGCACCGGGTCGATGATCACCACCGCGCCGGCGAGGCTGATGAACGGGATCTCGTAATCGGCGAACAACGGCGCCATCGCCATCGTCGCCCCGGTCGACGACCCGCCGATCACCGCCACCACCTCATCCTCCTCGATGAGACGGGTCGCGAAGGTCCGCGCCTTGTTCGGATCGGCGCCGTCGTCATAGACGATCAGCTCGACCTGCTCGCCGTTGATGCCGCCCGCGGCGTTCAGCTCCTCGACCAGCATCTCGAGCGTCTTGGCCTCGGGATCGCCGAGGAACGCCGCCGGACCGGTCACCGCGAGCGAGGCGCCGATCTTGATCTCGGCCAGCGCCGGGGCGGCCGTCAGCAGGGCCAGCGCCGAAACGCCGGCGGCGACTGCGTGTTTGGTCATGTGAATCCTCCCTGGTGTCACATCGATCCGGAATGTTTCGGTATCCCGTGACGCAATATTCATTGACCAGCCACGGACACCATGCAACACATTTTTTGATTGAGCGCCCTGTTTCCGTGCTGCTTTGCGATGCACAAGCCGCGCGGGGCGGGCCCCGAGGACCAAGGGAGTGGACATGGCGAACCCGGTTGACCTGCCGCATCGATCGCGGGCCGCGGCCCAGCCGATCGGCGACGCGGCGCAACAGGCGCAGGCCGAACGCCGCTGCGCCGAAATGTGGGCCGAGGACCGGGCCAGCAAGGCGCTGGGGATGGAGCTGGTCGAGGTGGCGCCGGGCCATGCCGTGATGCGGATGCGGGTCCGCGACGACATGGTGAACGGCCACGGCACGCTGCACGGCGGCATCACCTTCGCCTTCGCCGACAGCGTCTTCGCCTTCGCCGCCAACAGCTACGATTACGCCGCCGTCGGGGTGCAATGCGACATCAGCTACCACGCGCCGGGTCGGCTTGGCGACATGCTGATCGGCACCGGCACCGAGGTGACCCGGGCCGGGCGCTCGGGGCTTTACGACGTGGCGGTGCGGCGCGACGACGGCACGCTGATCGCCAGCTTTCGCGGCAACACCCGGATCGTGACGCCGCCCGCAAAGTGACAGGACGCCGGCGCGCCAGCGCTGCGCCGATCGGAGGATGAGATCTTGACCAGACCCACCGGCCCGCGCGCCCCGCTCGATCCGATCGAGACCGCCTCGCGCGATGAAATCACCGCGCTGCAACTGCGGCGGATGCAGCAGACGCTGCGCCACGCCTACGACGGCTCGCCGTTCTACCGCGCGAAGTTCGACGCCGCCGGGGTGCATCCCGACGATCTGAAATCGCTGTCCGACCTGCGCAAGTTCCCGTTCACCGTGAAGCAGGACCTGCGCGACACCTACCCGTTCGGCATGTTCGCGGTCCCGCGCGAGCGGATCGCCCGGCTGCACGCCTCGTCCGGCACCACCGGCAAGCCGACCGTCGTGGCCTATACCAAGGCCGACATCGACACCTGGTCCGACGTCATGGCCCGGTCGATCCGCGCCGCCGGTGGCGCGCCGGGCGACGTCTGCCATGTCGCCTATGGCTACGGGCTGTTCACCGGCGGTCTTGGCGCGCATTACGGCGCCGAGCGGCTGGGCTGCACCGTGGTGCCGGTCTCGGGCGGCATGACCGAACGCCAGATCACCCTGATCGAGGACTTCAAGCCGTCGATCATCATGGTGACGCCGTCCTACATGCTGTCGATCCTCGACGCCTACCGCGCCGCCGGTCTCGATCCTCGGCAAAGCGCGCTGCGCACCGGGATCTTCGGCGCCGAACCCTGGACCAACGCGATGCGGGCAGAGATCGAGCAGGCCTTCGACATGGACGCGGTCGACATCTACGGCCTGTCCGAGATCATCGGCCCCGGCGTGGCGCAGGAATGCGCTGAGACCAAGGACGGGCTGCACATCTGGGAGGACCACTTCTACCCCGAGGTGATCGACCCTGAGACCGGCGAACCGGTCGAGGATGGCCAGCAGGGCGAGCTCGTCTTCACCTCGCTCACCAAGGAGGCCTTCCCGATCATCCGCTACCGGACCCGCGACCTGACCCGGCTGCTGCCCGGCACCGCCCGGTCGATGCGCCGGAT